>NZ_JBHCHN010000013.1:0-38384 GCF_041802885.1 Streptococcus sp.
ACAGCTCCAAAGGTTTGGGGAACATTTGGAGGTTGGAAATGGAGCGAACACCGTTCGCATCAATCGTATAGGGCTGTAAAAGCTGATTTATCAGCGCATTAGAGCCCACTCAACCACTGCGCTATAAGTATCTAAAACGAAAAAATAGAGTTTGGAACTACTTTTGTCCCAAACTCATTTTTTGTATGAAAAAAGAACCCTGATAAACAAGGTTCTTCTGATAGGTGGTCTTTTTGCCAGTGGCTTTATTCTCCAAAGACTGTCACTTGGCACTTTCTGGTTCGTTCTCGGGTCTTGTCATAGTCGACAAAGTAGAAATAGCCTGTACTGCCGACACCCAAATCTCCATTGGTTACATCGAGCAACTGGCTGGAGCCAATCAGGGTTGCCTTGAGGTGGCCGTCTCCATTCCAGAGGGCCCTACGATCCCCGTCAGGCAGGTATTCCGCCGCATTGGGCCAAGACTCGACAGCCTGATAATGGGCTTCACCTGGGTAGATATAGGTGTCGGCGCTGGTATGGTCCGGCACGATTTTTTCCAAAACATGATTGAGATCCGCCTGCAGGGACTCATCCCCATCCTCTGTGTAATCATGGGCAAATTCCTCAAAGAAAACCGCACAGGTGGTATGGGGAGAAATCATAGCCAAAAGACCGTTTTGAATGCCGCTTTCCTGGATAATCTCCCGCAATTTGGGCGTAATGTCAACATAAGTGGCCTTGCCAGCCAAGGTTTCCACTGTAAAGGTAGCCTTATAAAATTTCATCCTTTTCCTCCTATTCCTGATAGGCCTGAACAGCCGCGTCTACCATATCTCGAAGCATCTGCTTGGGATCTGCTGCATTGGTGATACCGCTGGTGCAGCCTGTTCCATCTGCCCCCAGCTGGATGACGTCGTAGACATCCTGGGCGCTTGAGATTCCGGCAGCCTGCATGACTAGGGTCTTTGGTGAAATGGCCTTGATGGCCTCGTTGGTGCTGGTCACATAGGAAGCATCACTGGTATTTCCAGTGCCAATCAGCTCGGTCGGTTCACAAAGGATAATGTCTGGCTCAAGGGTTGCGATAGCACTGGCCTCCTTGAGCGAGTTGGCACAGACTACTGTTACAATCCCCAGCTCATCCGCCCGCTCCACCGCCTTGATAATCTCATCAAAGGTCAGGGGCCGCTCCGCATGGTTGATAAAGCTGGCTTGGGCTCCTGCAGCCTTGAGGGCTTCTGGGAGAACATGGCCCATCCCCCGTCCAGGCCTGATACCATCCAAATGCTGGGCGGATACAATGGCCTTGTCTGTCACTGCTGCCACCTGACTGATGCTGGCAAAGGGACAGGTCACAAAGACCGATGCCTCCGGGTATTTGACAGCCATTTCCTCGGCCACCTTGGCCATTTCCACCATTTCAACCCCATAGAGATAGGACTTGGGATTGAACATGAAAAAGGGTGTTTTGATCTGAACTTTGCTCATGATTACCTCCTAAATCGCTTGTGTGCCAAAAACGTCAAAGTAATGGTCTAAAACATCTTCCATGGCTCTTTCTGCAGCCCGTCTCGAAACGATGTAATCATCTGTTTCACAGGCCTTAGTAGCGGCCAAGGCTGCAACGATAAAGTCCGTGTAGATGTTGATTTTGGTAATCCCCTCACGGGCACAGCGGCCCAGATTCTCATCTCCTGAGGAAGAGCCCCCATGCAGGACCAGGGGAACATCTGTCAGGCTGGCTATCTCATGGAGACGGTCAAAGTTAATCTTTGGCGTCCCCTTGTAAACACCGTGGGCCGTCCCAATGGAAACCGCTAGCGAATCCACCTGGGTGGCTGCCACAAAGGCCTGGACGTCTGCCACCTCCGTATAGACCGAATCCGTGATTTCATCCGCTTCCGAGGTATCATTGGCCCCGACATGGCCCAGTTCTGCTTCCACCACGATGCCCCTCTCATGAGCATAGTCCACCACCTGCTTGGTCAGGGCTACATTGTCCTCAAAGGACTCTTGAGAGGCATCAATCATGACGGAGGTAAAGCCCAAATCAATGGCCTTTTTGATAAATTCAAAATCTGCTCCATGATCCAGATGGAGGACAACCGGCACATCCACCGCATCCGCATAGTAGTTACCGATGGCTGCGGCCTCTTCCAGAGATAGGATGGACTCGTGAGACTGGGCATAGGCCAAAAGCAGGGGCAGACCACGCCTTTGGGCTACTGTGACATAGGCCCTGGCTGAATCCGAGTCAATAAAATTGGCATGGGGGATGGCAAAACCTTCACTTTTTGCCACCTGATAAAGGTGTTTGGAACTGACTTTCATAGGGTCTCCTTTCGCCATTTTGCTGTGTTCTTTTTCCTAATTTGATTATAGCACCAGCCATTTTGCCTGTAAAACATTTTCAGGAATCGTTTTACATTTGTAAATTATTGGTATAAAATAGAATAAAAATGGAGATATTATTTTACATATGAACAATCGAAATCAACTCATCTATCAAACTGCCCTGCTCTATTACGAGGACCAAAAGACGCAGACAGAAATCGCCAAAATCCTCCAAATCAGCCGGCCAACTGTTGCCCAGTTTCTCAAGGAAGCCAGGGAGGGAGGTATTGTCCAAATCACCATCTCTCCCAACTTTTCAAGCAGCTCAGAAGCCAGCAAAGGCCTGCTGGAAAAATACAACCTGCAGACCGCCATCATTACCCCTACTGAAAAATCCGAGCAACAGACCAAGGCCAATATGGGCAAGGACCTAGCAGCCTTTGTCGAACACCGAGCCTATGACCTCCACTCCATCGGCCTGGGTTGGGGGACCACCCTGCATGAGTTTGTCCAGGCGGCCAATCCCCTGCCCTTTGGACACCTATCCATTGTCCCCTTGATGGGCGGGGCCAGCATCGAATCGCTCCACCTGCATTCCAACCACCTCTGCTTTCGGCTGGCTGAAAAATACCAGGCCGCTGTCAGTTACTATTACACCCCAGCCATTGCAGATAGCCCCCAGCAAAAGCAGGAATTCATGAATTCCTCCTTCATCAAGCAGGCCCACAAAAAGGCCCTGGAAGTGGATTTGGCCATCGTCAGCATCGGCAATCCAGCCCAGTCCTCCACCTACAAACAACTGGGGGTCGTTTCTGCCGAAGATGAGAAGGACCTCTTGGAAAAAGAAGTCGTCGGGGATGCCCTGGCCACCTTCTATGACCAGAACGGTCAAGCTGTGGAAACCAGCCTCAGCCAGCGCATGGTCGGCATCAGCCTAGAAGAGCTGGAAATGATGAATGAAGTCGCCATCCTAGCCTCCGGCAAGTCCAAGGCTCGAAGCCTCTTCGCCCTCCTCCAAAAAGGCTGTGTCGACCATATCATCATTGACCAAGAAGTCGCCGAATACCTCCTGGCCAAGGAATATTGAGCAGGAGGGGCTCACTCTCCCATTTTCAAGCTCATAAAACAATGGTCCACTGGACCATTGTTTTAATACATTCCGATACTGAAGACCCATCCGATGACAACAGCAAGGGCGCCTGTGATGACGCGGCTGTACAGAATGGCTGGAACCCCGACCGAAACCGTTTCTGGTTTGGCTTCTCCGAGAGAGAGGCCAACTGGAATAAAGTCACAGCCAACTTGGGCATTGATGGCAAAGAGGGCCGGCAGGGCATAGGTGACTGGAATGGTTCCCTGAGCAATCTGGCTACCAATCAAGACTCCGATTACCTGAGCGATAACGGCTCCTGGGCCGATAACCGGGGATACGAAAGGAATACTACAGATAAAGGCGATGACGATGAAGCCAAAGATGGAGCCTGACAGGGGTTCCAAGAGGTTGGCAATCATATTTCCAACACCTGTATAGTTGATAATTCCGATGATGGTACTCATGAAGGCCATAAAAGGAATGATGTTCTTCAAGAGCATATCCACGGTATCACGGCCAGACTGGTAGAAGATCCCCATGACATTTCCGATTCCCCGTGAAAAGCGAACCAAGAAACTATCACTGGACTCTTGTTTGGCCTGATGCTCAGCCTTGACCTCAGCATATTTGGCCTGAAATTCTTCCTTTTCAAGGTCTACTGGTTCCGAAGTAAAAGAAACTGGGCTTTGGACAGCTTCCCTTACTTCCACACACTCCGGTTTGACCCCTGAGACAAAGTTGCTTTCGTTGATATGCTTGGCCAGGGGACCAGAAGGAGAGGAAGGAAGGACATCCAAGGTCAATATCCCCTTCATGGGATAAACCCCAATGCGGGCCGTTCCGCCACAATCGATGACTGCTGCTGCAATTTCATGATCTGGAATAGCATTTTTAAAACCATCCACTGCTTCCGCCCCTGTTAAATCTGCCACCTTTTGGGCAACTGGGTGAATGCCTCCGCCTGTGACAGATACAATCTTGTTTTTCTCAGCTGTTGGTTGAATCAACAAACCTTCTCCCCAGCCATTGTCCCCACGTTTTACAAAAACTGCTTTAAATTCTGACATATTCTATACCTCTTGCTGACTTTCTATTAGGATGCTCTCTTCATCAAGAATTTGGTAATTCTTTCTGTGACCACTCCACGGATGAAGATGACCACGATACCTGCCAAAAAGTAGCGAACAGCCAGGCTACCCTGTGAATAACCTGCTTCCACCACTCCATTGGCAATACCTAGGTAAACAAAGAGTTCGCCTGCATTGGCATAGGGAAAGAGGCCTGTAACGGGGTGAACCATACTTACGGCCGCATCGTAAAAGGCTGGTTTTTCCTCTTCTTTCAGGAATTGACCGAAGGTATAGGCCATGGGGTTTGTCAGGACCAAGACGGCCAAAAGTGGCATGACAGTATAGCGTAAGATGGTGTATTTGGCGCTGGCCTTCATAAAACGGTCCACGCGCTCACGCCCAATCAAGGCAATAACGGCATTGGTAAAGGTCAGAAGAGCCACCAAAAGCGGGACAATACCTGTCAGATAACCGACAAATTGCTGACCACCCGCCTGGAAGATACCGATAAAGTTTTCACCAAACCATTCAATAAAATTCATGTCTTATTCCCCTTTAAAAATGTGATACGATACACAAGTAAGCGGTTGCATTTCTTGTGTAAGAATAAACCATTTCATCAGGAAGAAATAGTTCATTCTATGCTTATTGCGATAAAATTTCTTGGGCCGTCTCATCTGTGGTGATGAGAATATCGGCCATTTGATGTTCAATTCCGACCCGAATAGCTTCAGCCTTGGCTAGCCCATAGGCGATGACCACCTTGGTTGGAATCTGTTTGAGGTCCTCTAAACTAACCCCCATAACATGTTCATTGATCCCTAGAATGGACTGACCATCTTGGCCAAAGAACTGCGAGTTGATGTCCCCGACCACTCCCATCTCTTCCTTGAAGCGCTTGGCTTCTTCGGCAGAGATATAGCCAGTCTCCATCATGGTGCTGTTTTCTTCCAAAGAAGCTATCCCAAAAAGACCCAAATCAACCTTTTTTCCCTCTTCAAGGACCCGAGAGATGGTGGAATCTTGCTCCAATTCTTTTTTCAAAGCAATACTGGAAACCATGGCTGGTACATAAAGATAGTGGGCTGTAGCCCGCATTTTTTGGGCCAGAGTCTGGACTAGCTGATTGGAATGGAGGTAAAAATGCTCATTGCCCATTCCCCCAATTAAGGGATAAATGTGAAAATCAGAGTGATTGACATAGGGAAGGTAATTGACCAGACTCCGCAGGGTCTCTCCCCAGGAAATGCCGATACGGCCAATCTGAGGATGCTTGCGCAAACGTGACTCAATGTAGGTAGCAGCCGCATGACTGACCCTGCGCTTGATTTCCGTAGCCGTCAAACCGACCGTGTCAATTACCACTGCATCCTGAAGTCCAAAGTGCTGCTCCAGCTCTCTTTCCAACTTGGTAGTAAAGACCGACTGGCTATTGATAAAAATCTCAACTATCTTTGCCTCTCTGGCATCATTCAAGATTTTGGAGACGAGAGACCTGGAAACGCCCATCTTTTTGGCAATTTCTGCCTGGGTCATCCCCTCATCGTAGTACATGATTGCTACTTTCACATAATCTTTTTCTGTATAATTTTCCATCAGACTTCCCCATCGTTTCTTTGGTTTTTCTATAAAAATTATACCATAGATTGTGCCTAGTCGTTGAGGATTCGGAGACTATCCCCAGCTTTTAAATGCGGGAAAATAGCAGGTTCGACCAAGATGGAACCTGGAAGCAGGGCTTCCTCTCCTTTTTTCATATAGATGGCCACATGCCCCAACTCCTGGAAGTTGGCATTCGCCGCATTTCCAACCTCAAGGACCGTGTACAGCTGGTCTCCCAGTTGGAGCCTGGTCCCAACCTTCAAAACCACCTCATCCAAATCACTGGCCTGGTAATCATGTACCACTGAAATGGCTCTCAATTCAGGGGGAGCCGTTTCTCCAAAAAGGATAACAATCAGCTCTTCCTCAAAGGCGGGGACCATTTCCCCAATTTCAACGACAGTAAATTCCTTCATTCTTTCCTCCTATCCAGCATATTTTTCGACCAAACCACGAACGGCCCTGCCTTTGGCAGAGTTTTCTTCTCCCTTTATGACAGACAGGAGATTGGCATCCAAGACCTGCCCCACCAGTTGGTCAAAGGGCTGAAATCTCGAAAAAATAGTTAAGCCATTGAGACAGTATGCCTCAACAATCACCTTGTTCTGATCATAAATCAGAGCCACAATACTTGAGCGGAACCTCGATTTGACCACCTCAGATACTAATTGGTAGTTCTGAGTATCCTGGTATTTTTTCACCAAATTCTTCATAAAGCCTTGGTAATACTGAACCTGATAAACGGTCAAGAGGAGCTGCACCAAGAGCACCAAAGTCAGTGCAATCACTAGATTTCTCATCTCGTTCTCCTTTTAATGGGATAGTACCATTGTATCGAAACTGGAACCACTCAACAAGTCCGAACTAGCCAAAAGTCTCGTCCTGAAGTTTACGCAGTTTGTAAACAGTTGTGGTTTCATCCAGCTGGATGTCATCCAGAGTTAGGAAGGTTCCGTTCGCAATATCCCGTTTAGCAAAAGACTTGCCGCCAACCAGACCAATTGGAACATTGTTATTCTTACGCATATCCGCATGGGTCTCGATGACACCGCGAACACAGTAGCCGCCAATACCATCGATCGGCTCACCGGCCTTAATATCCCGTTTGGCAACCGCTACTGTTTCTGAAACAGGAGCCCCCATAGGCACAATAGCGTGGTCATGCTCCAAGACAGCCCGAGCAATGGTCAGTGGAGTTTCTAGGCTGGCCAAGTGGAAAGGCCTAAAGAGCAAGTGATGGTCCTTGTCTCCTTTTTTCATCAAATAGTTCAACTCATGGGCCACCCCATCATTTTGTCCCTTCACAATGATAAAGACTCCTGGGGCCAGACCATCGACGTATTCCACAACACCATAACTGTCCAAAACCCCGCCTTCTGACTTCAAACGCAGGTCATCCACTGTCGAATCCAGGTCCCCAGCAATACCATGCATCCCTGGAAGATCTGGCAGGAAGCCGATGGCGTTGGACAAGAGGTTCATCTCAGCCATGGTCTTGGTGCCATCCTGAAAGGCTGCTAGCATGTGGGCTGACATCTTCTTGGCTGCTGCTTCTGCTGCACAGCTGTCTGGATTGGCTTCAATCTTGAGCTGGTTATTCTTGCCCTTTCCAGCAACCAGGACTTCCATCCCCATGGATTTGGCAAATTCAAAGAGTTGAGTGGTCACTGCAGGCTCATCTCCATCTGAACCTGTGTAAATCAGGCCAGCCGCATCATACATTTTTTTCATGAGAGGGCCAATGGTGATATCCACCTCTACATTGAGAAGGACCAGGTGTTTTTTGGCAATCAAGGTAGCCAAGGCGATTTTGGCCCCCACTTCCGGTACACCCGTCGCATCAACAATGATTTCAATATCATCTGATTCGATGACTTCCTTGAAGTCAGTCGTCACCTGGATATCCACCTTCTTGGCCGAAGAAGCATTGTAGGCCTCTGCTGCCCGCTTGGCATTCTCCAGCTGGATGTCACTGATGCCCCGAACTTCCATACCAGGAATGGTTGAAATTTGGGCAATCATCCCTGTACCCATCTGACCAGCCCCGATAACCCCAACTTTAATCGGGTTATTGGCAGATTCGCGCTCCAACAATTTTCCGTATAAAGTCATATGCGACCTCCTTTTAACATTTGACACCTATTGTGTCATTTGATTCATATCTGCATTGTAACCCCTTTCTTGTCATTTGTCAACAGTTTTGTCAAATGTTATTTAAAATTATTTTATTCACAAACTTTTGACAAAAATCCTTGATTTTATGGCAAATGTTTCTGCTTCATCGTTTTTTTCACAAGAAAAAGAGCCCTCTCGGACTCTTTCATAGTTTCGATTACAAACGAGCATTGAGCTCTGCGGCTAGGTCTTCAAAACCTGGTTTGCCAAGAAGGGCAAACATGTTTTTCTTGTAGGCTTCGACACCTGGTTGGTCAAATGGATTGACACCGTTGAGGTAGCCAGATGCGGCGATGCCCAACTCGAAGAAGTAGATGACATAGCCCAGAGTAAACTCGTCTTGCTCAGGCAGGGTGATGAACATGTTTGGCACGCCACCATCTGTGTGGGCCAAAAGGACACCGTCAGTAGCCTTCTTGTTAACGAAATCGACATCCTTACCTTCCAGGTAGCCAAGGCCATCCAGGTCTTCTGCCATTTCAGGAATGAGGATATTTTTCGCTGGCTTGTCGACACGGACCACTGTTTCAAAGAGGTCACGACGACCTTCTTGGATGATTTGTCCAATCGAGTGAAGGTCAGTAGAGAAGTTGGCTGAAGTTGGGTAGATACCCTTGTTGTCTTTTCCTTCTGATTCGCCGGCCAGTTGCTTCCACCACTCTGAGAAGTATTGCAGAGATGGCTCATAGTTGGCCAAGATTTCGGTCATGTAGCCTTTTCTGTAAAGGATGTTCCGAAGGGCTGCATATTGGTAGGATTCATTTTCAGATAGCTTGTTAGAAGAGTAGGCCTCACGAGCTGCTGCGGCACCCGCCATGAGCTGATCCACATCTGCACCAGCTGCCGCGATTGGCAAGAGACCAACTGCTGTCAAGACGGTAAAGCGTCCACCCACGCTATCTGGCACCACAAAGGTTTCCCAACCACTGGCATCTGCTTCTACCTTGACCGCGCCACGAACCTTATCGGTGGTTGCATAAATCCGTTTGTTGGCTTCTTCCACACCGTATTTCTTGATCAGGGCTTCCTTGAAGACACGGAAGGCAATAGCTGGTTCCGTGGTTGTCCCAGACTTAGAAATGACATTAACAGAGAAATCCTTGTCTGCCACATAGTCCAAGAGGTCCGCCAAGTAAGTAGAAGAAATCGAGTTTCCTGCGTAGAGGATCTGTGGCGCCTTGCGCTCTTCCTTGCTCTGCAAGTTGACAAAAGAAGAATTCAGGAAGTCAATGGCTGCCTTGGCACCAAGATAGGAACCACCAATACCGATGACCACCAAAACATCACTGTCTGCCTTGATCTTTTCTGCCGCTTCCTTGATGCGGGCAAATTCTTCCTTGTCGTAGTCCTGTGGAAGATCCAGCCAACCCAGCATCTCTGCGCCAGCTCCTGTACGGTTGCGCAAGTCAGCATCTACAGCTGTAATCTGACTTTGCATAAAGTCCAATTCATGTGGCTGAACATACTGTCCTAGTAGTTTTGAATAATCGAATTTGATGTGTGCCATTTATAAGCCTCCAATTTGTGTTTACATTCTATGATAACGCTTTATGAGTTTTTTTTCAAGTACTTTGTTAAACACTGCACATTTTCATAATGTTTTCATATTTTTCACTATATTTTCAAAAATACCTTTGATAGCTAGACTTCAAAGGGTATTGAAAACAAATAAAAGAGCACACATCCGACCTCGCTTAGGGCTGCTGGATTCCTCCCCTGACCCACTTCACGCACGAATGTTGCTCCGTTGATTATTATACCACAAATTTTTCTGGCTGGGAAGATGCTGACCCATTTTTCCCAAAAATAGGCTGACCTACTCTTCCAAGCCCTCCTTGGCCTGGCGTTTGGCTTCCTTTTTTCGCTCGCGGCCCTGCCTGAAAAAGGTCTGCATGATGGCAGCACATTCCTCTTCTAAAATCCCCGTCTCCACCTCCACCCGGTGATTGAGGCGTTCATCGGTCAAAATGTCATAGAGGCTGCCTGCTCCGCCAAATTTTTGGTTAGCCGCTCCGTAGATAACCTGGGGAATTCTGGCCAGACCGATAGCCCCACTGCACATGACGCAGGGTTCAATGGTGACAAAGAGGGTGGTATCCAACAAGCGCCAGTTGCCCTCTTGCTGGTTAGCTTCCTTGATAGCCATGATTTCTGCGTGCATGATGGCCTGCTGAAGTTCCTCACGGGCATTGTGCCCACGGCCGATGATTTTACCATCCTTGACGATGACACAGCCGATGGGGATTTCTTCCTTGGCCAAGGATTTCTCGGCTTCCCTGAGGGCCTCCCGCATAAAGTATTCTTTTTCTTCTACTGTAAAGTCCATAAGATGATTATAGCACAAATGAGAAGAGACTGAGCCGCACCAGCAAGGTTTTTGACAAAAGAAAAACGACCACTAAGATCCTAAGAAACTTAGTGGCCGAAAAAAGGATTAGCGAATAGCTTTTTCAGATACCTTGTCGAAGAAGTGTCCTTTGCCAACATTAAAGGTCAAGGCTACTTCCTCACCTGGTGAGTGGAAGTCACGCGCATCTACACGGGAAACAAATTCGGTTGCGCCAGTTTTGACATAGAGCATGGTTTCAGAACCGAGCAATTCGGATACTAGGACTTCTGCCTTCACAGTAGCATTTGGATAGGCATCTTGTACGATTTGGTTGCTGGAGATGTCTTCTGGACGGATACCGAAGATGACTTCTTGGCCGATGTAGCCTTGGGCTTCCAAAATCTTGGCCTGACCTTCTGGCAGGGCGATTTCAAAACCATCTGCACTAACCAGACGATCTGCTTCAACGGTAACGTTGAAGAAGTTCATAGCTGGGCTTCCGATAAATCCAGCGACGAATTTATTGGCTGGAGTATTGTAAAGCTCTTGCGGTGTACCGATTTGCTCCACACGGCCGATAGTTCCTGAACCATCAGGGTTCTTGGTAGAAGACATAATAACGATACGGTCCGCCAGGGTCATGGCTTCAGTCTGGTCGTGGGTTACGTAAATGGTTGTGGAACCGATACGGCGATGGATTTTGGCAATCTCAGTCCGCATGGATACCCGCAACTTAGCATCCAAGTTAGACAAAGGCTCATCCATCAAGAATACTTTGGCATCACGGACAATGGCACGTCCCATGGCAACACGCTGGCGTTGTCCACCAGAGAGGTCAGCTGGTTTGCGCTGCAAGAATTCTGTCAAACCAAGGATGGCAGCCGCTTCTTGCACACGGGCATCAATATCTGCCTTGGAATATTTGCGCAATTTCAAACCAAAGGCCATGTTATCATAAACAGTCATGTGTGGATAGAGGGCATAGTTTTGGAAAACCATGGCGATATCCCGGTCTTTTGGTGCCTTGTCATTGACCACTTCACCATCAATCCGCAATTCACCTTCAGTGATATCTTCCAGACCAGCCACCATCCGCAGCGTAGTCGACTTACCACAGCCTGAAGGACCTACGAATACGATGAATTCCTTGTCCTTGATGTCCAAGTTAAAGTCTTCCACCGCGTAGTGGGTCGCATTTGGGTATTTTTTAAAAATGTGGCTCAGATTCAATTCAACCATTGTTTTTCTCCGTTTTTCTTTTGATGCTTCTAGTATAGCAAAGAAAACGATTTCAAAAAATAGACAGACCGAACAGAATTTTTGGGCAAAGTGCACAAAAAAGCCAGGGGGCTTCCCTAGCTTATCCATTCAAGATCAAGAGGTGGCAGAAGGCCAGATCATCCAAATTTTTCAAGTTGAGACCGGATAGGTTGTGAAATTTATCCAGTTTGTACTGGAGGGAATTGCGATGCATAAAGAGTTTTTGGGCGGTCTGCACCAGATTGGTCTGGGAGATCCACATGGCCTCGATGATGTCCGCCATGTCCTTGCTTTCATCGATGTAGTGGCGGATTTTTTCTGGGATGACCCCTAGATTCAACTGGCCGGAGCGGGCCCAGAGGGCCATTTTTGCAAAGGAGATGGTCTGCTCACTGCCCTTGAAACGAACGAAGTCAGAAAAAAGCTGGTACTCACTGTCAAAGACCTGCCTCAATTCTTCTGCCTGCAGCCTGGTCCAGCTATTGCCAAAAAAGATGGTCAGCTTGGTCCCAAAATCATTCTCAACCGCTGGCAGAATATCCTGAACCAAAGTCTCCACTTCAAATGGAGTCGTCTGATCCAAGACCAGGACAGTCCGGGTTGAACTCAGTTCCACCAAGGCTGTCAGATGGGGGAAGAGCCCGTAAAAGAGGTCCAGCAAATCAGAAGACAGAGGGAAACCATGCTCCAGGTAGAGGAGCTGGACCCCTTCTAATTTGGTCGGCAGGCCTCCCTTTTTTTGCACCAAAAACTGGTGCCAAGCATCCTCACCCGATGCCTGCAAGGCACTTTGCGGCTCCTGTAAGTCCAGCAGGGCTTGTTCGCGCTGGCTCAAGGCCTCAAGCGGAAAGTGGATATATTGGTCTCCCAAAGGTTGAGTCAGCCAACCCTGGCCCATTTTCTCCTTCTGGTTGACCACCGCTTCAGGAAACAATTCTCGTAGATTCATCAACTCTCTCCCTTTCTATCTGATTTGATTATACCATAAGGTCCCCCGAGCAGAAAGATGATTTTTTTTGTTTTTGTAACCGTTGACATTTGGTTTTTTTTGGCGTATAATGAATGTAATTTTATAAGGATTGTTACTCTTCGGGAGGCATTACCAACCAACTTTTTGAGAAGGGGGTGGACTATGTCTTGCTGAGGAGTTTTTTGGTGGCTGCAATATAATTGTAGAATGCAGTCAACCTAATATGGAGAAAGGTAGAAGGTATGAGGGTTGTAAAGAAAGTCAACAATAATGTTGCGGTTTGCATTGATAATAACGGTAAAGAATTGATTGCCTTTGGACGTGGAATTGGTTTTCCAAAAACACCTTACGTGTTAAACGATCTATCCAAAATTGATATGACATTTTATAAGTTGGATCAGCATTTTGAACTACTTCTGACTGAAATCCCTGAGGACTTAATGTTACTGAGTGTTGAAATCGTACAAAACGCTCAAAAAGAATTAGGAGGGCGATTAAATCCAACCTTGGTCTTTAGTTTAGCCGATCACATTCAATTCGCTATTCGTCGTTTACGGGATTTCAAGGAGATGAAAATCCTCTTTTCACAAGAAGTGGCCCAACTCTACCCCTTAGAAACGAAATTAGCCCGTGAGGCATTGGCGATCATCAATACTTCCCTGAACATTGACTTGCCATCCAGTGAAATCACTACTATTGCCATGCACTTCATCAATAGTAGAGCCGACTTTTCGATAGATCCTGAAACACAGAATATCGAAGAAATGATTGAAATCATGACACAGATGATAGAGAAGGATTTGGCCATCAGGATTGAACGTGATGAATTCAACTACCAGCGATTTCAAGCCCATCTTCGCTATTACCTGAAGCGGGTGAGAGAGAATGAACGCTTTGTAGACGGAAACAAGATTATTCTTGATAGTCTCAAAAATAACCAACCCTACATCTACCGCATTGCCAAAGCCATCTTAACTTTTATTGACCAAACCTTTGGTCTGGAACAGTCAGATGACGAGCTACTCTATTTGATGATTCACATCAATAGATTGTATGAAAAAGCGGCCAAGCCGCACTAGGAGGAAAGTATGTCAGACGCAAATCGTATCATAGCAGAAAAAGTTCTTGCTGCTGTGGGTGGCAAGGAAAATGTTACCAGTGCCAGCCATTGTATGACTAGGCTTCGCTTGAATTTAAAAGATACATCCATCCCCCAAAAGGACGAAGTCACCAGTATCCCAGGTGTCATTGCTGTTGTTGAATCAGGCGGACAGTATCAAATTGTTATTGGACAAAATGTCGCTAATGTTTACCCAGAATTTGCACGATTAGCTGGTGTTGCAACGGAAAAAGCAATTGATGAGAACTTGGATGCTCCCAAAGTAAAAGAGCCCCTGACGCTCCAAAAAATTGGCATGAATATTTTAGACTATATGTCTGGTTCAGTGACTCCACTCATCCCTGCCATGATTACCGCAGCCATGTTTAAAACAGTTCTTGTGGTGATTGGCCCAGATTTATTCAAATGGGTGAGCGCAGAAAGCGATACTTATATCTTGCTCAATGCCCTCTATAATGCCTTCTTCTTCTTTATGCCCATCTATATCGGTTTCACCGCTGCGAAAAAGCTAGGTGTGAGTCAAGTAATGGGAATTTTTGCAGGTGCTATGCTTGTTGTGCCTGAACTAGTAGCCTTGGATGGTCAGCCTTTCACTGTCTATGGGTTCATCCCAACCACCATGCACAACTATGCCCAGACCCTCTTGCCAGTTCTGTTAATTGTCTGGCTCATGTCCTATCTTGAACCCTTCTTTAAAAAAGTGATTCCGACCAGTCTATCAACCATTTTTGTTCCATTTTTAACCATGGCTGTTACAGTTCCTTTTGCCTTTAGTCTCCTTGCTCCTCTGGGAAATATTTTGGGAGACTGGATTGGCAATGCCTTAATCGCCTTTAATGACGCTGCTGGTTTTTTGGCAGTCGCCGTTCTTGCAGCAGCATGGTGTTTCCTTATTCTAACTGGTATGCACCATGTATTGATTTTCTTTGGCATTAGTAGCATCATGACAAATGGGGTAGACACCTTTGTTTTAACAGCCGGCGGGATGGCCCAATTTGCGGCTTTCGGAATGGCTATCGGAGCTTTCTTGCGGATGCGCAAAAAAGAGGAAAAAGGTTTGGCTTTGGGCTATGTCGTCTCCTGTCTCTTAGGCGGTATTACAGAGCCTGTGCTTTTTGGGGTGGGTATCCGCTTTAGACGGCCCTTTATCGCCCTAGCGATTGGGGGATTTGTGGCAGGTCTCTATGCAGGTATCACTCAGGTTGGAGTCTATGTAGCAGGGGCTACCAATGTACTCATGCTCCTAGGCTTCCTGGGTGGTGGGATGTCCAATATGGTCCAGGGCACCATTGCCTGCCTCATTTCTCTTACTGTAACAGCCCTACTAACCTACCTATTTGGATTTGAAAAAAATAATCCAGTATTGATAAAAGATTAGGAGCTCCCCATGAAAAAATTACTACTACGTGCAGACGACCTCGGTTATTCAGAGGCGGTCAATTATGGCATTGAAAAGTCGATTCGGCAGGGGTTGATTAGGAGCCTGGGGGTCATGGTCAATATGCCCGCTACGCTCCATGGAGTGGACTTGATTCGGGACTGTGATATTGCCCTAGGTGTCCATGTCAATATCTGTGCCGAACAGCCCCTGAGCGACCCTGCTCTGATTCCTAGTCTGGTGGATGAGAAAGGTTATTTCAAGTCCTCCAAAACCTACCGTTCCGCCACCGAGGATTTTGTGGTCTTTGACGAAGTCATCATCGAAATCGAAGCCCAGTACCATCGCTTCCTCGAACTCTTTGGCCGTAAGCCAGATTATTTTGAAGGGCATGCCGTAGCTTCAGCCCAGTTTTTCAAGGGCCTTGAGTATGTGGCCAACAAGTACCAACTCAAGTATTCGGGCTTCCCTATGGATGACAAACCCATTCGGGTTGGTGATTCTCTCGTGGCATTCCACATGGAGTCTCTCCAACCAAACTACGATCCCTTTGTCCTCTTGCAAAAAATGGTCGCGTCCGCCTCTGATGAAGTCGTCCAAATGGGAATCTTTCATCCTGGCTATTTAGACCAATATATCCTGACTCACTCCAGCCTCTTGCAGGAACGCTGTTTGGAGGTGGAGGTTCTGACCAACCCAGCCACCAAAAGCTTCTTGGAGCAAGCTGGAGTTGAGCTGATTGATTACCGCGACCTTTAAATGGGACTCGAAAAAACCAGCAGACGCTGGTTTTTTTCATCTTATTTATCTTCCACCAGTCTAAAAGACTGCCAAGGTTGAATCCAGTCCAGAAGAATCAGGTCGGCTTCCCGAATATGGCCGATGACATTCTGGCGTTCACCCAGGTTTGGGCGGTCCTTGAGGGCAACCTGCAACTCTGCCTTGTACTGGCCTGCCTGGTCATTGCCAATGAGGATATCCCCTCTCTGGATGGCAGCGGTATTGGCAGCAGGAACAACTTCATTCCGATACTTAACCCTGGTCTGGCTGGATCGAATCATATAGCCTGAGTAATCCCCCCGATAGAGCTGGATATTGTCTAAACAAATAGCTTTCTCCAGTGCACTGGTATCCTCCCGAAACTGAACTTGGAGCTCTGGCATGGTTCCAAAGAAACTAGCGGCAGCGGCCTTTAGGTCGTCAAGGTCCACCAATGAGGAACTGATAAAGAGGTCGTCAATGACGCCCGTCGCCTTGAGAAGCTGAATCTGAGTAGTCAGAGGGAGGTTACGCTGCACTTCACTGGACACCATCAAATCAGACAGGGGCCAGGGGCCAAATTTCCCAGATGCAGTATCCACAAAGGCTGCCGTCCGAAGATTGTAAGCCTTGTATTTGGCGGCTGTTTCTACAAAATAATCCAAGTCCAAGCCCGTGTAGGCTTGCGGGTAAAAGTTATGGGAACCAATCAAGCGGTCCTTATTGGCCCCAAAATCCATAATCAGGTCAATATAATGCTGACCTCTGGAAATGTTGGTTTCGATAATGATGCCGTAAGGGTTATGGGTCATCATGGCTTCTTCATAGCCGCGGAAACCTTCATCCAAACGCAGAGACCAGATCCCCAAGTCCGCAAAGAAGCTCATATCTTCATAACCAAGATTCAAGGCCTGAAAGAGCTTGGGATTGACATCGAGAGAGGTCCGCATGCCCAGAGCATTGCCATGAGCAATGATGGCCTTGAAGGCTTGCACCGTCTCATCAGGATTGTCTGCCACCTCCAGCATGGAGGTGAAGATGCGGGTATAGCCCAGGCTGGCCGCCTGGTCCAGATAAGCCGCCATCTCTTGAAAACTAGACTTAGAGGGATAGATGGAAATACCTAATTCTGACATAGTCATCCTTTCTAACTTGAAAAAAAAGTCTGAGACTAGAACAGTCACAGACTTTGAAATTCCATGAAATTAAGCTGCACCCTGTTCTTCTTTAACAAGTTTTGCATCGTAAACTTTGATGAATGGGAACCAGATAAGGAAGGCAACTAATGCACAAACAATGGCAAGTACTGCTGCTTTCCAGTCACCTCCAGCACCCATCATTGCTCCAATACCCACTGGACTTGGCCATGGAGTTTGAGCAATGGCTTTGGCAACCAAGCCATAATCTACGGCCAAAAAGGCGATTGAAGCCGTTAGAATCGGTGCAAGGATAAATGGAATCGCCAAGATTGGGTTGTAAACAACCGGCATACCGAAGATAATTGGCTCATTGATATTGAAGATAGCTGGACCGATTGATGCTCTACCAAGCATCTTCAACTGCTCAGATTTAGCAAAGAAGGCGATGAAAAGGGTCAAACCAAGGGTCGCACCTGAACCACCGATGGTAACGTAAGCATTGGTAAACTCACCCGCAAAGGCATAATTACCACCATCCATATTGGCTGCCATATTGGCCAAGAGGATTGGGTTAACCAGACCCATAACGATATTAGCACCGTGGATACCCACGATCCAGAGAGCGTGTACCAAGAAGTAGATAACGATGATACCTGGAAGAGAGTTAGTGATGTTTGCTACAAAGGCAAATGGGATTGCAATGACCTTATAGATATCTGTTCCCATAAAGATAAAGGCTCCATTGATGAAGATAACGGTAATGGCTACCACAAAGGCTGGAACCAAAGCTGTAAAGGAACGTGATACCCCTTCTGGAACCGCTTCTGGCATCTTGATGACCCACTGGCGTTTCACACAGAGACGGTAAAGTTGCACGGCCAAGACAGACATGAGGATGGCTGTAAAGAGGCCTGATGTAGCGAGACGAGCCAAGCTATCACCACCAACGGTCCAGCCGTTGACAGTGGTTTCGCCAGTCACCAAGGTCATCGCACCATCGGTCCAAGTCAGCTCAGGAATAGTCATGAAGAAGGCAAAGACTGCCAAAATTCCACCGTTCATTGGAGACAAGTTGAGACCTTCTTCCTCTGCATAAATCTTGGTGTACTCATAACCAAAGACCAAGGCAAAGTAGAGAGACAAGATACCCATGGAACACTTGTATGCCAAGAGGGTCAAGGCCGCAAACTTGTCAAAGGAGCCAGCCCAGATATCCGCTAGGAAGGGAAAGGCTTGGGGAATGACACCCAGGACAAGGAAGGCCGAACCCACGATGGTCAAGGGGATAGAAGCCATCCCGGCAGCCACGATGGCCCGGACAGGTCTATAGGTCGCAACCTTCCCCATTGGACCCATGAGGTACTTTTCTAAAAGTTCAAACATATATGATCCTCCTAAATTTTTTTATAAATGTTTGCAAAATTATTCATGAGCAGCCAAATACTGCTTCAAACGAAGATACTGCTTGTCCGCATTCTTGTTGATGCGGTTGAGTTTGGAGAGGATCCAAACTGCCAGCAAGATGCCGACTCCCTGTACCAAAAGGAGGGCAATGATGGATTGTTGTGTGTCCTGCAGGAAGGGGTATAAAAAGCCGATTTGACCGGTTAGGGTCACCAAGGCCAGGATACTGTTGACCCCAATAACCGTCTGATAAAAACGGTAGGTGGTCTTAGCCTGCTCTTGGTTGCGCGTGAACATCTTAAACTGTTCCCACATGGTCAGTCCTGCAAAGACAAGCATGGCTACTGGCACCAGCATGGCCAGATAATCCTGGGTCATATACAGAACCGCCGCCCAGTAGAGATTGACAAAGAGGTAGGCCGCACTAATGTACCGAATGGCAAAATAGCGATTGTAAAACAGAGTTTTGATGGCATTCTCTTTTCGTCTTTCTTCTATGATTGCTTTTTCCTGGTCTGTCATGTGACAATCCTCCAATCCGTCATTTTCCTATACAAGGAAACTTTTTAACTAGCTCACTTTTTTGTACAATTCCAGCATTTCCAAGGCGACTTCGCGCAGGGTCATACTGGTCATCAAATGGTCTTGAGCATGAACCATGATGATTTCAATTTTGATTTCAACTCCATTGGCATATTCATTCAAGAGCTTGGTTTGCGCGTGATGGGCCTGGAGCAGTTCCTCGTTGGCAGCCTCCAATTTTTCAGCTGCTGCCTCGTATTGGCCTTCGCGCATATCTGCAAAGGCTGCATGGACCGTAGAACGGGCATTACCGCTATACAAGATAATCTCAAAAGCGGCTACTTGAAGTTCTTCTGTATTCATAATCTTCCTTTCTACTTATCTATCTTGGTCAAGACTGAGAAACAGTTCTTTAAACTCTTCAAAATCCTGACAGGCAACCATTTTTTCTTTTAATTCTGGTAGGTCAACCAAGTCAACGATGCCTCTGGTAATATCTGCCAGTCCTTCATTGCCGTAAATGGAGGAGCTGATCAGAAAGACCAGTTGGATCTGTTTGAAATAATCATCCCAGACCAGACCGTTTTTGACAATGGCAACCGCAATTTTATGGTCCTTGTCCAAGGCCTTGATAGGATGAGGGACCGCAATGGTCTCATCAAAGACCACCGTACTCATCTTGGACCGTTGACTCATCAAATCAAGCATTTCCTGCTCATACTGGTCATCACTGCTATCATTTAAGAGGGCGACCAGATGGCGCAGAACCGCATCCTTGTCCGTCTCCTCCAGAATCGCAAAGTAGTCCTTGGAAAAATAGTCATCAAAGAAATCTGTCAATTTTCCCTTTGATACTCGGAGATTTTGCTTGGACTTCTTGGCCGTCAGCTTGGACAATTCCTTCTTGATGTAGGTCACTTCTTCTTCCTTAAGAAAGACACTGACCTTATAGACCGGGATGGCAAAGACTAAATTGGATAAATCAATGGTCGAAATGATACAGTCAACACCTTCCAACTTTTCATCGTTGATGTCGTAGTAACCAACCATTTCAGCCACATTGACATACTGACTGAGTTCGTTTTGAATTCTGTGCCGCAGCATCTGGGCGCTGCCAAAACCAGTGGCACAGATGACCAGGGCATTGGGCTTATGCTCCTCCCTGTAGCGCTCGAGGGCGGCCATGATATGGAGGGCAATGTAGGCAATTTCATCCTCAGACAGTTGGTTTACCTGAATCATGTCCAAATAGGAAAGCATGGTCCTGGTCAGGCTAAAAGCATCTATATAATTGGACTTGATATCTTCCAGCAGCGGATTGTCCAGATGCACATCATTTTCCAGACGCTCCATCAGAACTTCCAGATGGGTTAAGAGGCCTTCTGACAGGGTGAAATCCCCGCTGAAATGATAGCCCGTTTCCTTATCCAGGCGCTGAAGCGCACTGAGAATCTCCTGACGCAGCTGATTGGTCGAGCCATCTTCTACCGACCGTTCCCTCTTTTGCCCCTTGGAAATCAAATGAAGGGCGATATAGTTGACCTCGCTATGGGGAAAATCAATCTGGGTCACCAAACGGATCCGATGAAGGATATTTTTGGCCACCAATATTTCCTTTTCATAGCGCTCTGGGTCCAATTCGATGGCAGAAATCTGAAAACCAGATTCCAGCCTCTTGATGGCGAGGGCAATATGGACCACCAGATTTTGAATGACAAAGTCTGATAATTTCAAGCCCTGGCTGCGGGATTCATCCAGGATGACCATGGTCAGTTCTTCAAAGTTGATGGGCAACTTGAGAACATCGTGACGGACATATTGGTGGATGTTTTTCATGAACTGGCCACTGAAGAAATAGTCCATAATAAAATGGCGCTTGTCTTGCTCGCTGCCAGAAACATAGACTCCCTTATTGGCCCGGCTTTCGATGGTCAGGTGGTATTTTTCCAAGAGTTGGCGGAGCTTTTTGAAGTCCGCTGACAGAGTGGAGCGGCTAACAAAGAGCTGGTCCATCAGGTCTTCAAAGAGAAGCCCTTCCTGCTCAAACAGGAGCTTGTTGAGGATAAAATGATGGCGGTCTGAAATACCAGCATTGGCCATGCCATTTTGGATATGGTAGTCGGCCAAGAATTGCTGATACAGCTTTTCATCTTGGATGGAGAGGCGGTAACCAAATCCCTGTTTGGACTCGATCGCCACCCCCTCACCAAGCTTTGTCAATTCCTGACTGACATTTTTTAAATAGGTCCGAACCGTCCGATCCGTACAGGACAGATGGTCGGCCAATTCCTTGCTGGTTACATAGCGACTGCTGTCTTGCGATAAATAGTTCAAAATCATTTTTTCTTTTTGATGTAGCATAGGAGCTCCTTATGTTTGATATTAGAACCTCTACTGATAGATTTAGATTATTTTCGCTCAACAGTCACATCCCTTTAGAGGCTTTCCTTCACCAGGGCAGCCATTTTCTCAATACCCATCGGAATGGGGATGTAGGCTTGTGGTGGAATTTGAACCACTGGGCGACCCACTTTTGCGCCCTCATCAACCAATTGTTGGTAATGCATCTTGGTCTGTGGGCTTACCAGATAGAGGTCGTAGACAGCGTCTTGAATCAGTTTTTTCCCTTCTGGAACGCTGACGGCGTCCATCTCGATAGCGAAACCTTGCTCGTTCAAAAGTGCTGCTGTTTTCTTTGCAATCAAAGATGATGACATACCCGCTGCACAGACAATAAGTGCTTTAACCATAAAAGCTTCCTCCGTTTTAAAAAATATGATGGTTTACATGTCTATTATAACTGAATACGCTTACAAAGGAAATCTTAACTATTTCCGTATCACTACGGAAATTTTGTGACCAGACAAAGGAAATTTCCTAAATCATCCCTCAGACCGATACAAAGATAGCAGAACAACTCTAAAGGTTTGGGGAACCCTTTGGAGGTTGGAGGCAAGGTGAACTTAGTTCGCATCATTCGTATAGGGCGACTACTGAGCCTAATACACGAACAGCTGAGATTTGCTTCACAAAATCTATTTCCAGCTTTCCTTACCTCGCTTCCTCATACCTGTGTTCGGGCTGAAACAGTTCCCCGAGCTGTTTCACTCCCCCGACTGTTAAAGCCAATCAACCACTGTCCTATTAGCATCTAAAACGAAAAAATAGAGCCTGGAACAACAATTGTTCCAAACTCTATGTAAAATTAGCTTCTCACTAGGAAGTAGCCGCTGCCCCAAAAGAGATCCGAGTGGAGGTCACAACCACATCTTTCATGGGAAGGTTGTACTCCTCCATCAACAGTTGGCGCAGGGCAACATCATTGAGCTTGCTGCCTACGACATACCAATCCTTATGCTTGATATCAAAGGTCAAGACATCTGCAAGTTTAGGATTGGTGGACAAATCTGGGACATTCAGTCCCTTGCTAAAATCGATACGATAGGTAAACATGATAGCTCCTCCTTAAATATTATTCGTATGCCCAACGTGCTTCCCCAGAGATATGAACTTGCCTATCTGCTAAATTGTAATCATCCATAAGCGTCCTTTTAATCACACGCTCATTAATTACTTTACTCCTAACTTCCCAAGTCAGGTTATCAGGAGACTGGCTAATAATTTCAATCTTACCTTTCAAGTTACTATTCTCCCTAATATTAGGCGCAATTTCTACTTGATCAAATTGAATGATATAAGGAACGCCGTGTTTCTTAGGAAAAATAAAATGCATGTAATACCAATAGTAGCCTAATCCTACATTTAGTGACAAAAATAATATTGAAGAAATAATTTCAAACATAATACTGCCTACTTTCTATTTTCTTTTTAATAAAGCATTTGGCGAGTCGTCACGGTGAATTGGCTTGGTTCCAGTTGATAGTTGGTTTTGATAAACTCTTTCAACCTAGCATCGTTGACAGTCGATGCGACACAGTAACCATTTCCTGTTTTGTACTTGACAGTCGCCAGCTCCAAGAAGGCCGCATCTCCTTCCAAGTCAGGAAGATCCACATGTTTAAAGTCAATAAAATAATTGACCGCCTGTCGGCCCTTGGCATCCACCACACGTGGCATAATCAGCTTCTTTCTCAAAGCTATGATGAAATAAACCAGCCCTGCTATGATAACAATCCCAAGGAAAAATTTGAGAAACATGTCCATAACAACACCTCCTATTTGCGAATATTATAGCACTTCCGCCGGGAAATGCAAGCGTTTTTTGCAAAAATATTTCATCGCAATATACAAGGAAAAACTCCTATATATAGGAAGAAAAGTGCCAAGAAATCTTTTAAAAAATGATGATTTTTAAGAAAAAAAGCAAGGAAATTTCCTTGCTTGAATGACATACTCATTACTTAGTAACGATATTGACGAGTTTGGTTGGCTCCAACAGTCCAGTGAACTGTTGGAGGTTGGAAATGAGCAAATAATTTGGTTATTTGACAACAATATTCACCAATTTAGTTGGCTTCGATAGTCTACGGATAGACTGTGGAAGGTTGGAAATAGACAAACAAACGAAGCCATCGTTACTTTGTAACGATATTGACGAGTTTGTTTGCAACCACAATCACCTTCACAATTTCTTTGCCTGCTACTTCGGCCTGGATTTTTTCATTTGCAAGGGCGATACTTTCCAGTTCTTCACGGCTGGCATCTTTTGGAACCATGAGCTTGGCCTTGACCTTACCCTTGATCTGGACAACGATTTCCACTTCGCTCTCCACTAGCTTGCTTTCGTCATAGCTTGGCCACGCCACATGAGAGATGGACTCTTGACTGCCCGTTACCAGCTGCCAGAGTTCCTCACCCAAGTGTGGGGCAAATGGCGCCAGCAACTGGATGAAGCCTTTGGCGTATTCGACATAGAGCTGGTCTTCCTTGTTGGCTGCGTTGACAAAAATCATGAGTTGGGCGATGGCGGTAATGAACTTGAGCCCTTCGATGTGCTCGCTCACTGTTTTCACGGTTTCATGGTAAACCTTGTCCAAGTGGCCATTGTTTTCCGCTACCAGCTCCTTGTTGGTCAGAAGACGGTAAACCCGGTCTAGGAATTTACGCGAACCTTCCAGGCCTTCTTCGCTCCAAGCGATAGACGCATCCAGCGGCCCCATGAACATCTCATAAACACGCAGGGTATCCGCACCATACTGGTCAATGACATCATCTGGATTGACGACGTTTTTCAGGGATTTGGACATCTTGGCTGGCGCCTGTTCCAGTTCTTCCCCAGTTTCGACATGGAAGAAGGAGCCATCCCGTTTTTCCACCTTGTCGGTCGCAACCAGGGCCCCACGGCTATCTCGGTAACTGGTTCCCAAAATCATCCCTTGGTTAAAGAGCTTTTGGAAGGGTTCCTTGGTTGGAACAACACCGATATCATAGAGGAATTTGTGCCAGAAACGAGCATAGAGGAGGTGAAGAACGGCATGTTCAGCACCGCCGACGTAGATGTCAACAGGCAGCCATTGTTTGAGCAAGTCTTGGTCAGCCAATTTCTCGTTGTTATGAGGGTCGATGTAGCGCAGGTAGTACCAGCTGGATCCTGCCCATTGGGGCATGGTGTTGGTTTCCCGGCGACCCTTGACCCCATCTTCGCGGGTCACTTCCAACCAGTCTGTCAGATTGGCCAGCGGTGATTCACCCGTGCCGGAAGGCTTGATGTCAGAAGTTTTTGGCAAGACTAGCGGTAATTCATTTTCTGGTACAGCTGTGGAGGTGCCGTCTTCCCAATGGATGATTGGAATGGGCTCACCCCAGTAACGCTGGCGGCTGAAAAGCCAGTCTCGGAGGCGGTAGGAAACTTTCTCCTCACCCAAGCCCTTTTCTTCCAACCAGGCTACCATCTTGGCAATGGCATCTTCCTTGTTGAGACCGTCGAGAAAGTCCGAATTGATATGGGGTCCGTCTTCTGTGAAGGCCGCTTCTGCTACATTGCCACCCTCCAGAACGGGAAGAATCTCCAAATCAAATTGCTTGGCAAATTCCCAATCCCGCTCATCATGGGCAGGCACGGCCATGATGGCACCTGTACCGTAGCTAGCTAGGACATAGTCCGCAATCCAGATAGGAATTTCTTTTCCATTGACAGGGTTGATGGCATAGGCACCTGTCCAGACTCCTGTTTTTTCCTTGGCCAAGTCGGTTCGGGCCAGGTCTGATTTGAGAGAGGCTTGGCGTTTGTAGTCAGCTACTGCTTCTGCTTGCTCAGGCGAAGTAATGCTATCGACCAAGTCATGCTCAGGGGCAAGAACAGCGTAAGTTGCTCCAAAAAGGGTATCTGGACGAGTGGTGAAGACGGTAAAGTCCTTGTCGGTGTCCTTAATCTTGAAGGTGACATTGGCACCAGTTGACTTACCAATCCAGTTGCGCTGCATGTCCTTGATAGACTCTGGCCAGTCAACTTCTTCCAAGTCGTTGAGCAAACGTTCTGCATAGGCTGTGATTTTTAGCATCCATTGGCGCATAGGTTTGCGGACAACGGGATAGCCGCCACGCTCTGAGGTTCCGTCAGGTAGAACCTCTTCATTGGCAATGGCTGTTCCCAGTTCCTCTACCCAGTTAACAGGCACTTCTGCCTCGTAGGCTAAGCCTTTTTCATAGAGCTTGGTGAAGATCCACTGGGTCCACTTGTAATAGTTTGGATCGGTCGTATTGACCTCACGGTCCCAGTCGTAAGAAAAGCCAAGGGCGTTAATCTGACGCTTGAAGGTCGCGATATTTTGAGCTGTAAAGTCTGCTGGGTCATTACCTGTGTCCATCGCGTACTGCTCCGCTGGCAGACCAAAAGCATCCCAACCCATGGGATGAAGGACATTGTAACCTTTGGCCCGCTTGTAACGGCTGAGAATGTCGGTCGCAGTATAGCCTTCAGGGTGGCCAACGTGCAGACCCGCACCAGATGGATAAGGGAACATATCCAGGGCATAAAACTTAGGTTTTGAGGCATCTGTTCCTGTTTTAAAAGTGTGATTGTCCGCCCAATATTGTTGCCATTTGGGCTCGATTTCCTTGTGATTGTAGAAGCTCATGTCTTTTTCTCCATGTCAAAAAATGATCTTCCCTATTATATCATGAATTAGGGAAAGAAAAAAGGCAGAAATCCATTGATTCCCAGCCTTATCGTAACCTTATTTTTGAAAAATAAGGTCCATTATTCGTTTAGCTACTTCTCCATAGCCTTATCCGAGAGAGACATCTCGACAAATCCACCAGTCGTTAAATCCAGCAATTGAACAAACTTTACTTTTTTGGGAGTAGTAAAGGCATAGCCAATTAGATAATCTTCCAGAGTAAAATAGTGAATATCTTTAGCTTGTTTTTGCTTAAAAATAATCTCTTTTTCCAGCCATTTTTGATAAAACAATAACTTGTAATCTCCCTTACTTTCCTCAGATAAGGATAGGAATTTTCGATAGGTCATCTCCGATCTGTCTCTATATTCCTCAATATCAACCCCTGTTTCATCAACGAAAGAATAGGTTAAAACATGATAGTCTCCTGAATTTGAATAACTAATTCTGCCTTCGGGCAGGTTAATCAAATAGCTACTTTTAGTAGAAAAGGCTTCTTGACAAGTTTCTTCCGAAAAACCCAAACCTTTTAGACAGTTGTAAATAAAGTAGCTTCCTGATAACAGTTTGTACTTAGTGATAGGTCGATTGGCCTGATGGTACCTTTCTAGTCGTTCACCAGATAAGATATTCTCCAAATTTTCCTTATCCCTGTTTTTATAAACAATAAGGTAATTAAACTTGTCTGCCTCTAATAAACTTTTCAATCTCAGCCTCCGCATTTTTCAAGGATTCTTTTGATTCGTTTTTTATATTATGACTCAATTTTACTATATTTTCCTTGAACATTGGGTAATGTTGTTCAAAATTGTAAATAACTTCTTCAATAACAACATCATTGGCATCTTTCACTAAGTAGGCGCAATCCTGTTGGCTGAACTTTTTTATGTTCCAAAATTGTTCATTGAAGAAAGGAATACCTATGAAAGGAATGCCTTGAGAAGCCATAGCATAGACCGTTCCTTGTCCGCCATGGACTATTGCAAAGTGAATATCCTTCCCCACTTTTTCAAAATCAACAAAGTCAACTGGCTCAATATGAGGACCTGGCAATTTGATTTCTTCCCCACAAGTTGTCAATATATACTGATAGTTTGTTGGTAAAGTTTTCAAAAATCCTTCTACCCAGGAAACTTTAAAGGACGTCCCAAAACTGAGTAATATTTTTTTGTTACTTTTTTTCATAGGATTAGTAAAACCTACTTCATCTATCAAGATAGGGCCAATCGTTTTGTAACTGGAATCCGTCGCAAAATCATAGAATTTGGAATAATCAGCAACCAAGTTAAGATCACCAGAGAATAATTCTAAAGCGTTCTTAAACGGTACCCCCCCTTGCTTTTTCAGATAATTGTTCCAAGTTTTAACGTTGGTTGAATAGGAGGTTATCAATTTTTCAACAAATTTTTTTGACAACTGACTGTTCTCGCGACTTATTTTC
Source organism: Streptococcus sp. (assembly GCF_041802885.1). Taxonomy (GTDB): domain Bacteria; phylum Bacillota; class Bacilli; order Lactobacillales; family Streptococcaceae; genus Streptococcus. The sequence continues at coordinate 27,658 of NZ_JBHCHN010000013.1, forward strand.
CTTTTTGGTAGGATACCATCTGCATTTTCAACAATCTCACTGATGTGCGTAGCTCCTGAAATAATCCAGATTAAGGGTGTATCTTCCAGACGGCAACTTGTAATAATGGTCAAGCGATATCCTGTTATAACTGCGTCAAATTGTTCTCGGCGCAATATTTCTCTTTCACTCGAACAAACCCCTTCAATCTCTTCTTCTGATAAAAAATTGAAATCTGTTGAGAGAGAGAAGAAGGATTCATAGCGATCTTTATTGTAGATTTTTTCATCTTCTGGGCAATAGTGTATAGTATAGGCTTCGTTGTCAAATAGAAAGGGATAGTGCCGCTCCCCAATGACATGAATCTCGTGACCTTGCTCAAATAGATGATTGGCCAATTTCGATAACCGCTGGCTTTCACCCAAGTTCATCATAAAAGGGGCAAATAAAAACTTACTCATACTGTCACCTATTTTTTAATCACTGCGAAGGATATACCACCGAATTTTGAATAAGAAATCGCCAGATAATATCCTTCAGCTAGATTTGCATTCATAATGTAATCTAGTTCTTCTCCTGCTCCATTCGATGAGAAGCTAAATTGATCTTGACCGAGGTTTGACAGCTGATAGCGCTCTGATAGTTGACTCAAGCAATAGTAGTCTAGGCTATCAATCTTCTTACGATTATTCCAAACAAATCCCTTGATCTCTTGCATGGTCAACCCCAGTTCTGACAGGAGGTTTTGAAGCGAATTGTCAAAAATAGTTGTAATCTCATCAAGGGTTTTACCACTATATTTTAACTGTTTACTTCCTAAGACAAGCGATTGATCTTTCGTCGCTTGACGAGAAAGAACCTGAACTGAACAATAATCTGCACCAATATATTCTTGACTATCGTATCCCAATTGTTCCCACCACATCAAACTCATATCCGTCCACTGATGAGCCGATACCAACAAGATGTAGTCCAACCCATCATTTCGCATCATTTCTTTAGCATACTGAATCCCATCAATAGTGCCACTGTTAGTAGAAATGACAGATAATGGTCCTTTAATTTTAAACATGATAGATAACATCCCTGCAGCTGCGTTCATAACGGTAAATGGGAAACGTGAAGCTGAGATATGAGCATAACCTTCCGTTGTAATTTGTTTTTCAATTCCTTCCACAACTTCTACAGGACCTGAAGGGGTGGTAAACAATATCCCGACTTTTGATGTATCTACTTTTTTTAGATTGAGACCACTTTCTGCCAAGGCTTGGGCGGTTGTCACTGCAACCAATTTAGAAAAATCATCCATTTTCCTGAATTGAGCCGGGTTAATTGTTTTTGGTGGAACCGCACCTTTGAAGCGCATGGCTTTAAAATCATTAAAAGAACTAGAAATTTCTTCATACTGTGCTACAGATTCTTTCCCGTCCTGGATAGAACCTACTGAGGACAAGATGGCCATTTTAAGATTTTCTTCTGCTGGAAATGTTTCTAAAGGCGAATCCAATGAAGACAATAGAACCCCACTGTTATTACCACCAAAAGCAAAAGAGAAGTTCAGCACATTCTGAATGTTATGTCCTCTTTTTCGATTGTAAACAAAATTTTCAGGAAAACCGTCTGTTCCAATTTCATTCTTTGTCGCAGGTACAGTCTGCTCTTCAATGGCTGCAAGACAGTTAATCAATTCAATAATCCCTGCTGCACCAAGAGTATGCCCTGTCTGTCCCTTTGTACTGCTGATTAAAGTTGTTGATGGGAAAAGTTTAGTAAACATATTCTTTTCCATCTTGTCATTGGCCTGTGTACCTGTGCCATGGCCATTGATATAGTCAATATCTTTGAAATCAATACCAGCCTTGGTCACTAATTGTTCGGCAATTTGAGCAGCACCTTCTCCAGTTGGCTTTGGAGCAGTGATATGGTAGGCATCCGAGGTAATCAAACCACCAATGATCTTCCCATATTTGGCCAACGCCTTATCCTTCACTAGGACAACAAACCCAGCACCCTCACCCAAGTTAATTCCCTTGCCTGAAGAATACGGCTGGCAGGCCATGTCTGTATTGATAGCTCCCAAAGAGGTAAAGCCCGCCAAAGAAATGTCACTTAGTTCATCGCAGCCTCCACAGATTGCTAAGTCACATTCTTCGTCCTGTAACAATTGCGTCCCTAGAATAACTGCATTATTGCTGGCAGAACAGGCTGTGGAAATGACATAGGACGCACCTATGATGTTATGATACGCCATCAACTCATCTGCAATATGGTGAACGGATGTTTTCTCCAACAACTCGGCCTCTACTTGATAATCACCAGACTCAAAGCGATAGAGCGCTTCTTGCCCAGCAACTTTTCCGCCAAGTGATGTTCCCAAGCAGACAGCAATATTTTTATAGTCATTCAAATCAATGCCTGAAGAGGCGAGAGCCTCTTCAAAAGCATTAAAGGCGAATTTGAAATTGCGTGTCTCATTTTGGTACTGTTCTGGAACCTCAGGTTCATGCTTTACTTTCCCTGTATATGATTCCAACACAAAGCCATGATTTTCGTAAGAATTTTTGGAAATCCCTTCCTCCAGCTCAAAAAGATTTTTTTTATGCTCAGCATAATTCTTTCCGAGAGAAGAAACGACCCCTACTCCACTAACATATACACTCATTCTTTTGTCCAACTTTCTGGGATACGGTATGGGCTTGATAGGGTATGTAATACCTCGCCAGTTTCTGTTACAAAGGTGACTCCTGCGTGAGCAAATGCTTGGTCAACAACCATTAGCCCCAGATAAGTATCAGCAGGCCCTTTGTTATCTGCTGCCCAGCAAATTTTACCCACAAGCTCATCATCAAACAATACTGGTGTTCCCGCAACTACTTTTTGTTCAGATGCAAAACCAACACTCTTCAAATTTGTTGATTGGATACTGTCTAGTAGACTATCGCGTCCCTTAAAATCTTCTTTTGTGAAATCTAGGTTCCAAGAATATCCCAACTCGTATAATGAGTAGGCTTCCTGTTGATAAACAGCTGTAATCGGTTGGCCAACCTCAAACCGCAAGTAAGCGTCCAATTCATCACTGTATTCAGGAATATCTGAACATACTTCTTCTACAAACTGTTGAAATACAGCTACTGGCAAGAAGAATTGGTAGCCAAATTCTCCTGAAAAACCAAAGCGTACAAGATACCCATCCTGATTTTCGTAGGACATCTCCACTAGACCTCTGAAATTAAGAGTAGAGATATCATACTCATAAAATCTTTGAGCAATCTCGCCAGCATGCTTCCCTTCGAGTTGAAGCATTTTGTAATTCGCGGAAATTTCTTTCAGTGTATAATCAAATTCCGTGTTTTCAAAATAACTTTCTAGTTTTTTATGGCTGGCAATCCAGTACTTGTCATCAAACTTATAGAAAGTGATCTCGTCATAGACTGTCCCGTCTTCGTTTAGTAAAAATGTATAGCCACAGGTATCTGTATCTGCAAACACGATATTTTTTGGCAAAAGAGTATCCAAAACTTCTTCATATTCTTCGCCAGCAACTTCGTAAAGGAAGTCTTTATAAACCTTATAGGCTTTGTCTGTTCTCAATGTATTATATAATGTATTCATTTTCTTCACTCTTTCTATATTCTGTAATACTCACGTTAGTAGCGTGAGATGATTTAGTTGTAAAAACACACCTTACTTTTAAACTATTGTTTTCTCTGTAGGAATAAAACACGCCGCCTTTTGCAAAAAACCTTAAGTAACTATCTTGACTCGCATCATACAACAACAACTCCTGATCGTTTTCTAAAATATGTGATTTATTAGTATATGAGACTCGCTCACCGTATCGAAGTTGCTCAATTCCTCCACGAATTTTATAATCAAACGATATCGAATACAAGTCGCTATCCCTTGGAACATAGCTGTCTGGCAAGACAATCTGATTATGAGATAAGACTAGGTTATTAGCGGGGTACTCCTTTCTATTTGCAATCATCCGCTTTGTTCCATAATTCATTTCCTGCTCCAAAGAAATACGGTAGACTTGTTTTAACAAATTTTTTGTCGTTGCTTGATGGGTGTGCTGTTTTTCCCACTTTCCTTTTACCTCATAAGCCTTAGTTCCAATACCTACCGAAGAAATTGTGAATTGATAGGTCAACTTGGTCAAATTTGCGCCATCAACTACCGAAAGGGGTCTAAACTGCATTTGGTTACTAGCTTTTCCAGGTGGCTGATAATGGATGACCTGTCCCTCACTAGGAAGGTAATAACTGAATATCTTCTCTTCAAAATCATCCGCGCGAATAAAATCGTCATGCTCAACTGGATACCCCCCCGGTATATTGGCACGATAACCATCCACGTCTCTGATCAAATGTTCCTGAGGGTAGATTTTGAAGGCTTGTTTGAGTAAGTCTGGAAATTTGTCCCTCTCTTTTTGATTCACATGATAGGAACAAGTTATCTGTTCATCATTGACAAATGTGATTGTTTTTTGAATAGAAACTCCCTGATAGGAAAGATTAATTTTGACATTGTCCTTGCCTTCTTTTACTACAAGACAAGCATCAGAGGGACGGCTAAATAGCAGAAAACTATCTTCCAAAAGCACTCGCCCTTGTTTGCTAAAGTTAAGACTACCCATTGGGGAGATTGACAAATCATAGCCTTGAAATTTCCTATTTAAGGGAATTTCCGCTGGGCTACTCACTTCTTTTCGTCGTTCTAATTGAACATCAATATTCCCATCCTTGGTAACAATACTAGATTGGACATAATATTTATCACTGCGCTTATTCAGTTGAATGACGGATTTATTTCGAGTTAAGGTTTCAAATCGATAATTTCCAACTTTGACACGAATTTTTTCCACATCATCTGACAAAAATTCAGCCCGTAAAAGATAATGATTGCCTTCCTTCATAATGCCAATTTCAAATAAATCCATCTTGAGATAGTAGGGCAGGCTTGCATTATCTGCCACCTTGAACAAGATTTCTTCATCTGAAATCATGGTCCGAATGCGCGTTTCTTTCTCGGAAGGATCTTCTAGCTCTTCCAGCACCTGAAAGGTTGACAAATCATACTCTTTTCCATGATAATCAGAGATTTGAAACGTTTTTAGTATTTTGGGCAAATTGCTTCTCAATGAACGGCAGTGTAAAATATCTTCATAAGTTTCACTATATTCTTTAAAGCCGTTTAATTTTGATAAAGATAAGGACGGCTTATTATACTTACTAACTTCAGTATAAAGATTGGCGATACCTAAATCTGTTATTCTTTCCAGAATGGTTTTATAGAGATAAGTAATCGCTTGTCCGCTGCGACTTTCTGAATCAATGAGCAAAAAGCCACTAAAACTACTGTCCCAATCCAGGCATTCATGTGTAATAAATTTGAAGAAAGCTGAGGTTCCAATCACACTACCATTATTTTTTAATAGGAATAAATTTGTGACCTCCTTGATTTTCATGGTCAAGTCTAGATCTTGCACAGTTAATGGGATGCCATCTGGAAACTGATACACTTGATTTTTATTAAACAAATCAACCACTTCTGCATAATCATCAGAGGAGGCCTCAGAAATCTTTAATTTATTAACTTCTTTCATTTCTTGACCTTTTTAATAATAAAGTGGAGTAGGAGTAAGGCGACAATAACAATAGAAATGTAAGTCAACATAAATTGATTTGACAACTGTTCTCCACTCGCATTCTGCAGCACAACTCCATAAGACTCTTTGTAAGTATTTACAACTGAGGCGGGAGCCTTATCAAATACCTGGGCAATCGATTCTTTCATCAAAACTTGCTTCAACAAGGCATTTACTTGTGTAAGGGGGAACCAGGTCATGACCTGTTGCAACGCTTCTCCAACTGAACCGATGGAGAGATAAACTCCTGAAATGAAGCCGATAAAGGTTCCGACAATTGTACTCAAAGTTGTAAAAGCAGAGCTTGTACGAATAAAGGCCAAGATCGGCAGAATGATGGCAGATGACAAGACCGTTCCCAATGAGACAATGCCCAAAATAGTAAGATAATCCATCATCGAATAATCAAGCAAGGAACTAAAACCATTAAAAATTCCAATGGCGAAGATACAAGAGAACATGGTCATGATAATGCCAAACAGAATAGCAAAGATGGCATAGGCCAATTCAACCTTGAAATTTGAAATGGGACTTACCTTAAAATCTTCACTCAACTTCTTTTCTCTATCAGAAACCATCACCCCAAATGCTCCTAAGGTACTCGTCATGGAAATAATCGTTGTCAATCCTGAAATCAACCAATAATTGACCATCTGGATGGTATCGCTAGAGGCAGTATCGCTATTTAAAGCTGCCTTGATGGCATCAATCTGAATTTGTCCCAGAAAAACTTGATAGACTAAAATTAAGATGATGACGGATAAAAAGGACATGAAGAAAGCTAGACGGTCGCGTGTATAGACCTTACGATTTCTGGAAATTAATTCAAACATTGTTCTCCCCCTCTTTTTCTTTTAGCAGGTTCAAATAAGCAGCTTCTAAGTTTGAATACTCAACATTAAAGCTTTCAATAATAGATGTATCTTGGTTCTCTGAGATAATCTCCATCATCTCTTCAACAGAAACATCCTTAAAGACAATTTCTCTCTCTGAAAGAACCTGACATTTGTTTATAAACTTCGATATTGAAAGCGATTTAACCGATTGCTCTGGTGCGATGGTCAAACTCAAGTTGGTCGTTGAATGTTGTTCAATAAAGTTGGTAATATCACCAGAATAATACAATTTTCCACCAATCAAAACATTTAGAACATCACAACCAGCCATCTCTTCAAGATAGTGGGTAATAAGTACAACTGTCATATTGGCCTTCTTATTTAACTGATCAATGGCAGCCCACAAATCATGGCGTGACTGGGGATCCAAGCCAGTTGTCGGCTCATCCAGTAATAGGAGAGATGGCTGAGGCAATAGGGCTCGGGCGATATCTACTTTTCGCTTCTGTCCACCCGATAAGCTTCCATATTTTTGTTTTTTAATAGCAGAAACATCCAAGTATGTTTTCAATTCTTCAATTCGATCTCGAACCTGGTTTTTTGATAAACCATACAAGGCACCTCTAGAAAATAAGTTCTCTTCAACTGTCAGGTTGTCATCTAAGCGATTACTTTGAAAAACAATCCCAATATGGCGGTAAAATTCCTTGGTGGACAAAGCTTTCCCATCTACCTCCCAGGTAATTTCCCCCGAACTTTGTTTAAAGTTCCGGATAAGAAGATTGAATAAAGTCGTTTTACCAGCACCATTTGGCCCCAGAAGTCCATAAAACTTCCCTTCTTCAAAGACCAAATCAACACCCTTCAAAGCTTCAAAAGAGCCGTATTTTTTTCGAACATTTTTTAATCTAATTTCCATTCTCTGATACCAGCATCCTTCCTGAGGCAACTTCTTTTTTATTTTCATCCTGAATCACAACATGAATTTCCAAAAGTTGCCCTAATTTTGACTGGGACTTGCAGACAATATTTAGCTGCTCCCCTGGAGTTACAATTTTCTTAAACTTAAAATTCTTGACACTTGCTAAATATCCAACTTTTTCAGCAACATTTGCTTCTGACAGTCCCTCAAGACTTGCGCCCTCATCCCCAAGTGAATCTAGGATATAAAGCAGGGCTGCTGATTGGGCTGCCATTTCAATCATCAATACTCCCGGAACAATTGGACGTCCAGGGAAATGACCTTGAAAGTAAGGTTCATTGATAGTGATATTTTTACGGCATTCAATCAAACCAGTTTTATATTTTTGCACCCGATCTACTAGTAAAAATGGATAGCGATGAGGTAGCATCTTGATAATTTCTTCGCTATTAACTTTCACAAATGAGTTCCTCACTATTTTCAATTACAAAGTCTGCTAGTTTGTTGACAGATGATAAGACTGCCATGTCATCATCATTTAATTCCACACCAAATGTTGTTGAAATCCCAATAGAAAGCTCCAAGGCATCAATGGAATCCAATTCCAAACCACGACCAAACAAAGGTTGGTCATTCATAATCAAATCCTTGTCAATTTCTAACATCAAAGAATCAATCAAAATTTCCTTAATTTCATCTACCACTTCCTGGCGCGTTTTAATTACCTTACGTTCTTCATTCCAATTAATCATTAATCATTCCTCCATCAATTACAAAATTTTTTCCTGTGATATAATTTGCTTTTTCACTTGCTAAAAAGACAACTGTCCATGCGACCTCCTCTGGTCGGCCAAACCTCCGCAAAGGGATAATATGTTCTTTGATTTCTTCTTTATTTCGCAGCTCATTCGTCATATCTGTTTCAATAAAACCTGGACTCACGCAATTAATATTAATTTGATCTGGCGCAAATTCTTTCGCTAGAGTCTTTGTTATAGAAACAATGGCACCCTTAGTCGCTGAGTAATTTGCTTGTCCCACTTGACCAGCCACACCACTCGTTGACGAAATGTTGATAACTTTTCCTTGAATCCGTTTAGCTTTCATAATTTTCAGCACAGCTTTAGTCATATTAACTAGGCCCATCAAGTTAATATTAACAACATCCATCCATTTTTCTTCTGACATCATCAGGAAATAGCCATCCCTGATAATACCTGCATTATTCACAAGGCAGTCAATTCGTCCATACATCCGAAAAATCTTAGTGACCAATTTTTGAACAGCCCTCGAATCAGAAATATCACATTTACTGATTTCCAAACCAGGCAATTGCTCTTGTAATTCAAGAGCCGCTGCGTCATTACTACTGTATACAGCAATAACCTGATACCCCTCATGATACAATTCCGTTGTAATCGATTTTCCGATTCCTCGTGTTCCTCCAGTAACAATCGCTACTTTCATACATTCCTCTTTTCTTTTTGCTTCATTTTCAGTAATTGTTTTGAGATAAATTTATTCGGTGATAGGTCAAGAACCTCTCCACCACGTTGCAAAATATCCTCTTTGATTCCCTTCCAATTAAACATTTGATTCCATTGATACAACAATTCTTCCCTTAAATCCTCATAGTGAAAGATATATTCATAGAGGTCGTTTTGTACGATGTTTAACTCATTGACAAGTTGAACATAATCATCAAAAGATTTGTCTAAAAATCCTGTATGATACGGAGCCTTTACACCTAATTTCTTGATTTTATAAATATGTCCTTCTGAACTAGCGGTAGCCTCTAAAAGCTGCAGGTGTTGTTCATCCATTGCCAATACTCCGGAAGTACTGTCAGTTATAATAGCTAGCTTGAATTTTTCTGCATGCTGCTCCAGCACTTCTGTTGAGAATAGTGCTAAATTTTCTGTCATCAACAGCCAGAGTTCTTCGGGACAGCTTCGTTCTTCTATCAAACGAGCCCGTTTCCTAATAAAATCAACAATATCCCGAAAATTAGCACTATTCGTCGTCAAGAGGACATTAAAAATACCTGCACTATGGGCAGAAAAGGCCATACCTGAACAAATTTCTTCACCATTTGTTATCCACTCATTATAGAGAAAATTAGCAAGCATCGCTGCATGGATATCATCCAAACCTATCTTCTTGTCTAATACATTCTCAATCAACTGATAGGACTCTTTATCACATCTCTCTAGTTGTGATAAAATTTGTTGCCCTTTCGCTGATTTCAACATCTGAAACAGATGCTTCAACTGCACATTTCCTTGACCGCCATAAATAACTGTTGAAATCATGACTCCATCCTTTCCATAAGCAGTATTGGCATATTGTAATCAACAATGTCTCCATCTTTACAATATTGCTTTACTACTTTTATATCTTCATGACATATATACTCATAGGATAAACCTAGTAACCGCACTTCCAGTAAAACCTCACCCTTACAATAAACACTGTCTTCAACCATTTTATGAGCATGAAAAATATTTCCAACTAAATGTGTTGACAACAAGGCTGTGTTTTTAATTCGTGTATGATACAGGCAATATTGCTCATCTGAAAATTCTTCATTTTTTCTTAAGATATTTGATTGTTTCACACATTTGCACCTCCAGTACAAAATCCAAATCATCTTTGTTCTTTTATAAGAATCTCCGCTTCCTGGCGAATATTTCCTAATAAAATTTGTTTTTGACTTTTTCCTTTGACCATCGTTAGTTTATTTAACTTCCCGTCCACCCATACAGATACGAGACAATCTTTTTCTGTTGGATTGGTCAAGGTGAGATAAGAAACTTTTTCTGACCTTTTCTCAATATTACTCTCTATCATGCTATACCCTACCTAGAAAGCTGACTTTTTTAAACACTGTTTCTTCCTTTCTGATATTCTTTTCCCTCGTTTTATTTATAATCGTTTAGCCTTTGCGCCACCATAGAATACTTAAAATCCACATTCTCTTTTCTCCTTTTTGTTTTTGTGTCACCAGTATAACGGATAAAGTCCGCTGACCGTGAGGACATTCATGTCCTAGCCTGTCAGTCGGGTTACTCCCATTGCGTAGCCTGTCGGTGGACAATCCCTTAGCCCTTACGCCACCATAGAATACTTAAAATCCACATTCTTCTATCTCCTTTTTCAATTTTATGTGATTAGTATAATGGAACATCATCCTTGACCGTGAGGACATCCATGTCCTAGCCTGTCAGTCGGGTTACTCCCATTGCGTAGCCTGTCGGTGGACAATCCCTTAGCCCTTACGCCACCATAGAATACTTAAAATCCACATTCTTCTATCTCCTTTTTCAATTTTATGTGATTA
>NZ_JBHCHN010000014.1:0-7945 GCF_041802885.1 Streptococcus sp.
CTACTGAACCAGTATCGCCTTCATGACGCGCATACTGGGTCATGATTTCATTTTTTTTCTCTTTTGAGATTGCCATGAGTTTTTCTCCTTTGTATTTGAGCTGAATCCGAGTGGCAGGTTGGCATATCCTGCAACCAAGAATCGCTAATTTGTCCATTGGACTCCTATTAGTCTATCAGGCTTTGAACCCTTTGTCAACTATTTGTGGTCCTGACCTATTTAAAAAACTTCTAAGGCCACCATAGTTAAGAGAGCCATTTCATAGTAGGCTTCTTTGGATAAATCTTGCATAAAGATAAACTTGTTTTGTTGGACAAGCTTATCATGTCCTGCGGTCTTTTGGGCAGCGTAGAAGACAGGTGCCAAGAAACTGGCTGCCTGGTAATTGTGCACTTCTTTCCCGCTCAGTTCATAACCAGCGGTGATTCGTCTTGTGGACATGAAAAAATTTAGCATTTTCCCTAGAACAGCCTGGGACTTTTCATCTTGACTTTGGGCCAGATGGTAAGGGACACGACAGGCATTGTAAGAATAGGTCCCATCAAACTCTGTTGCAACTGCATTGGCTTCAGCAGCTTTTACCTCATCTTCACCGACCCACATAAAGTCAGGAATCAAACCGGTCTTGTACTGTTCGCTCATCAGAACCAACTTATCTAGCATTGAGTCTTTCAACTGTAACCAGGTGTTGTCCTGGGTCAACTGATAGAATTCTTCAAATTGCTGGGGCATGACATCCGAGGTCCGCATAAGACTGTGGAACTTACTATCTTCTGTAGCCCAGTCCCCAACTGTCAGAATGGTTAATTCTGCATTGTAGTTGTGAGCAAGAATATCTTCTAGGATGGCCTTTGCTTGTGCATTGTAATCATCTGCTTTTTTAGGCCAAACCTTAGCCGCCTCCATCAAGGCATAGGCGATATATAAATCACCATCTGTGGCATTATGATCGAAAGTTTCAATCTCACCATTTTCTGCGATGACTTGTTTCCATGACATCAATTGGCTATCGGGTAGACGATTATCTAGATAATATTGATAAAGGCGGTCAAAATCTTTTTGACTGGCTAATTTTTGCTGCCCTGCACGAGCTGCAATCAGCATGCCATACCCTTGTGCTTCAGACAGAGTGACTTGTCCATCAGAAGTCTCTTCTGTTTTAATATAGGTCTTTTCATCAAGAGTTCCTACAAAATTAGCAGACCACTCTTGATAAGCATTTCTTTGTAATTGTTTCGGTTTGTTCATCCGTAAGTAGAAAAAGAGGGCAATAAAAGCTGCTAAAAGGAGGGCAAAAATTGTATATTTTGATCGTTTTCTGAGCATGAATCCTCCTATCCTGCAAAGCGCTTGGTCTTAACCCACTTGGTACCATCACGCCGCAATAGTTTATCCATTGTGACAGACCAAACTGACACAATAGAAATAATGATAAAGAGCTGCGTATAGGTGAAGTAGGAAATAAGGGCAATCCCAACCTGATGGATAGTTGCCTGACCAAACTGACTAGCCTGTGAGATAGTAATTTGTAGCAAGTAAATCAGAATCATTACAAGCCAGTTAAAGAGCAATAATTGTGCGATGTACACATTGGAAGGATCAAAGGCAAATGGTAGGGTAACAGCAGGGTCAAATAGATATCGGACCATAGCCACAATATTGGCAAAGAAAATAAGGTCAGACAAGATAATGGCCGCATTGAACCAGAAGAAAGTACAAGAATAATAAAAGACTTCCAGCTTCACCCGCCAATTGCTTCGATTAAAGAGGTTTTTAAAGTTGGAAATAACCACTTCATAATTTCCCTTGGCCCAGCGTTTACGCTGCATCATATAAGTGCGGACCGTTTCAGGTTCTTGCTGAAAGGCTTCTGAATTATAAGCCAAGGCAATCAACTTTCCACTTTCCATAATCTTGAAGGAGATATCTGTGTCTTCTGTTAAGGCACCATTGCGCCAACCACCGATGCTCTTCACATAGTCAGTATTGATGATAAAGTTGGTTCCTGGAATCCGACCAATCTTGAATAAATGCCACATTCCAACATGCTGTACACGCTGTGTCACGACAATTTCTTGGTTGATACAGCGAGTCAGGAAATTTTGGGTTGCATTTCTCGTTTTGTTGCGGCCAAAGGCTGCAACATGTCGTTCCGGATCCTTCAGAACTTCTTTGATGAGGAAATAGAGTGCATTTTGCTCTGGCATGGCATCTGCATCATAGACACAGATGTATTCTCCAGTTGCCATTTTCAAGGCATCGTTTAAAACGCCGGCTTTTCCTCCTGTCCCTTTCCGGTTAATCAGGGTGATATTTCTTCCTGCAAACTGGGGCAAGGCTTTCACTTTTTGCATTTCTTCGTAAGTATTATCATTACAGTTATCTGCAAAAAGGAGGAGTTCAACCCGGTCCACTGGGTAGTTCAAATTCAGAATGGCGGTAGCTGTTTGAGCAATCACGACATCCTCATTATGGGCTGGTACTACAATCGTGACCTTGGGATAGTAGGGAAGAGGGTCTGTATTCACCTTGAAATCACTATGCTTCAACCAGAAGTGAACAGACGAAAACAAGGGAATCAAGGCCCATCCCATCGAAAACCAAATAGATACTAGAGTGAAAATCATTAAGGATTGGCTAATCATTTCTTCACCGCCCTAAAATTTTTATTAACTCTTTCATAGATTGTTAAATAGCAAATTAAGAGAATAAGCACACAGATTGCGAACAATCCGGTGACTCCTGTTGCAATATAGAAAAAAATGTCCGTTAGTGTCATATTTTTCTCCTAATATTCTATAATAATTTCAGTCTCCAGCTTGCGCCCTAAATGCTTGATAAGATCAGCAAAGCGCACAGACTCAAGATCTTGTTTTTCCCATTCATCTTGCACAATCTGAAACTGAATGGCATTCGGATTGTATATATTTCGAAAGGGGATTTTTTCCAAAGACTCTTTCAACTGTTCTGATAAAGAAGCAGTCTTAGAATCATTGTTTGCAAAAATCAAAAAGGCACCATTTGGCAAGACAAAAACATCACGAATGCTTGGATGAGACTTCAGACGATGCTTGACAACCCGCAAAACACGGCGGCTCTCTCTAGGATTGATTTCTCGAAATTGCTCGAAGTGAGCCCACCTCACCATTCCAATCTGCACAGGAAAGGCTGACTCATTGGCCCTTTTCCAGAAAGAAAGGGTTTTTCGGGCTGCCTTTTCCTCATTTCCTGCAAGTTGCTGATAGGACAACCTAAGGAGATAAAGGGTGGCTAATCCTGCAGCCGGAAGAAGGAAAATGTAAAATACCCGTTCTGGAACAGGGATGTAACTGATACCAAAAACCATAATCATGACAATGGCAGTTGTACTCAATACCAAGAGCCATATAGCTAGTAGTTCTGGCAGGAGCCATACGGACACAATGGTTAAGAGAATAACAGCAAGCGTTATCCACTCACTTCCAGGGAAGAAAATATGTGTCGCAAACAAGCTCGCAACAATCCCCCCCCAGTACAGAAGGGAAACTGTTATATAGTGTAATTCTTGTTTTAACATGTCTATTATTTATCCTCGACCTTAAAATCTTCTGGTTTGTTTTCTGCTCCTTTGAAATAGTAAGCAATAGCTTCTAAAATACGTTTCGAAGCTTGACCATCGCCATAAGGATTTTTCGCTTCGGACATGGTCTGATAGTATTCTTTATCTGTCAAGAGAGAGGTCATTTCTCTGGCAATCAAATCTGGATTTGTGCCGACCAATTTAAGGGTTCCCGCAGCAACACCCTCTGGACGTTCTGTTGTATCACGAAGGACCAGTACAGGTTTTCCAAGAGAGGGTGCCTCTTCTTGCACGCCACCAGAGTCTGACATAATAAAATAACTTCTCGCCGCCAAATTATGGAAATCTAGGACATTGAGAGGTTCGATGAGATGAATCCGCTCAACCCCTGCCAAAATAGCTTCTGCTACCTCTTTAACAGCTGGGCTCAAATGAACTGGGTAGATGACCTCGACATCCTGATGCTGTGCTACAAAGTCCTTGATCATGCCGAACACCTTGGCCATTGGTTCGCCCTGATTTTCACGACGGTGCATGGTTAATAAAATAACTTTATTCCCTGCGCCAATCCTATCTAAAACCTCATGGTGATAGTCACTATCCACCGTAAAGGACAATGCGTCAATAGCGGTATTTCCTGTGATGAAGATGTCTTCTTCTGCCCGGCCCTCTTGTAGCAAATTACGCTTGCTTTCGTTTGTCGGAGCAAAGTAAAGGTCCGCCACCACATCTGTTACCTGGCGATTAACTTCTTCAGGAAAAGGAGACAGTTTATTCCACGTGCGTAAGCCAGCCTCTACATGGCCAATTTTGACCTGATTATAAAAAGCAACTAGACTAGCTGCCAGAGTCGTTGTTGTATCCCCGTGAACCAGCATAATGTCCGGCTGAACTTCTGTAACAATCGATTGCAGTTTACTCATGGCCTGGACTGTAATGTCTGTTAAGGTTTGTCTATGCCCCATGATATTTAAATCATAATCTGGAACAATCTGAAAGGTGTCTAAGACTTGGTCTAGCATCTCTCGATGCTGAGCCGTCACGACAACCGTTGGCTCAAATCGTCCACTATCTTTGGCTAAAGCTAAAACTAAGGGGGCCATTTTGATGGCTTCGGGTCTTGTCCCAAAAACTACCATAACCTTAATTGGTTTGAATCGATGATGATTCATAAAACTCTCCTAATGTGAAACAAATTTTTTCTGCAATAGATACGTACATATCAAGCATAAATATTATAACAAACACAACAATGTTAACATAACTATGGTCAAATGTAAACAAATTTTGTTTGAAACAACATATATTTAATGTTCTTGTAGTAATTGTCATCAAACGAAAATAAGGAGTCAGTTCCAAAGCACTGACTCCTTTCTTTTATTTACTTTTCCGACTTGGGCAAAATTAGGTTTAAGACTACCCCAACGATAGCACTGAGGGCGGTTCCTGAAAGGGTCAGGGCACCCAGATTGAGGACGGCGCCACCAAGACCCAGAACCAGCATGGAGCTAGCGATAATCAGATTGCGGACCTGTCCGAAATCAACACGGCTTTCGATGAGGACCTTGAGTCCATTGCTAGCGATAACCCCATAGAGCAGAATGGACATCCCCCCCAGAACAGCGTTTGGAATGGTGGAGATGAGGGCGGTGAATTTTCCTAGGAAGGAAAAGGTGATGGCAATGAGGGCTGCATTGCGGATGACAGACACTGATGCAATCCGCGTCATACCCACGACCCCTGTATTTTCTCCATAGGTGGTGTTGGCAGGTCCACCCAAGAAGGCTGATACGGCTGTGGCCACCCCATCCCCAATCAGGGTCCGGTTCAGGCCAGGTTTTTTCAAAAATTCACGACCACAGATATGACTGAGAACGGTGTGATCCCCGATATGCTCTGCCACGGTAACGATAGAAATAGGCAGGATGGCCAGCATTTCAGGGCCAAAATAGAGTTCAAAGGTCTGGAAGCTCCCCAACTTGAAAGGAAGGATGAAACCAGGCAACTCAAACCAGGCCGCTTCCAAAACTGGGGTAAAATCGACCATGCCAAGAGCAATGGAAACCAGGTAACCTCCTACAATGGCGATGAGGAAGGGAATGATTTTCACAAAGCCCTTACCGTTGGTGTTGACAAAGGCCGCAATGAGGAAGGTGATCATGGCCACTAGCATCTGCTTCCAATCACCATCAGTCACAAAGCCTGCGTTGGTTACCGCTGAATTGGCCAAACCAAGTCCGATGATGATAATCATTGGCCCGATGACAATGGGCGGCAAAAGGGTATCAATCCATTTGGTGCCGACCATCTTGACCAGACCTGCAATGAGGACATAGATGAGACCGACGAAGAGAATCCCTGTCTGGGCAGCTGAAACATTGCCATCCATAGCCTTGATGGCCACAGACATGGCCGAAATATAAGCAAAGGAGGAACCTAGGTAGACTGGTACCTTAAAGTTGGTGGCTACTTGGTAAATCAGGGTTCCTACACCAGAGGCAAAGAGGGCAACCGATACTGGCATGCCCAAAATTAGGGGCACTAGGATGGTGGCACCAAACATAGCAAAGACATGCTGGAAGCTAAGGAGCAGGCCCTTGCCAAACTCCGGCTTTTCATCCACATCCAAAAGTAGGTCTACCTTTGAAACATCCAAATCCAGAGCCGTGTGCTCCTCATGCTCTGAAACCTGCATCTTTAATTCCATCTATTCTCCTTTTCTGGGTATGCAAAAAGGCCCAGTTCTAATATAGTAGTCATAGGCCCTCATTTGAAACTTGACGTCTTTCTCACCTCACGGGATGAGTTTAAAAACCTACGCTTGTAGTATTGTAGCATAAAACAGTGAAAATTTCTAGGATGTTTACCTGAAATCCCTTGCTTCCCCTTAAGGCGCATCTCTGCAACGCTTGGAATTATAAAAATCGACTAACTTCATCAACAGAATAGCGACTTGATTGGACCTCCTTATTGAGATGAATCAGGTCGGCCTTACCAATGGCGATGGCCATATTGGGCACATAGCGTTCAGGATCCAGACCTAGCTTTTCTGCCGCCACTTTTGAGTTGTAACCCTGGATGGCATTGGTATCATAGCCGTGGGCACGCGCTACTAGCATCAACTGCATGGCTGCCAAGGAGCTATTGGTCTTGGCGTCATGGACCAGACCTTCATAGGAAGCTGCTTCATAAAGGGGTAGGAAGGTCTTTAGGACTTCATCCCTTTTTTCGGGAGAAATGCGGCCATCCTCACAGGCCTGATTCCAAAGGTCACGGTAAGATTTGTAGGCCTGAGTATCCCCAAAAATGAAAACAATAGCAGCTGCTGTTTCCAGCTGTGGGGTATTGAAGGGCATAAAGAAGCTGCGCAAGACATCCTTTGCTGCTTCAGTGTCAATGATGACGAAGCGCCAGGGCTGCAGGTTGCAGGCTGATGGGGCTGTAATGGCCTCAGCAATCATTTCCTGGAGCTCCTCCCGACTGATTTTGACCGTAGGGTCAAAATGGCGAACCGAGTGGCGATGGAGCAAAATATCTGAAAAATCATTATTAATAAAGTGAGACATGAGAACCTCCTTCTACTGGAACACAGGCTTTGTTTTCGTTTTCACAATCTCATTTTACCCCTTCTCCCTTGAAACTTCAAGTGTTTGTATGGTAAAATCCTCATTTCCTTCCTGTTTGCTAAAGTTCCACCCCAAATTCTTCCAAGCTAGTCAGCTCTTCTTGGGTCAGCCTGCGAAATTCCCCGATTTCTAGGTTCTCATCCAAAACCAGGGGTCCCATCCTTAGACGCTGCAGGTCGGTGACTTCCTTGCCGCAGGCTGCTACCATGCGTTTGACCTGGTGGAATTTCCCTTCTCGGATGGTGATGCGGACTAGGCTGCTATTAGTTTTTTCATCCACCTCAACCAGCTCCAAATCAGCTGGCTGGCAGCTAAAGTCTTTCAGTTCCATACCCTGACGAAATTTTTCCACATCCTGATCCGTCATGATCCCTGCTACCTTAGCCTGATAGAGCTTGTCCACATGCTTTTTTGGAGAAAGCAGGGCATGAGCCAGGGGACCGTTATTGGTCAGGAGCAAGAGGCCATGGGTATCTATGTCCAAGCGGCCCACTGGGAAAACCTCCTTGAGCCGGGCGGTCTCATCCAGTAAATCCAAGACCGTCCGATGGCGGTCATCTTGAGTGGCAGAAATGACCCCCTTGGGCTTGTTGAGCAGATAATACACAAAGTTTTCATGCTGCAGGACCTGATCAGAAACGGCAATCTGGTCAGCTTTCTCATCAATCTGCCGTTTGGGCGAGGTTTCCACCTGCCCATTGACAGTTACCTGCTTGCTTTTTAAAATTTTCTTGACTTCGCTTCGACTGTCAAGGTCGCA
>NZ_JBHCHN010000015.1:0-5805 GCF_041802885.1 Streptococcus sp.
CCTCACGACCTCTACTTCTTGGCCTCCGAGGAGGATGAGGTAGGTGTCTACTTGCTTGATTTGGTAGGATTCTTGGAGGGCTTTGGCGTAGAGTTTCATTTGGAACTGGTAGCGGTCCTGGAGCTGATTTGGGTGTTGGTATTTGTCAGTTTTGTAGTCAAAGAGGACGATGCGGTCTTCAAAGACGAGGTAGCCGTCAACGATCCCGCGGATGACAAATTGTTCCTTGCTGATGGGGTCTTTTTCCAGCATGGCAAAGGGTGCTTCGCGGTAGAGTTTGTCCAAATTGCTCAGGATCAGCTGGCCTAGCTCGGTGTCAAAGAAGCTGAGAATTTTGTTCAAATCCATCCTTTCCTTAACCGGGTCTGGGGCCTGAACTTGGGCAAGGGCCTGCTCGAGGTCTGCCAAGCTGACCTTTTGGCTCAGTTGCAAGCGCTGCATGAGTTCATGGGTAGCAGAGCCGATAGCTGTGCTGGTGACGCTGCTTTTTTGACCCAGTTGAGGTAGTTGGAAGCGGATGGGCTGCTCTTTTTTCGCGACAATCCTATCCATGATTTCCATGCCTTCCATATCCATGACTGGCTCATAGAAAGCCTTGACCTGACTGGGAGTTCGTAGACTTGGCAGCTGGATGGCTGGGGTATAGGTCTGATTGAGCCTCTCCACACTGTCTAATACTTCCAGGGCTCGGCGGATATCCTCGGACTGGCGGTTGTGGGCCAGATTGTCTGCATCGACCTTGCCTTTCAGCTGGCCAATCTGACTTGGCAGGACATCTTCCTGCTCGACAAAGCGAATCCGATAGGCCAGATTCTGACTTGGAAAGGCGGCATCAATGGCCAGGAGCCAGTCTTGGAAGGACAGGAGTCCTTCTCTTTGGCTGGCTGGTAAAAAGCCATTTTCGCTGGAGCCATCAAACTTTTCAGTCAGCTTATCCTTGCGTCCCTTACCAACCAGATAGAGTTTCTTTTCGGCACGTGTCATGGCCACATAAAGGAGGCGCATCTGCTCAGACAGGGTGGCTAGGTTGAGTTCTCTGCGGTTGACTTGATAAGGCAGGGTCTCAATAGCGACTTTGAGATGAGGGAGGCTGGTTTCCACCTGGTCCTTCATATCGGCCAGGTATTTGATTCCCAGTCCCTTTTCCCGGCTCAGAATGAGGGGCGAGTGGGTGTCCTTCATGCTGAAGCGCTTGTCGATATTGAGGATAAAGACATACTTGAACTCCAGCCCCTTGGAATGGTGAATGGTCATGAGGTTGACTGCATTTTTGGGGGCAGCCACTTCCACTTCCATCAGGTCCTTATCACTGTCTAAGACCTTGTCAATCATGCCGATAAAACGGGCCAGGCCCTTGAAGCCTGTTCTTTCAAAACCGTTGGCACGAAGGGCCAGGGCGTAAAGGTTGGTCTGCCGACGCTGGGCATGGGGAAGGGCCCCTACATAATCATAATAAAGTCGGTCATTGTAGATTTTCCAAATCAGATCATAGAGGCTGTGCTTTTTCGAAAATTGTCTCCAATCAGCCAGTACCTCTAAGAAATGGCTGAGTTTCTCCATCAATTCTGGTGAAATCAGCTGGGGATGCTGGCCTTGGCCAGCTTTTGCCAAGAGAAGCTTCTCGTAGAGCTCTGTCTGGTCGGCCTGTACTGCCAGTCGGGCCAGTTGGTCTTCGTCAAAAGCGAACATGGGGGAGCGCAGGAGGGCGGTCAGGGCAAAGTCGTTGAGGGGATTGTCGATGACGCGCAGGGTGTCCAGCATAATCATGACTTCCAGGGACTTGAGGTAGTTCTTCTCGCCCCCATCTGACTCGACAGGGATACCATACTGCTCAAAGCTGGCAATCAGGGGCTCGTTGCGGGTCCTGGAGGCCACTAGGAGGGTGATTTCTGAGAACTTGACCCCTTCTTCATTGTGGAGGCGGATGATTTCCTTGGCAACCAGGTCGATTTCCCCCTGGCTAAAGCTGGATTCTTCCTCCTCCAAAGGAGCCTCTGCCTCTTCGGTATTGTAGATCAGGACTTCTGTTTCCAGCTGGGGAGCTACTTCTTTTTGGGGTTCGCTGCCGGCAACAAGGAGGTGGGTCTGATCATAGAGGATGTCCCCTACTTGCTCGTCCATGAGGTGGCTAAAAACCCCATTGGTCGAATCCAGAACGGTGGACTGACTACGGAAATTCTCCTTGAGAAGGATCAGCTTGCCAGCCTCTGGATAGTCTTGGTACAGTTTGAATTTACTGTTGAAAATGAGGGGATCTGCCTGACGGAAACGGTAAATAGATTGCTTAATATCCCCCACCATAAAGCGATTGTGGCCATTGGAGAGGAGTTCAAGCAGGCGTTCCTGCATGTGGTTGTTGTCCTGATACTCATCCACCATGACTTCGTGGTACTTGTCTTTGAAAATCTGGGCCACACTAGGATTATCTTCCAAAATCTGGATGGCAAAATGGGCGATGTCGTTGAATTCAAAGGCATTTTCCTGGAGTTTGGCGGTCAAGTAATGGGCTGAAAACTCCTCCACAAAGTCTCTGAGGAGCTGCAAGAGGGGCAGGATGTCCGCCTGATGGGGTTCCAAGGCTAGGATGGTAAAGAGAGACTGGGCCAGATTGCGCAAGGGTTCCAGGTAGCTATTGCGGTCCCGGTTATAGGCTGCGGCATAGGATTTTAAGGTCTCATCCTTGGAAGAACCGATGGCCATGACCAGATTGCGGCCAGAAGCTAGGCTGTCAATCCGAGCACAGGCTTTCTGAAGCTCTTCCAGATTGGCCTGAATCGGAAAGCTGGCCAGTTCCTCTATGAGAGTTGAAACATTACTCAGGTACTTATAGGACTTCTGAAATTCCTGGGTCACGGTTTCATAATGGTCCTTGAAGTAGGACTCGGCCTTAGAGAGAATGAGGTTCAAATCTTGACCAGCCATAATGGTCTGGACAAGGTCTTCTGGCTGACTGGTTTGGGGACTTTCATGGGCCTGGAGCAAGACTTCCTTGAGCCAGTAGTCTGGCGAGGCTGTTGACTGGCTGAATTGGTGAATCTGGTAGATGACATCTCGAAAAGCCTGGCTATCCTTCCGATTGCCAGCAAAATTTCGGACTAATTTTTGAAATAGTTGGGCCTGGTCACCCTGCATATACTTGGCAAACAGGTCTGTATAGACCTGTTTTTTGAGGATGTCTTGCTCGGACTCGTCCGTCATGATGCGAAAAATTGGTGAAATGCCCATCAGATAACCGTACTGGTTGACCAGTTTTTGGCAAAAAGCATCCATGGTGCCGATATCCGCTGTTGGGATGGCGGCGATCTGAGCTGAAAAATGCTGGCGTTCCTCATCGCTGGTCGACTGGGCTAGCTTGGCCGTCAGGCCTTTTTCCAAACGCTCTTTTAGCTCTCCAGCGGCCTTGACGGTAAAGGTGGAGATGAAGAGCTGGTTGACGCTGATGCCACGGCTAATCATATCCAAGATCCGCTCTACCATGACAAAGGTTTTACCGGAACCAGCCGAGGCAGAGACCAGGATGTTGGTCCCGTTACTATAAATAGCAGTCAGCTGCTCAGGCGTCATCTTTCTTTCCTTATCAGATGCGGCTTCTGCTGCAATCCGAGCTTGGATTTCTTCTTCGGTTAAAAAATTCTTTCTGTTCATAACTTATCTGACTTCTAGGTCCAGAAAATCAAAATAGACGAGGCAAAGCAACGCAGACATACCTAATGGTAGGCCAGGAGCTTTAACAATCTATCCTTTTGATTTTCAATGTGGTCTAGGCGTCAACATCTCCCCCTTTCATCAAGTCTAAATAGGCGGCCTTCTTACCTCGGGTTGGCAATTTGAGCAGGCGTCGGGCTTGACCCATGTGGCGATCCGCTTCAAAATGAGTAATGCTCTTGAGCTGCTCACCCTTGACACTTCTGCCATCTTCCGTATAGGGATTGATGAGGAAGACACCCTTACGAATGCTCTGGGCAGCATCCAAAAAGAGGCTCTGGTTATAGGTCAAAAGGGTCTCTAACTCCTCGGTTTCATAGGTGGCATTGTTGAGATGATAGGCCCCGTCTGCCAAAAACTGTTTTTCCTGGTCGGCAAACAGTCCCTTGTAAACCAGCTCACCCTTAGCCTGTTGGGCCAGATCATCATAGGACTTGGCCTTTCTCAGGTCCAGTTTTGGTTCCTGCATATGCAGATACATGGCCCCAAACAGTTGGTCAACCCCAACACCGTATTGACTCCGCAAAGCTTCCAGATAGGTCACCAGCTGAGAATTGAGGCCGTTGTAGAACTTGGCAATATCGAACTGGTTGGCTCCAGACTTGTAGTCCACAACCCCCAAACTGCCATCCGATAGGCGGTCCACCCGGTCTATAATCCCGCCAATTTGCACGGTACTTTGGAGCATGAGCTTGAATCTTTCTTCCTGAGAAGCCACTTGAATGGCCTGGTTGGCCCGAAAAAGACTGGCCGTCGAACGGGCAATGTCCTCCAGGATTCTTTGTGAAAACCGACTTTCCTCATCCTGCTGATAGAGGGCCTGGTAGTCTTTATCCCGGTTGGTCTGGGCGATGGCCTCTTCCAAGCGTTGGTCAAAGGGCTGGCCATTATCCTTCAAGGCCAATTCAAAAATTTTATGCAAATAATTGCCGTGATGGCGATGGTCGGGATGAATGCTGTCTTGCTCCTGGAGCTGGAGAATGTAGTTGATAAAGTAGAGGTACTGATTGTTGTAGAAGGTGGTCAGGCCAGATGCGGATAGGTGAAGGGGCTGGTCATCTGGAAAGCGAATCTGCAAAACCTCATCTGACACCTTGCTGGTTTTGACAGTATCCAGGACTTTCGGCAAGCTGAGCTGGTTTTGGGCCAGGCGCTTGCGCAAATATCGGACTGCAACAGCCCAGAAGCTTTGCTCCTCCTTGCTCCATTCCTGATCCAGATCCAGCTGGTTGACGGCAATCAGAGTTGAAAGCAGGTCCTTGTAATTTCCAATCTCATCTCCGCTAGCAGCCAAACGACTCCTCGTCTTATCCAGTTGAGGAAGGCCCAACTCTATCCATTCCTTGAGATAGACAGAAATGTCCTCCTCCCCTTCGTTAGCCACCTGCGGATAGGTCAAAACCAGACTTTGACTGGCTGCATTGAGCAGAGAAAGGGCTGCAAAGTGGTTCTTTTTAACATTATCCGAAGAGGGAATTTCAAAGGATGAAAAATCGCCTGTGGCTTCATTGATCAGCTGCCTTTCCTCATCGGTCAAAAGGCTCTTATTTTGGGCAATTTTTGGGAAATTAGCCTGGCTCATCCCCAGAGCAAAGATATAGGGTGCGGTGTGGGGTTGGACCAAATCATAGGATTTGATATTGACCACATCCACCGTGGCTGGGATGGTTCGATAATCAGCCGCCAGCATGCCAGAACCAAGCAGGGCTAAAAAGTCATCCACAGCCAGCTTGTCCTGCCCGAAAATGTCTGCCATCTGCATCAGCAAATCCGAGAAAACTTTCCAGACCTGTTCATGTTGGTCTACTTCCTCTTCACTGGCCCCACTGAGCAGGGCCTCCATATTTTCTGGCAGGGCGATGGCCGTCAGAAATTGGGCCAGTTTTTCCAGCAGACTGAAGCCCTTTTGGGGACGGGCAGATAGGAAGTCATCCAGCGGTTCCATGATGGTCTGACGGATCTGATTGAGCTGGACCAAATCATACTTTCCAGCGCGGTCCGCTGTAAAATCTTTCAGAAAGCGGGTCCGGCCCTTGATGTCGGCATAGGCCACATACTGGGAAAAACGGTCTATCTCCATCTCCGTCAGCTGGCCAAAGA
>NZ_JBHCHN010000016.1:0-30563 GCF_041802885.1 Streptococcus sp.
ATCTTGAAAACAGAGATGTTTTACGGATTCGAGAAGACTTTCAAGTCCCTGGAACACTTGGAACAAGCCATCACGGATTATATTTTTTACTACAACAACAAGCGCATTAAAGCAAAACTAAAAGGACTTCGTCCTGTTCAGTACAGAACTAAATCCTTTCACTAATTATTTTTTGTCTAACTTTTTGGGGGCAGTACAAAACGAGCTTCTTTTTGTTCCATTAAGCTATGGCTATTCTAGGCAGGAGTTGATCTGGGCTGGAGGTCAAATCCCAGATGATGTAATTCTTCAACTTGCAGGACTTGGTCTCTCTGAAGATAAGAAAATTGATGAAATCGCATAGTTTCTCCTGTTGTCTGGAGGATTGTTTCTACTGTCCATTATAGCGGATAATATTTCCTTTGTCTAAAAAGAAAAAGGCTTTCAAAAACCCATACAAACGTTTGTCAAATTCGTAATTTTCAATTAAAATAGAAGAGAACTGATTTTAGGAGTATGACATGTTAGAAGTAGAAAATGTGATTGTCCCAGCCCTGCGGATCAATAACCGCAGTGTCAACCAGACCTTTTTGGAAGAAGTCCTAGGCCTAAAAACGGTCTTGGAAGAAGGTCCTTTTGCAGAATTTGCAGGCCATTCAGATAGTAAAGAAGCCAAACTGGTCCTGATTGAATCGCCCAGTATGCGGACACGGGCAGTCGAAGGTCCCAAAAAATTAGCTCGACTGGCCCTGAAAGTGGCCAAGCCAGCCGAAATCGAGAGCCTCTTAGCGCGTGGAGCATCTTTCAGCAAGCTCTATCGGGGGAAAAGGGGCCTGGCTTTTGAGACAGTATTGCCAGAAGGCTATGTTTTTTTGCTGCACAGTGAGGATGATATGGCAGGTTTGCAGGAAATCTTGCCGCTAGTCCAATTTGAGGAGCTAGCTGATTTTCAGGGCCTGACAGAGTTTGTGGTCAGCCAAATCCTCATTAACAGCCCACATCCAGAAACCAGCCAAGGCTTCTATCAGACCATCTGGCCTGACCAAGACCTCCTGGTCTTCCAAGAAGCTCAAGGGCCAGACCTCCTGGCAGATGCTGATTCTACCTGGGATTTGGACAGTCTGCGCATCAAAGTCCAACCAGAGCTGGACTGGGCAGAGCTAGAGGAAAAGCTGCCAGCAGGCTACTTTAAGGACAGGAAAGAGAGATTCCTCCAGTCTACAGATCCTAGCAAGATTGAAATCTGGTTTGAAAAATGAGAGAAGCTATTTTCCAAAAAATAAAAGAGCAGATGGCAGAAAACCTCTATCTGGGAGCCAGTCTCTCCCTCTATGCCGACGGGGCTTGGCAGGATAGTTATTTCGGTCAAACCCAGGAAGGCCAGCCCACCCGTGCTGGTCTTCTTTATGATTTGGCCTCAGTTTCCAAGGTGGTCGGTGTCGGAACGGTCCTGATTTTCCTCCTGCAGGCTGGAAAAATCGAGCTGGACGCAACGCTGAAAAGCTACTACCCGGCTGTCGCGGATGAGACGCTGACCATTCGCCAACTGGTCACCCATACCTCTGGTATTGACCCCTACATCCCCCATCGAGATGAGCTGGATGAGGCAGGTTTGCGGGAGGCTATTAACCAAATCAAGGTCACAGACCAGAAGGATTTTCGCTATACGGACATCAACTTGATTTTACTGGGCTTTATGCTGGAAGAGATCTATGGCCAATCACTGGACCAAATTTTTAAAGAGGTAATCTTTGAGCCCTGGCAGATGAAACGGACCAGTTTTGGCCCAGTAACAGAAGCAGTACCAACTGTCAAGGGTCAGCCGGCAGGTATTGTCCATGATCCAAAGGCTAGGGTACTGGGAGTTCACACGGGTTCTGCAGGACTTTTCTCGGATCTGACGGATTTGCAAATGTTCCTTCAGCATTATTTGGAGGATGATTTTGCGGCAAACCTGACACAAAATCTCAGTCCTTCTAAGCCGCGGTCTATTGTCTGGAATTTAGAGGATGAGGATTGGCTGGACCATACTGGCTATACAGGTCCCTTTATCATGGTCAACCGAAAGGCCCAAAAGGCGGCTATTTTTCTGACCAATCGGACCTATCTCTATGATGACCGACCGCTTTGGATTGCCAAGCGCAGGGAATTAAGGGATATCATCAAGAAGCATCTTTAGGAGAAAAACATGAAATATGCAGTACTTCTTCGAGGCATCAATGTCGGTGGCAACAATAAAGTAGTCATGAGTGAACTTCGGGAACTAGTCCGCCAGCTAGGCTATGAGCAGGTGGAAACCTATATCAACAGTGGCAATCTCTTTTTTGACAGCTCAGAGGACTATCAACAAATCCATGATAACATCAGCCAACTTTTCGCCAAACATTATCCTTTCGTTCGTTCTTTCTCTTTATTTAATAAAGCAGATTATGAGGCTGATTTGGCCAATCTACCTACCTGGTGGGATGAGAATTTGGCACGAAAGGATGTTCTTTTTTACACGGATCAGGTAGATCAGGCAGATGCACAAAGACGCATTGAGGCTCTGCCTCTGAGAGATGAAGTAGTGCATTTTGGTCAGCTGGGAGTGTATTGGGGCAAGTATGAGGAGAAAGAGTACCTCAAAACAGCCTATCACCAACACTTGCTGAAAGAGCCTTTTTACAAACTTGTAACGATTCGCAATGGCAAGACCTTTGCCAAACTAGGCGATTGCTTGACTGATGAAACTCATGTAAATGAGTCCTGAGACAGAATGTCTCAGGTTTTTTCATATCGAAATCTTCGATACAAAATTGTCACAATAACCTGAAAAATGATAAGGGTTTGTAACAAAAAACATTCTTTTTTAATTCTGTTGTGATTTTTTTGAAGTAATTCTTTGCTACTATTGTAGTATCAAAAAATGGAGAACAGAAATGAAAAAAGTATTAGGTAAAGTATCTTTGTTGACTCTTGTTATGGCAGGTGGCCTTTTTATTGGTCAATCTGCATCAGCTGACACAGCTTATACTATTCAAAATGGTGATTCTTTTTATTCAATTGCACAAAAGCATGGTGTAGATCCCTATGCCTTAGCCTCTGCAAATGGCTTGGGTATTTATGATTTGATTTTACCGGGTCAGGTATTGACAATCCCTGGTTATGAGGCTCCAGCAGCTCCTGTTGCTCCAGCCCCAGCTGCAGCTCCTGTAGCCAATACAAGTGGTTATACTGTGAAAGAGGGAGATTCATTTTCTTCCATTGCAGCAGCACATGGGATGGATTACAATCAACTGGCAACGAGCAATGGTCTCAGCGTTTACGATTTGATTGTGCCAGGGCAAGTCCTGCAAGTTACTGGAGCTGCTCCAGTTGCTAGTCCCGCAGCCATTGCTCCAGTAGAGGCACCCTCTTCTTACTACCTCGAAGGTTATGATTACGAACCAGGCATCAACTATCCTGTCGGCCAATGTACTTGGGCTGTTCAGAAATTAACTGGATGGGCAGGCGATTGGTGGGGCAATGCCTCCACTTGGGCAGTCAATGCAGCCCGTGATGGTTTTGCAGTTGGAACGACTCCAGCAGTTGGCGCAATCGCAGTTTGGGATGATGGTGGCTTTGGTCACGTTGCTTATGTCACTGGCATCAACGAACAAGGTCAAATCCAAGTTTTGGAAGCTAACTACAATGGCCGCCAATGGATTGACAATCATCGTGGATGGTTCAATCCAAATGAAGGCATGGGTCCAGTTTCCTATATCTATCCGCATTAAAATAAAGCAGCTCCTTGGAGTTGCTTTTTTTGTGGCCAGATTATTTGCTAAGGATTCATTTTTTTAATAAACTAAAACAGTTCGAATTCAAAGTAGAAAAGGAGATACTATCATGTCTATTCTAACAACAGTTTTGGCGACCTTGGTTGCCCTAGAGCACCTCTATATCTTTTATCTGGAAACCATCGCGACGCAATCAGCTACCACCAGTCGGGTCTTCAACATGACCCAGGAGGAATTGTCGCGTCCATCAGTAGACAAGCTTTTTAAAAATCAAGGTATCTACAATGGTTTGCTAGCCCTCTTTCTCTTGTATGGGCTTTATCTATCTTCCAATGTGGAGTTGGTAGTTGTTTTCTTAGTTTTCGTGGTGGCTGCTGCTAGCTATGGAGCTCTGACAGCCAATCGGAAGATTATCCTCACCCAGGGTGGACCAGCTATCTTGGCCCTTCTTAGTTTCCTCTTATAAACTTAGCTAATCATCGTTTTAGTCGAGTCCGAATATACAAGTATTCGTTGCAATATGGAAAACAAAAAAGAAGAAATCAGTTGATTTCTTCTTTTTCTGTCTTATTTAATCAAATCTGGCACTGAATCATCCAAGGAAAGGACTTCGTGGAAGACACGTTGGGTTAACTCTGTCTTTTGTTCTTTAGTCAGGTACTTAGTATTGACACAGTAGCCTGAGATACGAACGATAACATCTTCGCCATTCATGATTTTCTCATAGACATCGTTTAGGTCCATAACGTTCAAGTTCACGTGCTGACCACCTTGCTCGAAGTATCCGTCAAGGATGGTCACCAGGTTGGTGACTTGCTCGTCAAATGTTTTACCAAGAGCTTTTGGTGAAACTTGTGTTGTCAAGGAGATACCGTCATTGGCATGCTTGAAGTTGAGTTTTGACAGGGAGTTAAGGTTTTGCAACCAACCACCGCGTGATTTAGAAGTTGGGTTCGCACCTGGTGGGAAGAATTCTACCTTAGAGGTGTTAACAGAACCATCTTCGTTGAGGAAGACGCCACGGTGAACTGGAGAGTTAGCAGTTTGTTTAGAGTAAGCAACGTTAGAAGTAATGGTCAAGATAGACACAGTTGCTTCTGCATTCTTGTAGAGTTTGTGTTTGTTCAAGCGAGTGAAGAATGCTTCCATGAGCCATTTAGCAATATCATCTACACGGTCATCGTCTTCACCGTAACGTGGGAAGTCACCAGTTACTTCATAGTCGTAGATGAAGCCATCTTCGTCACGGATTGGTTTTACTTGTGCGTACTTGATAGCAGACAAGGAGTCAACGGTGTTGGCAAACCCACAGATACCGAAGCCCATGTTGGCACGAAGGTGAGTTGGCAAGAAGGCCATTTGTACTGCTTCGTAGTTGTACTTGTCTGTCATGAAGTGGATGATGTTCATAGCATCCACATAGGTGTCTGTCAACCAGTCAAGGGCAATTTCAAAGTTCTTGATAACAGTATCGTAGTCAAAGATTTCAGATGTATCTGGTTCTACGCCGTCAAATACTTTGTAGTCTTTGTGAACGTCGTCGTAACCGCCGTTCCAGCTTGAAAGGAGACCCTTCAAGACATTGACACGGGCACCGAAGTACTGGATGTTGTGGCGTTTGTCTTCACTTTCAGGATCCAGTGGAGATACACAACATGAGATACAAGACATTTCACCGTAACCGTCTTTAGCCATGGTGGTCACACCTTCGTATTGGATAGAAGAGTGCTTGTGGCTCATCGCCATACAGTAGCGACGGAAGGCGTAAGGAAGTTTGTCAGACCAGAGGACTGTCAAGTTTGGTTCTGGAGAGTTACCGATGTTGTCAAGTGTATTCAAGAAGCGGTAGTCCATCTTGGTCACACGGTGACGACCATCGTTACCCATACCTGCCATAGATGTTGTCAGGAAAGTAGGGTCACCAGAGTAGATTTCGTCGAAGGCTTTTGTACGAGCAAATTTAACTGTACGGAGTTTCAAGACGAAGTCATCTACAAACTCTTGGATTTCTGATTCAGTGAAGGTACCACGAGCCAAGTCACGTTCTGCGTAGATGTCCAAGACGATTGGCACACGACCAAGTGAAGTTGCAGCACCGTTAATCACACGGCAGACTGCCATGAAGGCGATGTTGACCCATTGGATAGCTTCTTTGGTGTTCAAGGCTGGACGGCGAACATCAACCCCATAGTGATCACCCAAGCGCACCACTTGTTGAAGAGCTTGGTATTGCAGGTTGATTTCTTCACGAAGACGGATGGTTTCTTCGTCGATTGCGACAATGGCATTCCAGTCTTTCACTTTTTCTTCCATCAGGTAGTCGGCTCCATAAAGGGCAAGACGAGCGTACATACCGATGATACGACCACGTGAATAAGCATCTGGAAGACCAGAAACGTGGTGGGAGTGACGAGCGCGACGGATGTTTGAAGTGTAAGCACGGAAGATACCGTCGTTTACAGTTGTCGCATGTTTAGTATAGATTTCATGGAGAAGAGGATCTGGAGTGTATCCATTTTCGATCAAAGTTGTCTCAGCCATACGGATACCACCGCGAGGCATGAAGTTCAATTTGAAGAGCTCATCGTTTTGGATACCAAAAATCAATTCATTCTCTTGATCAATGTAACCAGCTGGGATATCAGCGATGGATGTCGCACGGTCGATATCCATAGGGAAACGAGTGTCTTCATAATGAGCTTTTGTTTCTTCAATAATCTTTTTGATTTTCAAAGAACGCTCAGTTGCACCAGCCAAGAAGCTTTCATCACCATCATAAGGTGTGTAGTTTGCTTGTACAAAGCGGGTCACGCTCGCTTTTTCTTGCCAGTCCGTACCAGCAAAACCTTCCCAAGCTTGGGCGAAAATGTCTTCAGCAACATTTTTTGTTTTAACTTTTGTTGACATGAGATTTCTCCTTATTAAAAGTTATGCATCCTCGATGCATTTATGCCTATATTATAACATGATGGAAAGCGATTTACAACCGCAAGAACCTTGAAAATATATGAAAAATTGTGAAAAAATTTACATGAGAATTGTGAGAAAATTCACACCTGTTTCAGGCTTCGTTTCAAGGTTTTTTGAAGAAGATAAGCCATGAAATTGGAAAAAGAGAAGGCGCGGGAGATGAGGTATGGAGGTCAGGATTTGGGGTAAAAAATGAAGATTGTGATATAATGAACTCATGCATAAAAATAAAACCAAGGAGGCTGTAGGTGCTCATTTTTCCGCTGATTAATGACACATCAAGAAAGATAATCCACATTGATATGGATGCTTTTTTTGCGGCCATTGAGGTGCGGGATAACCCAGCCTTAAGAGGCAAGCCAGTCATCATCGCTAAGGATCCCAGGCAATCCGGGGGGCGGGGAGTGGTGTCGACCTGTTCCTATGAGGCCAGGGCCTTTGGTGTGCATTCGGCCATGTCTTCCAAAGAGGCCTATGAACGCTGTCCGCAAGGAGTCTTTATTTCAGGCAATTATGATAAGTATGTGGAGGTTGGCAGACAGGTGCGGGAGATTTTCCATCGTTATACGGACCTGGTGGAGCCCATGTCCATCGATGAGGCCTATCTGGATGTGACGGAGAATAAGCTGGGTATCACCTCCGCCGTCAAGATTGCCAAGCTCATCCAGTACGATATCTGGCAGGAGTTGCAGCTGACAGCATCAGCAGGGGTTTCCTACAATAAATTTTTGGCCAAAATTGCCTCTGATATGGAAAAGCCCCGTGGCTTGACCGTCATCTTGCCCCAGAATGCCCAGGCTGTCCTCTCCCAACTGCCCATTGAAAAATTTTATGGGGTGGGGAAGAAGTCTGTGGAAAAATTGCACGAATTAGGGATTTATACAGGAGCTGATTTATTGGAGGTCCCTGAGATGACCTTAATTGATCATTTTGGTCGCTTTGGCTATGATCTCTACCGGCGGGCCAGAGGCATTTCCAACTCGCCAGTCAAGACCCATCGGGTCCGAAAATCCATCGGCAAGGAGCGGACCTACGGCAAGCTCCTCTATCGGATGGAGGATATCCAGAAGGAGCTATCTGGTCTGGCCCAAAGGGTGGTCCTCAGTTTAGACAGGCACCAGAAGGTCGGAAAAACCATCGTGGTCAAAATTCGTTATGCCGACTTTCAGACCTTGACCAAGAGACGGACCTTGGATGTACCAACTGATGACGAGGAGGTCATCTTGAGGATTGCGACAGAAATCGTAGACCAAGTGGGTGAGCTCGATAGGGGTGTCCGCCTCCTGGGGATTACGCTGACCAATTTAGAAGAAAAAGCCCATCAGGTCTCTGACTAGTCACTAGCAGGGGCTGATAGGCTTTTATTTTTCTGTGTTGAAAATGGTTTGGATGTCCTCCTCGGTTAACCCAATCATAGGGTCAATGGTGAGGAGGTTGGCTTCTGTCAGGATGTAGGTGAGGTTTTCCTCTGGCTGGTTGGTCTGGGAGGCTTGTGGCTGCTCTTCAGGGGCTGCTTCGGTCAGATCAGGACCAAAGCGCTCCACCAGATAGGTCTTGCGGGCGGTGCCAGCATTTTTGACGGCCTGGTCGAAGGCTGAGAGCTGGCCCAGCAGGATCAGTTTGCTCTTGGAGCGCGTGATGGCGGTGTAGATGAGGTTGCGCTGGAGCATGCGCTGGCTGGAGTGGGTGATGGGGAGGATGACCACTTGAAATTCACTGCCCTGGGATTTGTGGATGGACATGGCATAGGCCAGGGTAATCTTATACCATTCATTTCGGGGGTAGGTGACTTCCGCCCCCTCAAAGTTAATGGTGATTTCGTCCTGCTTGGAGTCGCTGTACTTGGCAGGCAAGAGGTCGCTGATATAGCCCAAATCTCCATTGAAGACATTGCTTTCAGCATCATTGACCAGGTGGATAACCCGGTCGCCCTGGCGGAAAAGCTGGTCATTATGGGGAAATTCGAGTTCACCTTTTTCCAGGGGGTTGAGGAGGGCCTGGGTCAGTTTATTGAGGTTGTCAATGCCTGCTAGGCCGCGGTACATGGGGGCCAGGATTTGGACCTGGTCCGCTGGAATGCCTGAGTTCACAGCTGCAGATACGATGCGCTCCACCATGGCGGGGATTTGCTCATTCTGGGCCTCAAAATAGGAACGGTCAGCTTTTTTCTCTCGGAAATCAGCTGGCAGATAGCCTTGACGAATCTGACTGGCTAAGTGGACAATGGTGGAGTCCTCTGCCTGTCGGTAAATTTTTTCCAGGGTAAGGCTTGGCAGGGCTGGAATCTTGAGGAGGTCGGCCAGGACCTGTCCTGGGCTGACAGATGGCAGCTGCTCGGCATCGCCCACGATGAGGACCTGGCTGTTGGAGGAGATGTTCTGGAAGAGTTGGTTGGCCAGCCAGGTGTCCACCATGGAAAACTCATCGACGATGATAAAATCGGCGTCCAGATAGTCCTCTCGGTAGCTTTCTCCCTGGTCTTCAGTCAGTCCCAGATGGCGGTGGATGGTGGCGCTAGGCAGGCCTGTTAACTCATTCATACGGCGGGCTGCCCGTCCTGTCGGCGCTGCCAGCAAAATTGGGACTTCCCCTGTTGCCTTGGTCAGATTGATCTTGTGGAGCAGGGCATAGACAGCGATGATACCGTTGATGATGGTCGTCTTGCCCGTGCCTGGTCCCCCTGTCAGGATAAAGAGGGGGTTGTTGATGGCTTGGATAATGGCCTCTTTTTGGATACTATCATAGTGGATGCCTGACTCTTTTTCCAGATGGGTGATGGCCACTTCAATTTCTGCGCGCTCAAAGGTCTGAAGGTTGTTTTTCTCCAGCAGCCGGGTCAGGCTTTTTTTGATGCCTTCCTCGGCAAAATAGAGACTATTATCAAAAATTTTAGTGCCGATCTGCTGCAATTTTCCTTCAGCAATCAAGCCTGTCAATTCCTGGGCAACCGCAGCCGGGTCTAGCTCCACTTGACGGGCTTGTTCAAGAACATTCAGACTGGCTTCCAGGAGGTCCCTGGCTTCGACATAGGTATCCCCCGTCTCCAAGGATTGCTGGAGCAGGCTATAAAGGAGACCAGCCCGAAAACGCTGGGGCGAATGGCTGTCAATGCCCAGGTTTTCAGCGATTTTGTCCGCAATAATAAAGCCCATCCCCTGGATATCCTCGACCAGCTGGTAGGGATTTTCCTCAATGATGGAGAAGGTCTTTTCCTTATAGGTATCTTGGATTTGAAAGGCCAGCTTGTTGGGAATGCCGTACTCTGCCAACTTGGCCAGAATCATCTCTGTCCCGTAGTTGATACGGAGGGTGTCCAGAAAGAGTTGGCGGTTTTTTGCAGAAAGTCCTCGGATGGTGGTCAGTTTTTCCGGTTCAGCCAGGATCTGGTCAATGGTATTTTCGCCATAGAGCTCGACAATTTTTTCAGCTGTCTTGCGGCCAATCCCCTTGAAATGCTCGCTGGAAAAATACTTAATGAGGCCAGCAGAAGTGGGTTTGCTGCGCTCATAGCGGCTGACCTGCAGCTGTTGACCGTATTTTGGATGGGTCACCAACTGACCGTAAAACCGATATTCTTCCCCTTCGATGACATCCGCAATGGTCCCTGTTACGATGACTTCATAGTCCTCAAAATCAGCATTGGTTTCGTCAATTTCCAACAGTAATATTTTGTAAAAATTAGCAGGATTCTCGAAAATAATCCTATCAATGGTTCCAGAAAAATACAGTTCGTTCATGATTTCTTTCGTAAAAAAGGGGCGGGAGTTCGGATTTGGTCAAATCCTATCCCACTCCCCATGGTTCTTAAAATAGGCTGATGCGATTGAGAGGCCACATGCGTAAGATAATTTTCCCTTTGATATCTTCCTTGGCAAAGCTCCCGACGGCACGACTGTCCTGAGATACGATACGGTCATCCCCCAGCAGATAATAGTGGCCCTCTGGGACTGTAACGGTGAAGGATGGTTGGAAATTAGTGTCTACTGTGAAAGCTGTTGAGACTTGGGCTCTGGCTTGAAATTGAGTGTTGTAAGTGTAAATGGATTGGAGCTTGTCCTTGGCAAAGGCTTCCAGATACTCTTGAAGATAAGGCTCATCCATTTTTTTATCGTTGACATAGAGGATATCATTTTCATATCGGATGGTGTCGCCTGGCATACCGATGACCCGCTTGACAATCAGTTTTTCCTTGCCAGTGCCATCTGGCTCGCCAGCTACCACGATGTCAAAGCGCTTGATGTTCTGGGTACGAAACATGATGAGGTGTTCCTGGTCCTGAAGGGTGGGGTCCATGGAGTGGCCGTCAACCGTTACTGGGCTCCAAATCAGCCAGCGGGAGACGATAATGATGACGACAATGAGGGTAAAAAGGCCCCATTCTTTGATAAATGATTTCATAGAATAACCTCAATCTAGGAGTTTTTGTGCTTTTTGGGTATTGGCAAAGTGGAGCTTGGCTGTTTGTTCCAAGCCAGCTATGCCGTATTTTTGTAAGATTTGGCTGGCGACCAAGTCAGATTTGTGGCCAGCGCCAGACGGGAGGGTCAGGCCAACGGCCTGGCTCAATTCATCTAGGTTGTCCAGAAAGAGCGCCCGAGCCATGATAGAGGAGACGGCAACAGCCAGAAACTGGCTTTCGGCTTTTTCAATCAGGCTGATGGGTTGGGTCACCTGGTTGCTTTCCTGGCGGACATATTTTTCGTAGTTTTTAGGGCTGGTAAAGGCATCGATGACGATTTGCTGGGCCTGAACCCCCTTTTGCAGGAGCAGGAAAATGGCCTGATTATGGAGGGCTACCTTGACGGAGACAGCATTGTAGCCTTGGTTGATGACCTGGTTGTATTTTTGTGGGGTCAAAAGCAGGGCCTGATGGGGAATCCTCTCTTTCAGAAGTGGAGCAATCTGGCGGATTTTCTGGTCGGTCATTTTCTTGGAATCATCGACCCCCAGGCTCTTGAGAAAGGCATGGTCATCAGGATGGACAAAACTAGCCACCACAGCCAGGCCGCCAAAGTAGGATCCGTTTCCCACCTCATCAGTCCCAATCATGGGTATATTTTGTTGGACAGGAGCAGTCTGCTGGGCTTGGTGTCCCCATTTTTGGGCATAGCTTTCTGCCCTTTCTCCCTGAAACATCACCTTACCAGAAGTGTAGATGGTGATGCTGGCCCCTTCTGGCTTGAAAAAGGCTTCAACATAGGGATTTTTGCTGGGCTGGGCATAGTTGGCAAAGCTGGCCTTGACCTGATTCTTTTCTCTTTCACTTAGTTGTAACACAATGCTCGTCATTCTCTTATTGTAGCATAAAATGAGAAAAAAACCTTTATTGAGTCTGGTTTTGTTCAAGCAGACAAAAACTCCCACCCTTTTTTGAAAAAAGCGATGGGAGAAGAAGATGGTTATCAGAAGAGAGGCTCTTTGAGAACGAAGAAACTGCCACGGATTTCTCCAGCTAATTTGGACTTTTGACGGGCAAATTTGAACTTTTCTTCAAACTCAGCTGGAATGTCAATGCCATTAGACAGCTTGAAGCCAACAGCTCTTTTGCCGCCCTCCTCCAGAGTATAGAGAACATTGACAGCCAGACCATTTTCATAGAAGACATGGGACCAGAGGATGCCGTCTACCTCCACTTGGGCGACATTGAGGGCTGCATAAGGGAAGGTCATCTCCCTTTGAGCCAAGGCTTTCTCGATGTGGGCTAAAATCTCAGGCCGCTCTTGGGGAGTAAAGACTTCAAATTCCGTCTTGTACTTGTTCCAAAAATAGCGAGCCTCGTTGGCCCGCAGGCCAGCCAAGGCTTCTGCGACAGGACTGCTTTCCAAACCAACCGTTTCCACTTCCTTAAAATTGACAATATAGGACATGAATGACTCCTTTTTAAAATTTGCCTATCTAGTATACCATAAGGAGCTAGTAGAATAGAGAGATTTGAATTACCAAAAGAGAGGTTGGGCTTGAACCCAACCTCTCTCCTACTTAGTGTTAACGAAATCTAAAGTTTCGTCGGCAATATGCTGGGCCGTTAGGCCATATTCTTCCATGAGATAGGGCATCTGTCCAGCCTGGCCAAATCTTTCTTTGACCCCAAGGCGGCGAAGCGGGCAGTTGCTTTCTTCGCTGAGGTATTCTGCGAGGGCGCTTCCTAAACCACCAATTTGATTGTGGTTTTCAGCAGTCAGAACAGGTTTTCCAAGTAAGATGCCTTTCAATTCCTCTGGAAGGGGTTTGATTCGGAAGAGGTCAATAACCGCTGCAGAAATTCCCTCTTTTTCCAGCAAGTCCGCTGCCATTAAGGCTTCTGCAACCATAATTCCTGAAGCAACAATGATTACATCTTGTCCGTCTCGCAGTTGACAAAAACCCTTGGTGAAATCTTGGTTTTCTGGGTATATCCGCTGAGGAGCCTTTCGGATGGTCCGGATATAGGTGAGCCCTTTGAGCGTCAGAGTTTGCTCTAAAACAGCCTTGAATTGGATGTCATCACTGACTTCAAAGACAGTAGCCTGCGGAATCAGCCGCATAAGGCCCAAATCCTCAAAGGGCATATGGGTACCGCCATTCATCTCTGCAGACACTCCCGCATCCGACCCGATGATGGTAGCATCTAATTGGGCGTAGCCTAGGGAGAGAAAGACTTGGTCAAAGACCCGTCGGCTGGCAAAGGGACCAAAGGTATGGATGTAGGGCTTGTAGCCAAGGAGGGACAGACCAGCTGCAACCCCCATCATTTCTGCTTCCATGATGCCTACATTGACATACCGCTTTCCAAACAACTCTTCTAGTTTGTTAGTGGCCATCGAGCTGGACAGGTCTGCTTCCAATACCGCTAATCTCTCAGTAGCATGGCTATGTTCTGCTAGGAAGTCTCGATAAACCAGGCGCATTTCTTTTGATGTCATAGGCTGGCCTCTCTTTCAGCTTTCAAGTGTTCAATGGCCTCCACCAGCTGCTGGCGCATTTCCGCATCCAAGCGCAAATGGTGGTTGGCTTCCATATTTTCCAAGAATGGTACACCCTGCCCCTTCACCGTATCCAAAATGATGGCTTTGGGTTTGTCAGAGGAAGACTCTTGAAGCTGGATGATGGCATCATAGATGGCAGGAATATCCTCTCCCTTGACCCGAACGGCTTCAAAGCCAAAGGCTTGCATTTTGGAAACAAAATCCTGAGTTTGGCAGATTTGGTCTGTCGTTCCATCTAACTGCTTCTTGTTATCATCGATAAAGACAATCAGATTCCTTAGTTTATGGTGGGCAGCGAATTGGAAGGCTTCCCAGCATTGTCCTTCATTGAGCTCACCATCTCCTACAATGGCGTAGGTGTAATGGGGTGATGACTCTATCCTCTTTCCATAGGCAATGCCCGTTGCGACACTGATACCTTGTCCCAATGAGCCGGTTGTCATATCAATGCCTGGGGTGAGATTGCGGTCGGGATGGGATGGGAGTCGAGTCCCATTTTGGTTCAGAGAATGGAGGAAATTCTTATCAAAGAAACCTTTCAAATAAAGGGTACTATATAGAGCTGGTCCTGCATGACCTTTGGAAAGGACAAAGTAGTCTCGGTCTTTTGTAGCAAAGATTTCCGGCGTCATTGGCATAACTTTTCCATATAAAACCGCTAGGGTCTCAATGATAGAAAGGCTTCCTCCGTAATGTCCAAATCCTAATTGGTTGAGGGTCTCAAGAGTATGGATGCGAATTTCTCTAGCAAAGTTTTTTATTTCCTGAAACTGGACTTCAGCAAGGGCCATGATTACCCCTCCTTAGACTCTTTTTTTCCAAAAACAGTGAGGGCCAACATGCCAGCTAGGACGACAAAGATACCAATAGAAACGGTCACGACTCCGCCGTTTTTAGCCAGAAGACCTAAGAAGATACCGGAGAGTCCGAAATCAGCATCAGAGAAGGTTGACCCTGCAAAGCCAAGGTTTCCAAGAACTGGAAGGAGGAAGACAGGTAGGAAACTGATGAGAACCCCTTGCATAAAGGCCCCGACAATGGAACCTCGGATACCGCCAGAAGCATTCCCCATGACACCTGCTGTTGCGCCACAGAAGAAGTGAGGAACGACACCTGGTAGAATCACAACCCCACCCGTAGCAATCATGATAGCCATGCTGACCAGACCACCAATGAAGCTGGAGATAAAACCAATCAATACGGCATTTGGAGCATATGGATAGACAATTGGACAGTCCAGAGCTGGTTTGGAGTTGGGAACCAATTTTTCAGAGATGCCTTTGAAGGCTGGAACAATTTCTGCCAAGATGAGGCGGACACCAGATAGGATGACAAAGACTCCTCCGGCAAAGGTTCCGCCTAGTTGCAAGGCATAAACCATAGAGTTTGTACCACCGCTCAGATCTGTTTCAATGTAGTCAGAGCCTGCAAAGATAGCAACGATGATATAAATGATGGACATCGAGATGGCAATGCTGACGGTTGAATCACGCAAGAAGGCCAATCCTTTAGGGAATTTGATGTCCTCTGTTGATTTGGATTTATCACCAACCAGACCGCCCACAAAGCCACTGAGCCAGTAGCCAAGGGCACTAAAGTGACCGAGGGCTACCTTATCATTGCCCGTTAATTGAATCATGTATTTTTGGACAAAGGCTGGTGATAAGGTCATGATAATACCAAGAGCCAAGCCACCCATCACAATCAAACCTGCTGAGGTGAAACCTGCAACGGTCATGATAACGGCAATCATACAGGCCATATATAGGGTATGGTGACCTGTTAGGAAAATGTATTTGAATTTGGTAAAGCGTGCAATCAGAATGTTGAAAGCCATTCCGACCAGCATGATGAGCGAAGTAGCAGTCCCATATTCGTTAAGGGCCAGGGCGACAATGGCTTCATTGTTTGGAACAACTCCTTTTAGGTTGAAGGCTACTTCAAACATTTGACCAAATGGTTGTAAGGCTGTCAGGAGCAAGGTGGCTCCGCCTCCAACAACCAGGAATCCGACAAAGGTCTTAATACCTCCCTTTACAAGATCCGAAGCAGATTTTTTTTGAAGGGCCAATCCTAAAATGGCAATTAAGGCTACCAAGATGGCAGGTGTCTTGGCAATATCAATTAAGAAATCTAACATAATCTTCTCCTTTAATGACAATAGTGGGGCCACACAACCCATAGTAAGAATGGAACAATTAAGGCGGATGTTCATCTCCTTTGCATTGAGTTTGGGCCAGCTTTCTTTCCTAGGGGACTTCGGTGAACCACTAGATTGGCTAGTCCAGTTGAGTATCAGGCAACCGGTTAACGAATCAGTGGTCAAACCTTTTTCATTTGACTAGAGAAGCCCCTTTTCCTGACAAATGGCTGTCACCACTTCTTTTAATTCATCCATATCAATAATGCTATTGAGTGGACGAACATCACCAAGGTGGCTGGCAGAGTCAGCCAAGTTACGGCCGACAATCCAGACATCCGCATCACTGGCTGTTGCCCCACCTAAATCATAGTGTTCCACTTCCACATCTGAAACACCTAAATCACGTAAGATGGATTCAATGTTCATTTGAACCATAAAGCTTGAACCCAATCCTGAACCACATGCTGCACCAATTCGTAACATAAGATTACGCCTCCTGTTGAATAATATTTTTGATTTCGGAATAAGATTTGGATACTAGAAGAGCATTGACATTTGTAGCATCCCTTAAAATAGTTGTTAAATGAGACAGGGCCTTGAGATGGGTTTCATTGTCCACAGCTGCAATGCAAATCAATAACCGAATTTCATGTTTGGGGTCATCCAGCAAGTAAATAGGATGTTCCAAGACCAGCATGGACATGCCCACTCGATTGACGCCATCTTCTGGTCGCGCGTGGGGAATGGCGATTCCTTTTCCTAAGTCGATGAAGGGACCGAATTCTTGAACCTTGGCAATCATGGCTTCGGGATATGTCTCTTCAATTTGTCCTGAATCCAGAAGAGGCTTGGCTGCCAATCGAATGGCTGATTTCCAATCTAACCTTTCGGAGCTGGTTTGATAAGTAGCCTCTGTAATTAATTCCTGTAACAAGGGCTTCACTTCCTTTCTTTGTTCATGGGATTGTAAGAGCAATGTCCGAAGCGCAGCACGGAGCGCAGCCTCTTGATGGACATTGCTAAACTGTTTGATGGTCTCCATCAGTTGTTCCAGCAGAATAGTACCTTCGCAGGCATCTGGGAAGTCTCTGGTAACTAGTTCGACCAAGCTTTGGGCCTGTTCCTCCGTCATCAAGACCGATACGGGAAAGGTCGGCTTAGTGGATGAAAGCTCCACGGTTGAAAAAATAAGATCATAGCTGGACTCATCCAGCAGGCTCAGTTGCTCTAATCTGGTGGTATAGCTAAAGGCAATCTTTGGAAAAAGCTTCTTCAGATTTTCCCTGAGGATGAGCGATGAACTAACACCATTTGGACAGATGACAACAGCCCGGTAGGGAAGCTGAGATTGCGGATGTGACTGCAAAAAGCCTCCAAAATGGACCACAAAATAAGAGATTTCTGAATCTGGAATGGCATAGCCAATTTCATTTTCTAAGGGTTGCAGGGCGCCCTGGACCAATTCGAATAGTTCGGGATAACTTTTTTTAATTTGTTCCGTATAGGAATTGGTGCTGAATAGGCGGTATTTCAATCGGAAGTAGGCTGGAATTAGATGGCGTTTCAAGCCTTCTTCCAGTTGCTCACGTTCCTCAAAATTTAAGAGAGATACTTCCTCCATTTTTTCGACAACAGCCTTGGTTAAGACCTGAAAGTAGGAGTCATTTTTTTCAAGTTCTCCCTCAAAGCAACCGGATAGGATTCCTGACAGGTAATTTTTTTCCTGGTCTGTCAAGGGCCGTTTCAAGGAAAAATCAGTCAGGACATCCTGTATAATAATGTCTGTCAGTGCTTGAAGAGATTGGGAAAAAGAATCTTTCTCTAGATGAGCATACTTGCTAACTCGACCATACCGATAGAGGATGAACAGCAAGAGATAGAGACATTCCTCTAATCGGTTTTGAATGGGTGTTAGCTGAAAGGCCAGATAATATTCCTCAGTCCGTTGCAATAACTTTTCGAAATGATTGGGATAGTTCCAGGCGGACAAGATATGGTGAAGGGTCCAAGAGCCAATCGGTAGAGAGAGCAACTGACTAATAGCGAAGAGTGCCAGTCGGTGCTTATCCTTTTCCTGTCCGTGAATGGAGTAACCTTCGGCCCTGGTGTAGGTCAATTGCAAGTCAGACTCCTGCATCCATTCCCTCAGCATTTTGATATCTGCCAGAGAGGTGTTCTTACTCACCTTTAAGAAATCCTGATAATGGTGGTTAGAGACAAAATCTCGACGGCAGAAGGTATAGAGGTAGATGAGGTAAATCCGCTCATTTTGAGCTAGATAAAGTTGTTCCTCTTTTAGTTCTTCAATAATTTCCTGAGCCTGTTCCACGATTATCTCAGGCAGAAAGTAGGAACCATCAGCCACTATCAATTCTGGCAAGCCCTTGCTTTGAAAATAGTCATTCAAATTTTCTACCTGCTCTTGCAGTTCCTTGATGGAAAACTTGGTCTTGACAGAAAGGGCGTAGAGGGAAATGGATGGCTCGTTTAAGAGAGTCAACAAGATCACCAGTGTTTTTTGATTAAACATGTATCCTCCTTTCTAGCGATATTCCTAATTCTAGTGTAGCGGAAAGAAATGGAAAAAACCAGTTCTATTTGGCCCAATTTGCTTCCGTCTGAAATCGGCTTCATTGGGCTCAAACAAAAAAACTCTGACAGAAAACTGTCAGAGTCGCAATGTTACAGCTCAATCGCCAAGGTTTGATATGGCTGCAATACTAGGCTTTCAGTTAGTTCTACCCCATCGTAATTGCTGATGAGGACCTTGCCGGTCTGGTAATTGGCTGGGAGCTGGATGGTCACTTCCTCAGGGAAGAAGTTGTTGAGGACTAGGAGTTTCTGGTTATCCAGCTGGCGTTCGAAGGCATAGACTTTGTCGCTGTCTTGGTAGGCTGCCTTGTAGTCGCCTTCGGCGATCAGTGGCAAGGCTTTGCGCAGTTGAATCAAGTCTTGATAGAAGCGGAAAATCTTACCAGACTTCTCATTCTCAACATTGATTTCTTTGTAGGTCTTACCAGCCTTGAGCCAAGGGGTTCCGGTGGTGAAACCAGCATTTTCGCTGGCATCCCATTGCATCGGAGTGCGGGAATTATCACGGGACTTGGCCTGGATAATGGCGAAGGCCTCTCTTTCAGACTTGCCAGCCGCTAGGAGCTCCTGGTAGGCATTGATGGACTCCACATCCACATAATCAGCCATGGAATCAAAATCAGGGTCAACCATACCGATTTCTTCACCCATATAGATATAAGGTGTTCCTCTGGAAAGATGGATGGCAGCCGCCAGCATGGTGGCCCCTTCTGTGCGGAAGTTTTTGACATCGACGAAGCGGTTGAGGGAACGGGGTTGGTCATGGTTGTTCCAGAAGAGGGCAGACCAGCCATTGCCAGCACTCATGCCTTCTCCCCAGGTATGGAAGAGGGTCTTGAGTTCTTCAAAGTCAAAAGCCTTGAGGGTCCATTTTTGGCCCTTTTCATAGTCCACCTTGAGGTGGTGGAAGTTGAAGACCATGTCCAGTTCCTGACTTTTAGGATTGCTGTACTGGACGCAGTTGGGAATATCAGTAAAGCTCATTTCCCCAACGGTCACACCGTCCTGGTCCTGGCCAAAGCTTGCCTTGTTGAGCATTTTCAAATAGTCGTGGTTGATGGGACGGTCTGTGTATTCTGGTTTACCATCAAAGTTAGGATTGTCCTTGAGGACCTCGTCCTTACCAATCAGATTAATGACATCAAATCGGAAACCCTTGACCCCTTTTTCTCGCCAGAAATTGACCACCTTGAACATCTCCTCGCGGACATGGGGGTTTCGCCAGTTGAGATCGGCTTGGGTGATATCAAAGAGGTGGAGGTAGTATTTCCCAGTGTCTCCAAAGGGAGCCCAGGCATTGCCGCCAAACTTGGAAACCCAGTCTGTTGGCTTATCTCGCAGGATGAAGAAATCCTGGTAATAGGGATCGCCAGCTAGGGCCTTCTGGAACCATTCGTGCTCAGTCGAGCAGTGGTTGAGGACCATGTCCAGCATGAGCTCGATACCATGTTCCTTAGCTTTTTGGGCCAGTTCTTCAAAGTCTGCCATGGTCCCAAAGAGGGGATTGACAGCAGTGTAATCCGATATATCATAGCCATTGTCCCGCTGAGGACTAGGATAGAAGGGATTGAGCCAGATGACATCAACACCCAATTCCTGCAAATAAGGCAGTTTTTCGATGATTCCACGCAGGTCCCCCACA
Source organism: Streptococcus sp. (assembly GCF_041802885.1). Lineage (GTDB taxonomy): Bacteria > Bacillota > Bacilli > Lactobacillales > Streptococcaceae > Streptococcus. The sequence continues at coordinate 20,050 of NZ_JBHCHN010000016.1, forward strand.
CCATTTCCGGTCGTATCTTTATAGGATTTTGGATAAATTTGGTAGACAACCTGTCTCTTATCAAAGGTCATTCTTTCTCCTTTTTTCTTTTCAGCCATAAACACTACAAGCCTGGCGGTTCTTGTCTGCCAGGCCTGTTTCGTTTTACAGTTTATTTTTTAACAGCTGCAAACAGGGCCTGACCTGCAACAACATCTGTTGGAAGGGCAGGAAGGTCAGCTGGAGCATAGGCATCTTGGTTGGTAATGATAACAGGAGTTTCAGTTGGGTAACCAGCTGCCTGAATGGCTTCCATATCAAAGGTGATGAGCAGATCACCAGCCTTAACGCTGTCTCCTTGAGCTACATGGGCTGTGAAGCCTTGGCCTTCTAGGTTAACAGTGTCCATACCGATGTGCATGAGCAGTTCGACACCATCTGTTGAAGATAGGCCAACCGCATGTTTGGTTGGGAAGAGAACGGATACTGTTCCATCAACTGGAGCCAGCAATTTGCCTTCGCTCGGTTGGATAAGAACACCTTGTCCCATCACACCTTGCGCAAAAACAGGGTCTTGTGCCTGACTCAACTCTTTGGCTTCACCAGTCAGCGGGCTGAGGATTGAAAATGTTGTACCTGCAGCAACCTCTTCTTTGACAACTTCTGTAACTTCTTCTACAAGAGGAGCTGCTACAAAGTCAGCTTTGGCTTCGTCTTCAGCCTTGGTCAGAATACCAGCTTTGCGGAAGAAGAAGGTTAGGGCGAATGGGACAGCAATGGCTACAGCCATAGCCAAGAGGAATGCTCCCCAGTATTGTGCCTTGATCGCTAAGATTCCTGGTAAACCACCGACACCGATGGCATTGGCTGTGATGTTGAGGCTTGTTGAAATCAAACCAGCAATACCAGAACCAATCAAGCCAGCAACGAATGGATAGATGTATTTGACGTTAACCCCGAAGAGGGCAGGCTCGGTAACTCCCAAGTAAGCTGAAATTGCAGCTGGAAGGGAGATTTGAGCTTCTTTTTCACTGTGACGGTTCATGAAGTAGTAAGCTAAAACAGCTGAACCTTGAGCAATATTAGAGAGGGCAATCATTGGCCAGAGACCAGTTCCACCAGCATCCGCAATCAACTGGGTATCGATCGCATTGGTCATGTGGTGGAGACCAGTGATAACGAATGGAGCATAGAGGGCACCAAAGATAGCGCCGAAGAGCCATTTGAATGATCCGGTCAAACCAGCCAATACGATAGAAGACAAGCCTTGACCCAACCACCAACCAAATGGTCCAAGGACAGTGTGGGCCAAGATAAGGGCTGGAAGAAGGGATAGGAATGGCACAAAAATCATAGAAACCACTTCTGGGATACGTTTACGCCAGAAGATTTCCAGATTAGCAAGAGTCAGACCCGCCAAAAGGGCTGGAATAACTTGCGCTTGGTAACCGATACGGTTGATAGTGAAGGAACCGAAATTCCACACCCAATCGCTTGCGATGGTAGCGGCATCAGTACTAGGTACAGCGTAGGCATTGAGCAATTGTGGGGATACCAAACAGATACCAAGGACGATACCTAAGATTTGAGTTGTACCCATCTTACGTGATACAGACCACGTGATTCCCACTGGTAAGAAGTGGAAGATGGCTTCACCTGGTAACCAGAGGAAGTGGTTGACCCCGCTCCAGAAAGGAGAAACCATGGTGATGGTATTCCAAACAGGGTTACCGTCTACGTCAAAAACTTTGGCTCCGTCAACGACTTGTTGTCCCAACCAAGGCATACCTACAGATTCCAAAACGTTACGGAAACCGAGGATCAAACCACCTACGATGATGGCTGGGATAATCGGAGTGAAGATTTCAGCCAACATGGTTAGAACACGTTGTACTGGATTGAGGTTTTGCTTCGCAGCAGATTTAGCTGCTTCTTTAGATACGCCTTCGATACCAGAAACGGCAGTGAAGTCGTTGTAGAAGATAGGTACATCGTTGCCGATGATGACCTGGAATTGACCTGCATTGGTAAAGGTTCCCTTAACCGCTGACAGGTTTTCAATGGCCTTGACATTGGCCTTCTTTTCGTCATTTAAGACGAAACGCATACGAGTTGCACAGTGGGATACTGCCGCAACATTCTCCTTGCCGCCTACTGCTTCTAGCAGGGCTTTGGCATCGTTTTCAAATTTTCCCATAATGTCTCCTTTTATGAAAAAGAATATATTTGATTTGTACGTACAAATCGTTTACGGGATTATTGTAACCGATTTCCAAATAAAATGCAAGCTTTTTTTCAAAAAAAATTTTTTTTGATATAATAGTCCAGAACATGTATGTAAAAAAGCAGAACAATGAAAGAAGTTATGAAAAAATATCAAGAAATTTTCAATGATTTACAAGAAAAGATTCTCAATGGCAGCTACCTAGCAGGGGTCTTATTGCCAACAGAGAAAGAGTTGCAGGACCAGTATGGAGTCAGTCGAGATACGGTCCGAAAGGCCCTTCGGCTCTTGACAGAAAAAGGATTAATTCAAAAGGTTCAAGGCCGAGGCTCTCAGGTCCTTAAGCAGGAATTGCTCAATTTTCCTGTATCAGGTCTGACCTCCTATAAGGAATTGGTTGACAGTCTAGGTCTCAATAGCCAGACCCGAGTTATCAGTTTGGACTTGATGACAGTGGATGAACAGACCGCCCTGCAGACAGGCTTTCCTGAGGGAAGTCAGGTTTGGAAGCTTCTGCGGACCCGGTCCATTGACGGGATTGTCTCTGTCTTAGATTTAGACTATCTAGCCAAAGATTGTGTGCCCAACTTGACACAGGAGATTGCGCAGACCTCGATTTATGCTCATTTGGAGGAGGAACTGGGCTTGGATATTTCCTATGCTCAGAAGGAAATTACCATCCAGGCTTCGACCGAAAGGGAGCGCCTGCTCATGGACAATCAGGATGATTATCTCGTTTTAATTCGATCTCGCGTTTACCTAGGAGATACGAGGCAATTTCAGTACACGGAGAGTCGGCATAAGATTGACAAATTCCAATTCGTGGATTTTGCCCGCCGTAAGCATTCGCTATGAGACATTTCCCATTAGTCAAAAAGGGGCTTTTACGGTATAATAGAGTTTGAGGTATTTTTATGAAGAACTTAAATCGATACAAATTTACATTTGGAAAAAAGCAACTGACAGTTACAACCGAGCACGATAACCTCTTTATGGAAGAAATTGAGCGTCTTGTTCAGGAAAAATACCAGGCCATCGACGAGAAATTACCCAATGCCGATGCTGAAACCAAAGCTCTACTCTTAGCCATCAATGCCCTGTCTGTCCAGTTGTTGCGGGAGATGGAACATGCCAAGGTGGAGGCCGAGCTGGCCAATGTCAAGGAAATGGTCCTGAAGAAGAACGTGACCTTGGTAGATTTAGATGAACTAGAGGAACAGGTATGATTTCAATTATTTTATTGCTCATTTTAGCCTGGAGCTTTTATATCGGCTACAGTCGTGGCGTCGTTTTGCAAATCTTTTACTGCTTTTCCTCGGTCCTTGCCTTGCTGGTTGCAGCAGGAAGTTATAAGAAATTAGCTAGTATTTTCTATCTCTGGATTCCCTTTGCCAATGCTACAGAAGGATCCAGTACCTATTATTTTGACAGCAAGTACTTGTTCGATTTGGATCAAATCTTTTATGCCGGTCTCGCCTTTCTAACCATCTATCTGCTGGTCTATATCATCATGCGATTTTTGGGGATTTTCATGCATCTGGTGCGCTTTATCGATCCAGAAACGACCAAGATGAACCTGGTAAGTGGGATTTTGTCCGTCCTTGTGACCATCATTTCCCTACAACTAGCACTGACTATTCTTGCGACCATACCGGTTCCGCTTGTTCAAGATACCTTGCACAAGAGTTTTGTGGCCAATGTCATCATCAACACCCCTTTGACCAGCCAATGGTTGCGTCAGCTCTGGGTTATCAATACAATCGGGTGAGGCTTGTCCTTGCTCTTTTTAAATAAGTAGAAACTATGAACAGAAATATTTTAGAAACCTTAGAATTTAACAAGGTCAGAAGTCTCTTGGAACCTTTGGTGGTGACTGAGCAAGGTCAAAAGGAACTTGCAGATGTTAGCCCTATGTCAGAAATTTCGCGCATCCAGCAGGCCTTTGATGAGCTCAAGGATATGGCAGACCTCTTTGTCCATTATCCCCATTTCAGTCTGGGAGCGACTCAGGAGATTGGGCCGGCCATGCACCGCCTGGACTTGGAAGCTGACCTCAATATCATGGAGCTCCTAGCGGTCAAGCGGGTCCTGACAGTCTCCAAGGAATTGGTTGACTTTTATTCTAATTTAGAAAATGTCCAGCTGCGGCAGCTGGACAAGCTCTTTGAAAAAATCGAAACCTTCCCGGGACTTCAAGGAACCCTCATGGCTCTTAATGACGCTGGCTTTTTGGAAGATTTTGCCAGTGAAGAACTGCTGAAAATCCGCCGCCAGATTCAGGAAAAAGAAAGCCAGGTTCGCCAGGTCTTGCAGGATTTGCTCAAGACCAAGGCGGATATGCTGTCAGACAGTATCCTGGCCAGCAGAAATGGCCGCAATGTCCTGCCTGTGAAAAATACCTACCGCAATCGGATCGCAGGGATTGTCCATGATATCTCCGCCTCTGGGTCAACGGTCTACATCGAGCCTCGGGCGGTGGTCAGTCTCAATGAAGACGTCACGCATTTGCGGGCGGAGGAGCGGCACGAAGTGGCGCGGATTTTGCGGGAGATGTCTAGCCTCTTGCGGCCCCATAGCGGCATCATCGGTAACAATGCCTGGGTCATCGGGCACCTGGATTTGGTCCGGGCCAAACATCTCTTTGCCCGCAAGCATGAGGCAGTTGTTCCGACCCTGTCGGATAAGCAAGACATTGCCCTTCTCAATGTCCGCCATCCCCTCATCAATAACCCTGTCGCCAATGATGTCCGCTTTGGCAGTCAACTCAAGGCCATTGTCATCACTGGTCCCAATACAGGTGGGAAGACCATCTTGCTCAAAACCCTAGGATTGACCCATCTGATGGCCCAGTCGGGCCTGCCCATCCTTGCTGATGTAGGCAGCCGCGTGGCTGTTTTCAAAGAAATCTTTGCAGACATCGGGGACGAGCAGTCGATCGAGCAGAGTCTATCCACCTTCTCCAGCCATATGACCCATATTGTGGCCATCATGAAAGAGGCGGATGAGGATTCTCTGGTCCTTTTTGACGAGCTGGGAGCGGGGACAGACCCTCAGGAGGGGGCGTCCTTGGCCATGGCCATTTTGGATGATCTCCGTCTGCGGGGAATCAAGACCATGGCGACCACCCACTATCCAGAGCTCAAGGCTTACGGTATCGAGACCCCTCAGGTGGAAAATGCCAGCATGGAGTTTGACACGGACAGTCTGCGACCGACTTACCGCTTTATGCAGGGGGTCCCTGGCCGGTCCAATGCCTTTGAAATCGCCCGTAGGCTAGGCTTGGCGGAAATCGTGTTCCGAGCAGCCCAGGAATGGACGGATACGGACAGCGATGTCAACCGGGTCATTGAACGGCTGGAAAAACAAACCCTAGAAAGCCGCAAACGCCTGGACCATATCCGAGAAGTGGAGCAGGAAAATCTCAAGATGAACCGAGTTCTGCGCAAACTCTATGATGAGCTCAATCGGGAGCGGGAAAATCTTCTCAACAAGGCCCGTCTGGAGGCCAAGGACATTGTGGACTTGGCCCTGGCTGAGAGTGAGGACATTCTCAAGAATCTCCATGATCAGGCCAGCCTCAAACCCCACCAGATTATTGAAGCCAAGAGTCAGCTGAAGAACTTAGCCCCTGAGGTAGTGGACCTATCCAAAAACAAGGTCTTGAAAAAGGCCAAGGCCGAACGGGCTGCCAAGGTGGGCGACGAAATCCTGGTAACCGCCTATGGCCAAAGGGGAACCCTGGTCAATCAACTCAAGGATGGCCGCTGGGAAGCCCAGGTCGGTCTCATCAAGATGACCCTGAAACGGGAGGAATTTGGTCTAGTCAAGGCTGAAAAAGACAGCCAGCCTCAGCAAAAGCAGGTCCATGTGGTCAAACGCAGCAGCGGCAAGGGCCCTCGGGCCAGGTTGGACCTACGAGGCAAGCGCTACGAGGAAGCCATGCAGGAACTGGATGAGTTTATCGATCAAGCCTTACTTAATAACATGGCCCAGGTCGATATTGTCCATGGAATCGGCACAGGTGTCATCCGTGAGGCCGTTACCAAGTACCTGCGTCGCAACCGCAATGTCAAGGAATTTGGCTACGCCCCCCAAAATGCCGGTGGATCTGGATGTACGATTGTGACCTTTAAGTAAAGTGAAAAACCTTACCAGCGTAAGGTTTTTACTATATTGGATTGATTTGGTTTCCCGATTTGAACCAGAATCTCCTCCTCCAGCTCCTTGGGCTCCGTCTTGGCGGAGAAGCGCTGGACTACCTGACCCTCTCGGTCAATGAGAAACTTGGCAAAGTTCCACTCGATGGCCTTTCCTAGAGGACCGGAGGCTTGGGACTTGAGCCAGGTGTAGAGAGGGTCTGCTTCCTTGCCGTTGACCTTGATTTTGGCAAAGCGGGGGAAGCTGGTCTGGTAGTTGAGACTACAAAAACTGTTGATTTCATCTGCCGTACCGGGTGCCTGACCTAAAAACTGGTTGCAGGGAAAATCGAGGACCTCAAAGCCTTGGTCCTGATAGCGGTCGTAGAGTTCCTGAAGGCCCTTATACTGGGATGTCAGTCCGCAGCCTGTGGCCGTATTGACGACTAGTAGGACCTTGTCGGTATAGTTCTTGAGAGAAATGGGTTGTCCATCCTGGGCCCTTACTGTAAAATCATAGATGCTTGTCATCATTTGTCCCCCTTTCTTGGTTGCTTTTCATTCTACCACTTCAAGCAGGCCGAGTCCAATCCCAGCCGTAGCAAATTTTTGGAAAAAAGTTCTTTTTGGTGTAGAATAACAGTACAAAGAAAAGAAACGGAGAAAAAATCATGGTACAAGCAGTTACAGATGCAAACTTTGTCGAAGAAACAAAAGAAGGCGTAGTCCTAATTGACTTCTGGGCAACCTGGTGTGGCCCATGCCGCATGCAGGCGCCGATTTTAGAGCAGTTGTCTTCCGAAGTGGATGAGGACGAATTGCGTATTTTCAAAATGGATGTGGATGAAAATCCTGAAACAGCCCGTCAATTCGGCATCATGTCCATCCCGACCCTCATGTTCCAGAAAGATGGACAGGTGGTCAAGCAGGGGGCAGGTGTCCACTCCAAGGCGCAAATTTTAGCTATTTTGGCTGAAATCAGCTAAGCACAAACTCGGACCTGTTCCGAGTTTTTTTGAAAAAAGAAAGGAAAGTTGATGGCAGTGAAGGAAATTTATCTAGCAGGTGGTTGTTTCTGGGGTCTGGAAGAGTATTTTTCCCAGATTGAGGGGGTCTTGGAGACGCGGGTTGGTTATGCCAATGGTCAGGTTGAGACGACCTCTTATCAGCTGCTCAAGCAGACCGACCATGCAGAAACGGTTTTGGTTCGCTATGAATCGGAGACCATTTCATTGCGGGAAATCCTGCTCTACTATTTCCGCGTGATTGATCCTTTTTCTATCAATCAACAGGGGCCTGACAGGGGTCGCCAGTATCGGACGGGTATCTATTATGTGGACGAGGCTGATTTGGCCGACATCCAGACTGTCATGGCGGACCAGGAGACTCTGATGGGGCGTGGACCCTTGGCAGTTGAGGTGGAGGCCTTGCGGCATTTTATCAATGCGGAAGACTACCACCAAGATTACCTCAAGAAAAATCCTGGCGGCTACTGCCATATCGATGTCAGCCAGTCTCAGATTCCCTTGATTGATGCCAAAGCCTATCCAAAACCATCAGATGAGGAACTCAGGGCTCGCTTGAGTCCAGAAGAATATGCAGTGACCCAGGAATCCGCGACAGAACGGCCCTTCTCGAATGCCTTTTGGGACAGCGAGGAGGCGGGCATCTATGTGGATATCACCACAGGTGAGCCCCTCTTTCTCTCAACAGATAAGTTTGATTCAGGCTGTGGCTGGCCCTCCTTTACCAGACCCATTTCCAAGGAAGTGGCCCTCTATGTTCAGGACCTGTCCCATGGCATGAACCGCATTGAGGTCAGAAGCCGGGCAGGTCAAGCCCATCTGGGCCATGTCTTTGATGATGGACCGCATGATAAGGGCGGACTGCGTTACTGTATCAATTCGGCAGCCCTGCGCTTTATTCCCAGGGATCAGATGGCAGAAGCAGGGTATGGGGGATTTTTAACCCTTTTGGGAGCAGAATAGACATGGGTTCGGGATGACTTTCTCGAACCCTTTTGCAAAAATTTGTTATAATAGTAGGAAAAATAACCCAATCCAGAAAGTATGACATGACCTTTATTCAAAATTATTTATCCCAATTTAATCTGGACAGCATCCTGACCACTGTTTTTAACAAGCTACTGTCTCTCATCTTGCTCTATATTGTCTTTTTAATCACCAAGAAGCTAGTTCACTTGTCTGTCAAGAAGCTCTTGGCCCCATCCCTGAAGTTAGCCAGACAGGATCAGGGTCGGCAAAAGACCATCACCCGTTTGGTGGAAAATATTCTCAATTATGCCCTCTACTTTATTCTGATTTACTGGGTTTTGAGCATTTTGGGCCTGCCTGTGTCGAGCCTCTTGGCTGGTGCGGGGATTGCAGGAGTGGCCATTGGTCTAGGAGCCCAGGGCTTCCTGTCGGATCTGGTCAATGGTTTCTTTATCCTCATCGAGCACCAGTTTGATGTGGGCGATGTGGTTCGCCTGACCAATGGCCCCATTACCATTGAGGGAACCATTGTCAGCGTCGGGATTCGGACCACACAAGTGCGGGATGCGGATGGGACTTTGCATTTCATCCCTAACCGCAACATCCTGGTTGTCAGCAACAAATCCCGTGGTGATATGCGGGCTCGGATTGATATTCCTCTTTCACCAAGAGCGGATCTAGAAAAGGTGGCTCAGGTTATCGAAGCAGTCAATGAGAAGTATCTATCCGACTATCCAACCATCAAGGACTGTGTCGTCCTGGGAGCTCAGGCTTCACCAAGTGGGCAGTTTTCTTACCGCGTCCATTTGACCGTAGAAAATGGCCAACAGAGCTATATTTATCATACCTTCTATGGCTTATATCAAGAAGCCTTGGTTCAGGCTGGTATTGAGTTGCCCCAAATTAGCATCATGGCGGGCAACCCGAAATGAGATTTTATGGAAAAAGAGGAGAAGGAATATGTTTCCAAAGGAATTTGTGATTGAAGACGGGATTGTTTATTACCGCAAAAAGCCCCTTCACAAGCAGCCCTTGTTTTGGACAACGATTGCAGGGGCTGTGATTTCGCTTGTCTTGGGTACCTTGGTGCTGGTTCTGCTCTTTTTTATCGGGGCATCGGAAATCAGTCAATCAGATTACAATGGCAATAGCAACGAATACTATGAAGATTTGTCAACCTATACCGATTATGAGATTGGGGAAACGGTTGAATTTGACGATGGTCTGAAGGTAACGGTTCAATCCATGAAGGAGGACCCTGCTGTCGAGCTCATAGAAACCTACTATGCTAATGCCCTCGTTGTAGACCTGGTGGTTGAAAATACCCTAGAGGAAGAATTCTATTTTGATGAATATAGCTTTTCCCTTTATGATGGGGATTCTGAAGACTATCTCTCACTTGATTACCGGACTTATGATGTCGATATTCCCGAGAAGTTGGCGCCGGGTGAGAAACTCAACCTGAAATTAATCTATGGCTTCAATGATGAAAAGGAACTCATCTTCACCTATGACGACGCCTCCTGGACCCTGCTCTTAAGCCAAAGTTTGTAAGAAAAAACCTACTGTACCAGCATTTCTAGGCGGTGTAGTAGGTTTTTATTGTATAAGGGGTGAGAGTTCCTATCACAAATTATGGTGTTTTCTCTTGCTCACACTCTTTTAGGAAGCTTTCAATTTGTTCTGGTCAGCATGTATCTTGTGCCTTTTATGAAACCAGAAAATCAGTTTTTTGAGCTCTCTCTGTTTATTCTAGGCCTGCTTTTAATCATTTGGTCATTGTTGAGCCTAGATAAAAGAAACAGTTTTCAGCACTTTTTTGCTGGAATGGGAGAAATACCGCTCTTAAGCTATATCTTGATTAGCTGCATTTGTTTTTCCCCGTTTGTTCATATCTTCATCATGGGTAAAGCTATTTCTTCAAGCCTCCTCATCTTAACCATCCTGTCCGTGCTACTGTTTGCTTTGTTAACCATCAGTCGCATCTATCGGAAATGAGAGTGGGACAGAAATCGGTAATTTCGAAGAAATTCGATTTCGTCAACAAGTCTTTAGTCCCACCTCCGCATAGCTCAAACTGTCTGGGAGACAGTTTGAGGTTGGAGATAAGGCGAACTCGGTTCGCATCAATCGTATAGGGCTATAAAAGCTGAATTATCAGCGTATTTTGACACAAACTCC
>NZ_JBHCHN010000017.1:0-15706 GCF_041802885.1 Streptococcus sp.
AGGAGGGCCAGGACCAGGTTCCCAGCTACCAGCTGGCTGTTACGGAGGATGCCATCTCGCAGACCCTCAGTCGCCTGTCTGGTATCCCTGTCACCAAGCTGACCAAGTCTGATGCCAAGAAGTATCTGAACCTGGAGGCAGAACTGCACAAGCGGGTCATCGGGCAAGATCAGGCTATTTCAGCAGTCAGTCGGGCCATTCGCCGCAATCAATCCGGTATCCGCTCTGGCAAACGGCCGATTGGTTCCTTTATGTTCCTAGGTCCGACAGGCGTCGGCAAGACCGAGTTGGCCAAAGCCTTGGCCGAGGTCCTCTTTGATGATGAGTCTGCCTTGATTCGCTTTGACATGTCAGAATACATGGAAAAATTTGCGGCCAGTCGCCTCAATGGAGCCCCTCCAGGCTATGTGGGCTATGAGGAAGGCGGAGAATTGACAGAGAAGGTCCGCAACAAACCTTATTCGGTCCTCCTCTTCGATGAGGTGGAGAAGGCCCATCCCGACATCTTCAATGTCCTCTTGCAGGTCCTGGATGATGGAGTCCTGACCGATAGCAAGGGCCGTAAGATTGACTTTTCTAATACCCTCATTATCATGACCTCCAATCTGGGGGCGACGGCCCTTCGGGATGACAAGACAGTCGGTTTTGGCGCCTTGGATCTATCCCGCAGTCAGGAACACATGGAAAAACGGATTTTTGAGGAGCTGAAAAAGGCCTACCGGCCAGAATTTATCAACCGTATTGATGAGAAGGTGGTCTTCCACAGTCTGTCTGACCAGGATATGCAGGAAGTGGTCAAGGTCATGATCAAACCACTAGTAGCCATTACAGCTGAAAAAGGGATTGCCCTCAAGTTCCAGCCAGCTGCCCTGAAACTCTTGGCCAAGGAAGGCTATGACCCGGATATGGGGGCTCGTCCCCTGCGCAGGCTGCTTCAGACTAAGGTCGAAGACCGTTTGGCCGAAATGCTCCTGAGAGAAGAAGTAGGAGCAGGCGACCAACTGAAAATCGGTATCTCGGCTGGTCAACTCAAGTTTGAAGTGGGGAGGTAAGAGATGGAAATTGTAAAAATTGGAGTAGAAAGCGTCCAGGATCTGCGGGAAATCAGTTGTGAAACCTACTATGATACCTTTAAGGAATCCATCGTCAATCCCCAGGATATGGAGGATTTTCTCCGGGATGCTTATAGCATTGAAACCTTGAGCCAGGAGTTGGAAAACCCAGAATCAGACTTTTTCTTCCTCTATCAGGAGGATCGTCTGGTGGGCTATCTCAAGCTCAATGTTGGGGCTGCGCAGACCGAACAGGGTGTGGCGGAAAATACCCTGGAAATCCAGCGCATCTATGTTCGGCCTAGCGAAAAACGCCAAGGCTTCGGCACTGTTCTCATGGACTTTGCCATGCAGCATGCCAAGGAAGCGGGCTATGATTCTGTTTGGCTGGGCGTTTGGGAGCACAATGATGCGGCCCAGGCCTTCTATAAGGGGCATGGTTTTGTCCGTGTTGGAGAGCATGTCTATTGGACTGGCAATCAGGCCGATACAGACCATATTTTGCTTAAGAAGATTTAGGGAAGCTGGCGGAGTCCAGCTTCTTTTTTGAAAAAGAAAGCAAATAATTTGAAAACGATTTCAATGGATGGTATAATGAAGTATCAAGAAAAGGAGGACAGGCTATGTCAGAAAAGTTTGATGCAAAGTTGGATCAATTGAAGGGCTCTGTAAAAGAGGGGTTTGGTAAGTTGACAGGCGACAAGAAGGCAGAGACTGAAGGTGCAACTGAAAAAGTGGCTGCTAAGGCCAAGGAAGTTGTGCAAGATGTCAAGGACAGTGTCGAAGGCCTTGTTGATGGAGTAAAAAATTCCTTGAAGAAGGATGAAAAGTAAGAAAAAAATGGGAGCCCGAGGGCTCCTATTTTTGATTATTCTTTTTCCTTGTTTTCCTATCTCTGCAAGGCTTGCTCAAAGAGGGCTTCAACTTCTTGGATGCTTTCGGCCTTGGCAACGGCTCCGCGGATTTTGGCAGCGCCAGCTGTTCCACGAAGGTAGTGGGGAGCTAGACCTCGGAATTCACGGACAGCAACGCTTTCGCCCTTAAGATTGGCCAGGCGGGTCAGGTGGTCATGGGCCACCTTGAGCTTATCTGCAAAGGTCAAATCAGGCAAGACCTTTCCGGTCTCCAGATAATGGTTGATTTGGTGGAAGATATAGGGATTGCCCATGGCTGTCCGTCCCACCATGACCGCATCGGCACCGACTTCTTCAATCCGCTGGCGGGCGTCCTCAACATTGCGGATATCACCGTTTGCGATGAAGGGAATCTTGGTCAGGCTGCCAGCCACTCGGGTCAGGGTTTCAAGGTCCACAGTGCCAGTGTACATCTGTTCCCGGGTGCGGCCGTGCATGGCCAGGGCAGCCACACCACCACTTTCTGCGGCCAGAGCATTTTCCACTGCCAGATCGGTATTGTTCCAACCGGTCCGCATTTTGACCGTCAATGGAATATCCAAGACAGAAGTCACTTCCTTGATGATGTGGTAAATCTTGTCTGGGTCCTTGAGCCACTTGGCACCAGCCTCGTTTTTGATGACCTTGTTGACTGGGCAACCCATGTTGATGTCTGCGATGTCTGCCTTGGTATTGGTTTGGATGAAGTCTGCGGCCCGCTTGAGGCCTTCGGCATCCCCGCCAAAGAGCTGGATGGACATAGGAAATTCGTTTTCCTCGATGTGGAGCATGTGCAGGGTTTTTTCATTGTTATAGAGCAGGCCTTTTTCAGAAATCATTTCCATGACCACCAGACCAGCGCCCATTTCCTTGGCAATGGTCCGAAAGGCTGAGTTGGTCACGCCTGCCATGGGAGCTAGGACGGTTCGATTGGGGATTTGGATGTCCCCAATCATGAAGGGGCTATTGAGATTTGTCACGGATGAGTTCCTCCAACTGTTCTGCTGTAAAATGGTAATGCCTGCGACAGAATTGGCAGGTGATATCGCAACCTTGGTCCTCAGCCATCATCTCCTCCAAATCGGATACAGGCAGGCCAGCCAAGGCATCTAAGAAACGCTCTTCCGAGCAGTCACAGTAAAAACTGAGGGCTTCTTCGGAGAGGATCTTATAGGGTTCTTCGCCATAAATGGCGGACAAAAGGGCTTCCATATGGCCATCGGATGCCAGCAGGCTGGAGATAGCAGGCATGGCTTGGATGCGTTTTTCAAGGCGAGAAATTTCTTCCTCCGACGCACCAGGCAAGACCTGTACCATAAATCCGCCCGCAACCTGAACCTTATCCTCCTGATCCAGCAGGACATTGAGGCCGACGGCTGATGGTGTTTGCTGGCTTTCGGTCAGGTAGTAGGCCAGATCTTCTCCGATTTCCCCAGAAATGAGGGGGGTGGTGGAGTGGTAGGGATGGCCGATACCATAGTCGGTAATAACCAAGAATTGGCCTTGACCAACCAGAGGACCAACAATGACCTCACCAGTCGCTGTTTTTTTGTAGTCCAAATCTGGATTTTGGATATAACCCTTGACCTGGCCCTGGTTATTGGCAACGCTGATGATGGCCCCAGTGGCCCCTTCTGCCAAAATTTTCAGGGTAATCTTGGTGTCGCCCTTTTCATTGGCTGCGAGTATCTGGTTGGCGATAAAGGTCCGACCCAGGGCCACCGTTGAGGAGGCCATGCTGTCATGTTTTTCCTGGGCTGTTCGGACGGTTTCCGTGCTGTCCAAGACAAAGGCCCGGAAATGCCCGCTTTCTGATATTGTTCTTATAATCTTATCCATAGTGTTTCTATTTTAACACAAAAAAGAAGACAAGTAAGTTAAAACTACTTGTCTTTTGAGTTTGAGACGTATCAGGATAGTTCAGGGAACAAGTTCTGCAAAATCTTCTTGGTGATAACCTGGCCTGGTCCGGCATAGGTGTAGGTGTGCAGGTACATGGCTGGATTGAAGTTGAGTTCAATGCAGGTGCAGGCTGGGTTTTCCTTGCTAGACATGAGACTGGTATCTGGCATAATCAGGTCAACTCCGCAGACCCAGGCCCCCATGGCCGTAGCCATTTGGGCTGCCAGCTGCTTATAGGAGTCGTGCATCTGGTCGGTCACATCGATGGAATCCCCACCGGTGGAAATATTGGAATTTCTCCTCAGATCTGCCTTAACACCGTCGGCTAGGATGGTCTCCGGTGTAAAACCTTGCTGGTCCAGCATGAGGAGTTCGATATCTTCTAGTTGGATGATTTCTAGCGGCGAGCGGTGGTCCCGACCCCGTAGGGGGTCTTGATTTTTCAGGTCTACCAACTCTCGAATGGTATGAATCCCATCGCCTTCCACATTGGCAGCCACCCGCAGAAGGACAGCTTCACACTTGCCATCAAGGATGAAGAAGCGGTATTCTGTTCCCGGGATAAATTCCTCCACCAGAATATCCGAGTCTTCTGAAAAGGCGATATCCAGAGCTTTCTCATAGTCAGTCAAACTGGCTGGTTCCTGGAAGATGGAGATACCCAGGCCATAGTTGGTGGATTTTGGCTTGACCACAATGGCCTTATTGGCCACCTGGCCATAATAGCGCAGGGCTTCCATCTTATTGCTAAATTCACTGCCTGCTGGGACTGGGAAGCCAGCCTCGCGGAGTATTTTTTTGGTGACGGTCTTGTTGGCCATGGCCAGAGGAACCACATAATTGTCCTTGGAGGTCATGTTGCCATTTTTAATGAGCTCGACATGCGGACCATGCCAGACTTTGAGAAACTGGTCGTTTTCATCCAAGATTTCCAGGTTGAGCCCCATTTGAATGGCATCAAAGAGAATCATCTGGGTGGATAGTTCCATATTTTCATAGCCCTTTAGGGCATAGGGAGCTGTCCAGGCATAGTCATGGAAGTCTTGCCCCTGTTTGCGGCCAAAGTCCTCTAATGACTGGTCCTCGATATGGGCGTTGAGTCGACCGCCGATTGTCAAGCTAGGGTCGGCAATGGCTGCCTGGATCTGTTGAATCAGCTGCCCATAATAGGCATCGAGTTGGAAATGCTCCACCACTTCGGTCATGGCAGTCAAAATCCTGTCTACATCGGCCTCCGCAGGCAGTTTTTCTGAGGGATGGCTAAGGGCTATTCTTTCATTGAGGTCATGGGCCTGGGCCAGCTGGGCGTCCACATCCATCAGGCTGTCCATCCATAGGAGGGCAAGGAGGAAGAGATGGACGACATCTAGGGTTTCCTGGTTGATGGCCAGGGCTTCAAAGGGGTTGAGGTCAAAACAGCGGAATTCCAGGTAGCGGATGCCCTTGGTCAGATAATCACGGTTGCGCTGACTGCCGCGTAAGCGGACCGCCGAGTAAAATTCCTTCTCCGCAGACAATTTTCCAGAAGAAACGCAGTCCTCTAGGTTGTTCACATAGGCTTCCAGGCTGGCAAAAGAAATCTGGACATCATCGGCATTGACATAACCATAGGAGCTGTTGCGCAGAGAGCGGACAGGGTAACTTGGCGGGTTTTTGAAAAATCCGCTTTCCGCCAGAGGACTAGCCCCGTAGAGGTAGGTAAGGAGCCAGCGGTAATAGAGGAAGTTTTGGGCCAGCTTGAGATAGAGGTCATTTTTGAAGGTGACCAGGTCCTCATAGCCGCTGGCTTCAAAAAGGGTCTGGGTCAGGTCCTTGCCTAGTTCAAAATTGTAATGGATGCCAGACATGGACTGGAGGAGCTTGCCATAGCGCTGGCTCAGGCCGACCCGGTATTGGTATTCGTAGTCGCTTTCTAGGGCCGCAATCTGAATCTCATCTTCGGTAATCTGCGGGGGCATGGAAAGGGGCCAGAGATACTCCGAGCGCTCCATCGAGCGGCTGGCCACATCGGTAATGGCCCCTAAAATGCGCAGGGCTTCCCTAGTAGACTGGCTGATGGGGGTAATCAGCTCCAACTGGGGCTCGCTGTAATCGGTCTGGATATAGGGGTGGAAAGACCGCTTGCCCAAGCTTTTTGGATGGGGAGTCTGGGCCAGTCGGTGAAGGTCGTTGATCCGTAGGGATTCTCTTTCCAGGCCGAAGGTTCCCTGTAAGATGGGACTGTTTCTTTCTGTTTTTTGTAATAAATTGGATAGGGTCATGTCCTTGCCTCAAATTTGATATTATCTCTATTTTAAACCCTTTCCAGGTCAAAAACAAATTTTTGCTACGGTAGCCCTGTCTGAAGGTGCCGGACTTGCCAGAAACTTTCGGGAAATAACAGGGCTTTTCGCAAATAAATCAAGAACGTTCGGGTTTTCTCTTTTTATCAACCATTCTTGAAAAAAAGTTCGTTTTTTAGTATAATAGGGTGTAACCAAGACTTGCGGGTGAGATTCCCGCCATTTGTTTTGAGGAAAGGACTGGGCAGGCCGTATCTTGCCCATAAATAGACGAAATTATGACATCAGTAGTAGTTGTTGGTACCCAATGGGGTGACGAAGGCAAGGGGAAAATCACTGATTTCTTATCTGCCAATGCAGAGGTGATTGCCCGCTATCAAGGTGGTGACAATGCTGGGCACACCATCGTTATCGATGGAAAAAAATTCAAGTTGCACCTGATTCCGTCAGGGATTTTCTTCCCAGAAAAAATCTCTGTCATCGGAAATGGAGTTGTGGTTAACCCCAAATCTCTGGTCAAGGAATTAGCCTACCTTCATAGCGAGGGGGTCCCAACTGAGAGTCTGCGGATTTCAGACCGGGCCCATGTCATCCTGCCTTATCATATCAAGCTAGATCAGTTGCAGGAAGAAGCCAAGGGTGAAAATAAAATCGGAACCACCAACAAGGGGATTGGACCAGCTTACATGGACAAGGCAGCCCGAGTTGGGATTCGGATTGCAGACCTTTTGGACAAGGAGATTTTTGCAGAACGCCTGCGCATCAACTTAGAAGAAAAGAACCGTCAATTCACCAAACTCTATGATTCGACAGCCCTCTCTTTTGAGGAAATTTTTGAAGAATATTATGAATATGGTCAGCAAATCAAGCAATATGTGACGGATACTTCTGTCATTCTCAATGATGCCTTGGATGCTGGTAAACGGGTCCTCTTTGAAGGGGCTCAGGGAGTAATGCTGGACATTGACCAAGGAACCTATCCTTATGTCACTTCCTCCAACCCAGTGGCAGGTGGTGTGACTATTGGTTCAGGTGTTGGTCCAAGTAAGATTGACAAGGTGGTTGGGGTCTGCAAGGCCTACACCAGCCGGGTGGGGGATGGACCATTCCCAACAGAACTCTTTGATGCAGTGGGCGAGCGCATTCGTGAGGTTGGACATGAGTATGGGACAACGACTGGCCGTCCGCGCCGCGTGGGCTGGTTTGACTCCGTTGTTATGCGCCATAGCCGCCGTGTATCTGGCATTACCAACCTCTCCCTCAACTCCATTGATGTCCTTTCTGGTCTGGACACAGTGAAAATCTGTGTGGCCTATGATTTGGATGGGGAGCGGATTGACCATTATCCAGCTAGTTTGGAAGCTCTCAAGCGCTGCAAGCCTATCTATGAAGAACTGCCAGGTTGGCAGGAAGATATCACAGGTGTCCGAAGCTTGGACGAATTACCTGAAAATGCCCGCAATTATGTCCGCCGCATCAGTGAGCTGGTTGGGGTTCGGATTTCAACCTTCTCTGTCGGACCAGGCCGGGAACAAACCAACATCTTGGAGTCTGTTTGGGGCACCATCTAATCATTGGGAACAGAAAAAGCTTGGCTTTTTCTGTTTTTTGATGTGGTTAGCTTAGCCTTGCTTTCAACTTGATTTTTGTTATAATAGAACTTATTAAAAAATGAGGTGAATCACATGGGACAATTTATTTTTCCAGTATTAATGTTGGCTTTGTTGGGTTGGATGATGTTTTCTCAAAGAAAGCAACAGCAAAACCGGGCCAATGAACTGAGCCAAATCAAAAAGGGCGATGAAATCGTGACAATTGGTGGCTTATATGGTATCGTAGATGAAATCAATGACCAAAAAGTGGTCTTGGACATCGACGGAATTTACCTGACCTTTGATCGTTCAGCTATCCGTAACCGAGTTTCAGAAGCAGCTGCATCAGTTGAGGTTGCGATTGAAGAGCCAACAGAAGAAAGCGACAGCGCTATCGAAGAATAACACTCGTTATTCTTTTTTTGTTCAGAGGTCGGAGGAGAAGAACATGAACTACAAGGAATTATTGGAATCTGGCGAGCCGATCTTTCGTGAAAACACTCGATTCAAACATTTTAAAAATCCGGCGACATCAGAATGTTATTTTTCCAACTATCTCAGCTACAAAAGAATGCCTAATCTGTCTGAATTGGAAGCAGATTTGGCATACTTGGGCCAGGAACAAGCAGGCTATGTCAGCAATTATGCCTTTCTTTTCTTTGCGGAAAATCAGGAGATTTCGGCAGAGTTAGCAGATTATTTGAAAAAGCAGGGTTTTGGCTTTTCCAGGCATCTAATTTTTACTAGCTCAGTGGAGGACTTGCGGCTCAAGGATCATAATTTGGGTGATATTCGGATTGTTGAGTTGGATGAAGCTTACTTAGAAGACTACCTGCAGGTTCAATATCAGGATCACCTGCAATATGGGCAAGTCTATGCGGAACAGATGTTGGCGGACAATCGGGACTACCTGTTGACCAATGGCTCCAAAATATATCTGGCCTTAGATGGCCAACGGATTGTAGGTTCTGTCACGGCTTGGTTTTTCGAGGGTTATGTGGAAATTGATGATTACCAGGTGGATGCAGCTTATCAAGGTAGAGGGATTGGGACCGCACTTCAAAAGGCTGCTCTAGCCAATCAGGAACGGGCTATATTGGTTGCGGAAGAAGCCAATCGCCCCATGTACCGCCATCAGGGCTACAAGGAAGTGGCCTCCTACTGGATAGCCTTGCGTAGTGATAGTCGCCAGACCAAGGACGATTAAATCAGCTGTCCTAGTTTTTCCCTAGATTTCAGGCATGTTGTATCTTTTGAAATTATGTTATAATAGTGTGATTATAACAATGAGGGAAAAATGATGTTTACCTTTGGTTTTGGAAAAAAAGAAAAAGAAGAGTTGATCTTGGAAGTTCCCAAGCATATCGCCATCATCATGGATGGAAATGGCCGCTGGGCCAAAAAACGGATGCAGCCTCGGATTATGGGACATAAGGCCGGGATGGATGCCCTGCAAAAGGTGACTAAGGCTGCCTCTGATATGGGTGTCAAGGTCCTGACAGTCTATGCTTTTTCGACAGAAAACTGGAGTCGTCCGGAAAAAGAGGTCAAGTTCATTATGAATTTACCAGTGGAATTTTATGATAAGTATGTTCCGGATTTGCATGCCAATAATGTCCGTATCCAGATGATTGGTGACCATAATCGTCTGCCTGAGGCGACCATGACGGCCCTCTATCGGGCTGAGAACAAGACCAAGAACAACACCGGTTTGATTCTCAATTTTGCGCTCAATTATGGGGGACGAGATGAAATTACAAAGGCTGTTCGCTCCATCGTGCAGGATGCTTTGGATACCAAATTCAATCCTGGCGATATTGATGAAGAGTTAATTGCAGACTATCTCTATACTGGATGTCTACCAGACAAGTTGCGAGATCCTGACTTGGTGATTCGAACCAGCGGGGAACAGCGCCTCAGTAATTTTTTGCCATGGCAGACGGCCTATAGTGAGCTTTATTTTACAGATGTGGCCTGGCCAGATTTTGATGAGAAGGCTTTACAGATAGCCATCGAAGAATACAACCGCCGCCATAGACGTTTTGGTGGTATTTAAGGAGAAAGAAATGAATAGAGATTTACAAAAACGGGTCATCTTTGGGGCCTTGGCCTTAGCGGTCTTTATCCCGCTCTTGGTGATGGGAGGAGTGGTCTTTCAACTCTTTATTGGTTTTCTAGCTATGATTGCAACAGCTGAATTGCTCAAGATGAACCGCTTATCGCCTAGTTCGATTGAGGGGGTCTTGGCTATGTTGGCAGCCTTAGTGTTGACCTTGCCTCTGGAGACCTATCTTTCCTTTCTTCCAACAGATGGTAACTATATCGCCTTTGGAATTGTGGTCTTTCTCATGCTAGGTTCCATCGTCTTTAACATCGGTCATTATTCCTATGCGGATGTGGTTTACCCGATTGCCTCTAGTTTTTATGTGGGGATTGGTTTTCACAACCTAGTGGGCGCTCGAATGGACAGCCTTAACAAAGTTCTCTTTGCCCTTTTGATTGTCTGGGCGACAGATACGGGTGCCTACATGATTGGACGTCAGATTGGACGACATAGACTCATGCCACGTGTTTCTCCCAATAAAACAGTAGAAGGTTTTATCGGTGGAATCTTATCAGCAGTAGCAGTTGCGGCTGCCTTTCTTATTTTTGATAAGCAGGTGGTCACTAACTATTCCTTTATCGTGACTTTACTCTTGGTGGTGATTTTTTCTGTTTTTGCCCAGTTTGGAGATTTGGTTGAAAGTGCCATTAAGCGCCATTTCGGCGTGAAGGATTCAGGGAAAATCATACCAGGCCACGGTGGTATTTTGGACCGCTTCGATAGTCTGATTTTTGTCTTCCCGATCATGCATTTCTTCGGTCTATTTTAAGGAGATTCTATGCAGGGAATTATTGCATTTATTTTTATATTTGGTGTCATCGTGGTAGTTCACGAATTTGGACACTTCTACTTTGCGAAAAAGGCCGGTATCCTGGTGCGGGAATTTGCCATCGGGATGGGGCCAAAAATCTTTGCCCATATCGGCAAAGATGGGACTGCCTATACTATCCGGATGCTGCCTCTGGGCGGCTATGTTCGCATGGCCGGTTGGGGCGAGGATAAGACAGAGATTAAGACGGGGACTCCCGTCTCCTTAACCCTCAATGAGGAAGGGGTAGTCACTCGCGTCAACCTATCTGATAAGGTGCTGGACAATACCAGCCTGCCCATGAATGTGACCTCCTTTGACTTTGAAGAAAAGTTGGAGATTACTGGCCTGGTCTTGGACGAAAGCAAGACCTTCCAGGTGGATCACGATGCGACCATCATTGAGGAGGATGGCACAGAGGTGCGGATTGCGCCACTAGATGTACAGTACCAAAATGCCAGTATTTGGGGACGATTGATGACCAACTTTGCTGGGCCCCTCAATAACTTTATTCTGGGAATTTTGACCTTTATCCTCTTTTTCTTCCTTCAGGGTGGGGTCCCAGATGTAACGACCAACCAAGTAACAGTAACGGACGGCGGTGCCCTTCAGGCTGCTGGTGTTGAAACCGGCGTCAGGATTTTAGAAATCAACGGTCAGCAAGTCTCAGACTATAAAGACGTATCGAATATCCTAGCCCAGGTCAATGAGAAGGCTAAGGAAGCGCCAGTCCTAAATCTGCTTGTTGAAGAAGATGGCAAAGAAAAAACTCTTCAAGTGACAACCATTAAGGATCAGGGCTACTTCCGCCTGGGGGTCTCACCTTATCTGAAAACCGGCTTTGTTGAGATTATTGTGGGAGGCTTCCAAGAAGCGGGAGCAACAGCCCTCTTGATTGTCAATGCCCTCAAAAATATCATTGCCAGCTTTGATGTCAAGCAACTGGGAGGCCCAGTAGCTATCTACAATATCAGTTCCCAGGCTGCGCAAGGCGGTATTTTACCTGTCCTGAGCCTCTTGGCAATGTTGTCCATCAATCTGGGAATCTTCAACTTGATTCCCATTCCAGCCCTTGACGGTGGAAAAATCCTTATCAATCTGATTGAGGTCATCCGCCGCAAGCCGCTGAAACAGGAAACAGAGTCCTATATCACCCTGGTCGGTGTAGCCATCATGGTTGTCCTCATGTTGGTCGTGACCTGGAACGATATTATGCGGGTCTTTTTCTAGGAAAATCACTGAAAAAAGATTGAAAGTGGGCTAAGGTACCTGATATTCAGGTGTCTAGTCCTAGTCATTATTCGATAAACAACACAATGAAAGGAAACAGAGGGTATTCGTAATCGAACTCGATTGAAAAGCTTGGAATTTAGATAGACAGCTATTGAAATCAGGATTTCAGGCTGCGTCCTAACTTTCAGTCGCTTTTTAGTCGCTCTCTGTATCATCAACATGAAACAATCTAAAATGATGATTCCGACGCTTCGTGAGATGCCATCGGATGCCCAAGTAATCAGTCATGCCCTTATGGTGCGAGCGGGTTATGTTCGTCAGGTCTCAGCTGGTATTTATAGCTATTTGCCACTTGCCAACCGGGTCATTGAAAAGGCTAAAACCATCATGCGCCAAGAGTTTGACAAGATTGGTGCGGTGGAGTTTTTGGCTCCAGCCCTCTTATCAGCGGATATTTGGCGGGAATCCGGCCGTTATGACACCTATGGAGATGACCTCTACAAACTCAAAAACCGGGAAGGTTCTGACTTTATCCTAGGTCCAACCCATGAGGAAACCGTCACTCTTTTGGCCCGTGATGCGGTCAAGTCCTACAAGCAATTACCGCTCAATATCTACCAAATCCAGCCTAAGTATCGCGATGAAAAACGCCCTCGCAACGGTCTGTTGCGGGGCCGCGAGTTCATCATGAAGGATGGTTATAGCTTCCATGCCAACTACGATAGCTTGGATGAGACCTATGATGACTACAAGGCAGCTTATGAAGCCATTTTCACCCGCAGTGGCCTGGATTTCAAGGCCATCATCGGGGATGGCGGGGCCATGGGCGGTAAGGACAGCCAGGAATTTATGGCCATTACCCCAGATCGGACCGATCTTAGTCGTTCGTTGGTTTTGGACAAGTCTGTCGGTTCCCTGGATGAGATTCCTGCGGAGGTCTTGGAAGAAATCAAGGCTGAATTATCCTCCTGGATGGTCTCTGGAGAAGATACCATTGCCTATTCCAGCCAGTCGGACTATGCTGCCAACTTAGAGATGGCCACTAACCAGTACCAGCCAAGCACCAAGGTTGTGGCTGAGGAGGACCTGGTTCAGATTGCAACGCCAGATTGCAAGTCCATCAACGATGTAGCTGCCTTCTTGCAGGTCTCTGAAGAAGAAACCATCAAGACCATGGTCTTTAAGGCGGATGGGGAATTGGTAGTGGCTTTGTTGGTAGGCAATGACCAGGTCAATGATGTCAAGCTAAAAAATTATCTGGGCGCAGATTTCTTTGATGCGGCTGAGGAAGCAGAAGTTCAATCTGCCTTTGGGGCTGGTTTTGGATCGCTGGGCCCAGTCGGTCTGCCAGAAAATGTCAAAATCATTGCCGACCGGAAGGTCCAGGATGTGAAAAATGCCGTGGTCGGAGCCAACCAAGACGGCTTCCACTACAAGGGTGCCAATGCAGGTCGTGACTTCCAAGTGACCGAGTATGTAGATATTCGCGAGGTCAAGGAAGGGGAAGTTTCACCAGACGGTCAAGGCATTCTCCAATTTGCACGTGGGATTGAAATTGGTCATATTTTCAAGCTGGGCACCCGTTATTCAGACAGCATGAATGCCCATGTCTTGGATGAAAATGGTCGCAGTGTACCCATCATCATGGGCTGTTATGGTATCGGGGTCAGCCGCCTCTTGTCCGCTGTTCTGGAACAACATGCCCGCCTCTTTGTCAACAAGACACCAAAGGGCGAGTTCCGCTATGCTTGGGGCATCAATTTCCCTAAGGAATTGGCACCATTTGATGTGCATCTGATTCCAGTCAATGTCAAGGATGAAGAAGCCATGGCTCTGACAGACAGTATCGAAAGCCGCTTGCAGGCAGAGGGCTACGAAGTCTTGACAGATGACCGCAATGAGCGGGCAGGTGTCAAGTTCTCAGACAGTGATTTGATTGGTTTGCCAATTCGGATTACGGTTGGGAAAAAGGCAGCTGAAGGTGTTGTCGAAGTCAAAATCAAGGGAACTGGAGATACGGTAGAGGTCCATGTAGACCAACTGCTGGAAACCCTGTCCATCTTGAGCTAAAGCAAATACGAAAAGAGAAGTCCAGAAATGGGCTTCTTTCTTCTCGAAAAAGGCTTCTGAATGTGATAAAATGGAAATACTATGAATCAAGGGGACAGTATGTCAGATAAATTTCAACTTCTTTTAGAACAGATTGGAATGCCACTGGAATTACGGGAATCAGGGGCTTTTTCTGCTGGAAAAATTGAGAAAGTTTTGGTCCACAAAGTCAGCAAGGTCTGGGAATTTACCTTCCGTCTGCCTCAGGTTTTGGACATCAGCCACTACCAGCTCTTCAAGGCCCGTCTCCACAATGAATTTGCTAAGACCGGCAACCAGGCCCGTTTTCAACTGGTGACAGACCAGCAGGACCTAACCAGTGACATCCTCCAGGCCTATTACCGCCAAGCTTTTGAGGAAGAACTCTGTCAAAGTGCCGGTTTCAAGTCTCTTTTTCAGGACTTGAAGGTGGTCTATGAGGATGGGCAGCTTTGGATAGAAGGCCCGCAAAGTGTGGATACGCCCCATTTTCGCAAGAATCACCTGCCCAATCTGGTGGAGCAGCTGGCCCGCTTTGGTTTGGGGCAGTTGACGGTGGAAATCCGTGTCTGTCAGGAAATGACCCAACAGCAGGAAGAAAACTTTCAGGCCCAGAATGAAGAAATCTACCAGCAGGCCCACCAAGAAACCCTTTCAGCCTTGGAGCAACTGGCTCAGATGGCCCCTCCACTAGTCCCAGATGCGGCACCAACTGGCGGGAATTTCCAAGAGTTTAAAAAGAAAAAGCCAGCAAGAACTTCTCTGGAGAAAGAACCCATCACTCCGATGGCAGAAGTGGAAACGGAAGAAAATCGCCTGGTGTTTGAAGGCTTGGTCTTTGAAGTTGAGCAAAAAACGACCCGAACTGGCCGTGTTATTATCAACTTCAAGATGACAGACTATACGTCCTCCTTTAAGCTGCAAAAATGGGCCAAGGATGAAGAAGATGCCCAGAAGTTTGACATGATTAAGAAGGGCAACTGGCTGCGGGTGCGAGGCAACATTGAGACCAATATGTACACGCGCGACTTGACCATGAATGTCCAAGATGTGCAGGAAGTCAAAAAGGAAATCCGCAAGGACCTGATGCCGGATGACCAGAAGCGAGTCGAGTTTCATGCCCATACCAATATGTCGACCATGGATGCCCTGACCCCGGTCGAAGACCTGATTGCCAGAGCAGCCAAGTGGGGCCACAAGGCCATCGCCATCACCGATCATGCCAATGTCCAATCCTTCCCCCATGGCTACCATGCTGCCAGGAAGGCAGGAATAAAGGCCATTTTCGGTCTGGAAGCCAATATCGTGGAGGACAGCATTCCCATCACCTTCAACGAGGTTCCCATGGACCTCAAGGAAGCGACTTATGTGGTTTTTGACGTGGAAACGACGGGACTTTCAGCGGAGCACAATGACCTGATTCAGATTGCGGCCTCCAAGATGGAAAAGGGCAATATTATCGAGCAGTTTGATGAGTTTATCGACCCAGGCCATCCCCTGTCAGCCTTTACCACAGAGTTGACAGGCATCACCGACAACCATGTCAAGGGCTCAAAGCCCCTCTTGCAGGTCCTGCAAGAATTTCAGGCCTTCTGCCAGGATGCAGTCTTGGTTGCCCACAATGCCAGCTTTGACATGGGCTTTTTGAACAACAGCTATGAACGCTATGGTATGGCCGAAGCGCCACAACCTGTAATCGATACCTTGGAGATGTCCCGTTTTCTGCACCCGCAATTGAAATCCCATCGTTTG
>NZ_JBHCHN010000018.1:0-57542 GCF_041802885.1 Streptococcus sp.
AGAGCCCTTTTTTTTCTTTTTCTTGACAATTTTAAAATAATTCTATATAGTAAAGATATAAAATTGAAATGAGCACCCTTAGCTCAACTGGATAGAGTACCTGACTACGAATCAGGCGGTTAGAGGTTCGACTCCTCTAGGGTGCATATCTCGCTTAATGTGGAGACATTAGGGGAGTTTCTTTTTAGTAAGAGTAACCATTGTCGGGAAGTAGCTCAGCTTGGTAGAGTACTTGGTTTGGGACCAAGGTGTCGCAGGTTCGAATCCTGTCTTCCCGATCATCAAGCAACGAATGGGTTGCTTTTTTTATTACAGTGGAAAGTGATATTTCTAGGTTGAACAGGAATTTTTAGTCTTTTCCTGCTATATTTAAAGTTTTAAGAAGGGATATTTTTTTGCATTCAAAAAGACTCTGCATCTTTGCAAAGATTTTTCCATTGCAAAAATGGGAGAGTCTGCCAGAATGTTAGTGATTACAAGACATGTTTTAAGTAGTGAGCTCTAAGAAGAGAAAAATGAGAGCCAACAAACAACACAGGTACCTCACAGTATTGAATCTGGTCCAATATACTAAGTAGTAGGGCCAATAGCTTTCGTCTATACTCTTATCTAGTCGGTTGTTCATAGGGACATTGACTAAAATAGTGATGAGAAAGACTCCTAATAAATAGGTTAAAAAACTGAGTAAAATCCAAAAGCTACCATTTGCTGAGAGGTGATACCATGAAAGGACGCTACCGAGTAATAGTGGTCCTAAAAAAACAAATAGAAAGATAGGGTTTTGAATGACTTTGTTAATTTTCCGCATGGTAAATGTAGCAATATCTTGATTGGAATCACTTAGAGCCTTCATGATAGTGTTGGAAAAAACAAAGTAGAGCCCTGACGACAGGGCAAGTAGTAATAAGTATAGTAATGATAAGATGTTCATTCATTCCTCCTTTTGTAGTGGTTGCACCTAAATTTATTAGTTGATCATTAGGGTATATATTAGCATAAATTGCTATTGTTTTCAATGTAGGACTTTGTAGCTGGGTCTTTATTTGGTTGAAAAAGTTGATTTTATGGAGAGAAGCAACGTGCCTTCTTTTTATTTATGTTCTTCCCTAGAATATTTTTGATATAATAGCCTTATGAAATCTTTAGATGATAATTTATCAGTATTGGGGGGGGTTGGTCCCAAGTCTGTCGAAAAATTTTTGAAATTAGATTTGCAAACGGTGGGTGATGCGCTTTTGTATTACCCTTTTCGCTATGAGGATTTTCAGACGAAATCGGTTTTGGATTTGATGGATGGTGAGAAGGCCTTGATTTTGGGAGAAGTTGTTAGTCCAGCTTCTGTCCAATATTATGGCTACAAGCGTAATCGGCTACGATTTTCCATTCGTCATGGGGAGATCATTGTAGCAGTGTCTTTTTTCAATCAGCCCTATCTGGCAGATAAGATAGAAGTTGGCGCTCAATTGGCTATTTGGGGAAAATGGGATAAGGCCAAGGCCTCTTTGACGGGTATGAAGGTCTTGAGTCAACAACAGGAGGATTTGCAGCCTGTCTACCATGTGGTTCAAGGTGTTAAACAGTCCAGCTTGGTCAAATTGATAAAGACGGCTATTGACGAGGGTTATCTGGACTTGGTAGAGGAAAATTTGCCAGTCGACTTGTTGGTGCGTTATCAATTGTTGAATCGTCAAGAGGCTATCAGGGCCATGCACTTTCCTGTCGATATTGACCAGTATCGGCAGGCTTTGAGGCGAATTAAATTTGAGGAATTGTTTTATTTCCAGCTGAATCTGCAAAGTTTGAAATATGAAAATCGCAGGGCGGATGCGGGCATTTCCATTGCTTTTGATAGTAGCGCTTTGGGGGAGAAAATCGAGAAATTACCCTTTGTTTTGACAGAGGCGCAGCAAAGGAGTTTGCAGGAGATTTTGTCAGATATGGCTTCTTCTGGTCACATGAACCGGCTTTTGCAGGGAGATGTTGGGTCTGGTAAGACGGTTATTGCTGGTTTAGCTATGTATGCTGCCTATACTGCAGGATATCAATCTGCTTTAATGGTGCCAACGGAGATTTTGGCGGAACAGCATTATGAGAGTTTGAGTCAGCTTTTTCCTGAACTTTCCATTGCCTTGTTGACGGGAGGCATGAAGGCTGCAGTTAGACGGACAGCTCTGGCTGCGATTGAGTCTGGAGAAGTGGATATGGTGATTGGGACCCATGCCCTGATTCAGGAGGGCGTCAATTATCAGCATTTGGGTCTGGTGATTACAGATGAGCAGCACCGTTTTGGGGTCAAACAGCGGAGGGTTTTTCGCGAAAAAGGGGAGAATCCGGATGTCCTGATGATGACAGCTACCCCCATTCCGAGGACTTTGGCCATTACAGCCTTTGGGGAAATGGATGTTTCCATCATTGATCAACTGCCTGCGGGTCGTAAGGAAATCAGGACACGTTGGGTCAAGCATGAGCAGCTTCCACTGGTTTGGGATTGGGTTGGTAAGGAAATTGAAAAAGGTGCTCAAGTCTATGTGGTTTCCCCTTTGATTGAGGAGTCTGAAGCTCTGGACTTGAAAAATGCCATTGCTTTAGAAGAAGAATTGCAGGCTTATTTTGGGGAAAGGGTTAGGATTGCCCTCCTACATGGCCAAATGAAAAACCAGGAAAAAGAGGCTATTATGCAGGACTTTAAGTCTGGAAAAACAGATCTGCTGGTGTCAACAACTGTCATCGAGGTAGGAGTCAATGTGCCCAATGCGACGGTCATGATCATCATGGATGCGGATCGTTTTGGATTAAGCCAGCTGCATCAGTTGCGGGGCCGTGTGGGTCGGGGCGACAAACAATCCTATGCCATTTTAGTGGCCAATCCCAAGACAGACTCGGGCAAAGAACGGATGCAGGCCATGACAGAAACGACGGATGGATTTGTCTTGGCGGAGAAAGACTTGCAGATGAGGGGTTCGGGTGAGGTTTTTGGTACCAGACAGTCTGGTTTGCCGGAGTTTCAAGTAGCCAACATCATTGATGATTTTCCAATTTTAGAGGAGGCGAGACGGGTAGCCAGTCAGATTGTTTCAGAACCAGATTGGCAAGCCAATCCTAAATGGTCTATGCTGGTGAAGGAACTGAATAGGCCTGACCGTTTAGACTAAGATAAAAGAAGACTGGCTCAGTCTTCTTTTGCTTTATCCTTGAATATAGTCCGCTAAATCTTGTCCGGTCAAGCCGGCGTTGAGGGCGATGAGGAGCTTGATGCGGGCCTTTTGGCTGTTAAGTTCCTTGACAAAGAGGACGCCTTCTTTCTCAAGCTGAACCCCGCCTCCCTGGTAGGCATAGACGGGTTCGGCAATGCCATTGAAACAGCGGGAAACGAGCACGACAGGAATTTCCTTGGTCAGGCGCTGGAGGCTGGGAAGAATAGATGGAGGGAGATTCCCAGCGCCTAGGGCTTCGATGACAAGGCCTGAAATCTTATCGGGGCTTAGGGAGTCGAGTAAAATACTATCCATATCAGCGTAAGCCTTGATAATTGGGACTGTTCCCTCAATCCTGTCAAGGTGGAAGCGGGTCCGTTTTTCTGTCTGATTGAAGAAGAGAATATTTCGCTTGGTGACAAGGCCAAGGGGACCGTGTGTCGGGGTTTGAAAGGTGGATAGGTTGGTAGTGTGGGTCTTGGTCACAAATTTGGCGGCATGGATTTCATCGTTCATGACCAGGAGGACGCCCTTGTCGGCAGCTTTCTCATCAGCTGCGACACGGAGGGCAGAGAGGTAGTTGTAAACGCCATCGCTGCCTAATTCATTGGAAGAGCGCATGGCACCAGTCAGAACGATAGGTTTTTTAGGTATGTTCAGGGTGTCTAAAAAATAGGCAGTCTCCTCCAACGTATCTGTCCCATGGGTGATGACAAAGCCATCATAGCTCTGGGCATTTTCTTGGATAGTTTGATAGAGGCCCAGCATATGGGAAAAGGTGACATGGGGACTGGGAATGTTATAGACATCGAGGGCTGTAACTTGAATCTGGTCTAGGGGACTGGAAACCTGGGTCATGGGGTTCTTTTGGCTGGAGGTAACCTGGCCTTGTTCATCTGCCTGCATGGAAATTGTTCCACCGGTGTGGAGTACCAATATTTTTTTCATAAAGTTTCAGAATCTTTCAAATTGTGCTATAATTATTCTATCATAAAACATGGAAAGAGGGTGATGATTCTGACTATTAAGGCTGTTTTTTTGGATATTGATGGCACTTTGCTGACAGATAAGCGGTCGGTCAGCCAATCCACCATTCAGGTCATCAATACCCTCAAGAAAAAAGGGATTGTAGTCGGACTGGCAACTGGTCGTGGACCTCGTTTTGTCTTGCAATACATGGCCTCCCTCAGTCTGGATTTGGCCATTGTCTATAATGGGCAATATATCATTTCACGTGAACAGACTCTTTTTGACAATCCATTATCTCCGAAGGATATCGAGGGATTGGTAAACTATGCCCAGAAAAATAAGCTGGACTTATCTTTTGGAACGGCTGCGGGTGTGTCCGGTAGCGGGATAATGAATGCTGGTTCTGGTCAGTTGGGCTATCGGATTTCTCGGATGGTTCCGGATGCCTGGGTTGATGCCATTATCTTTATTTTTAACCGCTTGATTCGATGGGTAAGACCCCAGAAAAAAATCGAATTATCCAGCCTTTTTCAGCAACCCATCTATCAGATGATGATGATTGTCAGTGAATTAGAAACCAAAAAATTAGCAGCAGAATTTCCGCAGCTCAGCATCACTCGATCCAGCCCTTACTCGGTGGATATCATCAGCAAGGGGATGTCCAAATTAAAGGGGATTGAGAAGGCAGGGGAATATTACGGTTTCACGACTGATCAGGTCATGGCCTTTGGGGATTCGACCAATGATGTGGAAATGTTGGCAGGAGTCCGCTATTCTGTGGCCATGGGCAATGGTTCAAAAAAGGTCAAAGAAGTGGCTTCTTATGTGACTGCTTCCAATAATGAGGATGGAATTTACCAGGCAGCCCTGCATTTTGGCTTGTTGGAGGAGACTTCAGATGTTTCAGAGTAAAAATCCCTATTTTAATCAGGTCAAGGATTTCCATGCTAGGATGGATGGTCATACCCAGGAGAGTCCAAGGGCCTATGAGATGGAAGAGGCCCTCCATCGGGCAGACTTTAAGTTAGAAGAAATCGTCGAGTTTTTACAGGCGACGGTAACTCGGGAGAGCGATTGGGATAGGGTTATTCACAAGCTCCATCAGGACCTGGACAAGGCTGCTGAAAAGGTCAAAAAGAAAGGGCAACCACAGGACCCTTTGGTGGGGCAAGTGGATGCCTTGGTGGATTTGCTCTATTTTACCTATGGTTCCTTTGCCCTAATGGGGGTGGATCCAGAACCAATTTTCCGGATTGTGCATGAGGCCAATATGGGAAAAATTTTTCCTGATGGAAAAGCGCATTTCCATCCAGTGACCCATAAGATTTTGAAACCAGATGACTGGGAGGAGAAGTTCGCTCCAGAACCAGCCATTCGGAAGGAGCTGCAAAAGCAAATAAGGGCAAGAAAAGAGTAAGGACCTGCAATCACAGGCCCTTTTTCCTATAGCTAAATAGTTTTTTGCTCTTCCCGAACAATGAGGAGGTCAATGGTGGCGTGACGAAGGATGTACTCAGAAGAGGAGCCGATGAGAAGGCGCTCAAAGGCATTGAGGCCGGTTGCACCGAGTAGCATGAGATCTGCACCAGTTTGTTTTGGAATGTCATGGGCCAAGAGGGTCTTTGGATTGCCAAATTCAATCATGACCTGGACATCTGGAAGCCCTTCTCTTTGAGCTTCTTCTTGGTAACCTTTCAGTAATTCGGTTGCTTCTCTTTCGAGGGATTCGTAAACTGAGGCATCAAAGGCTGCCACATTGTGGAGGGCGCGGGTGTCGATAACATGGGCAATAATCAGGCGGGCCTGGTTGCGTTTGGCCACATGGATGGCTTTGTGGAGGGCCAATTCTGCACCAGCAGAGCCGTCGACAGCTACGAGGATGGTTTTATAGGATTGAGTCATATCAGTCACTCCTTTCACAAGATACGAGGGCAACATGAGTTTGCAAAAGATTTTGCCACTCCTTGGGCCGTGGTCAATCACTTCTATATTTATATTGTAAGCCTTTTCATGAAAAAAGTAAACTCTTTCTTGTGATTTTTTCTAATTTAGGCTAAAATAGGTTCAGTAGAAAGACGAGGTAATGCCATGAGACAATTTGATAAATCCTCAAAACTAGAACATGTGGCTTATGATATTCGCGGTCCTATCCTGGATGAAGCAGACCGTATGATTGCTAATGGGGAAAGGATTCTCCGCTTAAATACTGGAAATCCTGCAGCCTTTGGCTTTGAAGCGCCAGATGAAGTCATTCGTGATTTGATTATGAACGCCCGCAATTCGGAAGGCTATGTAGACAGTAAGGGTCTCTTTTCGGCCCGTAAGGCTATTATGCAATACTGCCAGCTCAAGGGTTTTCCGGATGTCGATGTCAATGATATTTATATCGGAAATGGGGTATCGGAGCTGATTCCAATGGCCCTCCAGGCTCTTCTGGAAAATGACGATGAGGTACTGGTACCCATGCCAGATTATCCACTCTGGACGGCCTGTGTCAGTCTGTCAGGCGGAAAAGCTGTGCATTATGTCTGTGATGAGTCAGCCAACTGGTATCCAGATTTGGATGATATTCGCTCCAAAATTACCTCCCGCACCAAAGCTTTGGTTATCATCAATCCCAATAATCCAACAGGAGCCCTTTACCCAAGAGAAATCCTGGAGGAAATGGTAGAGATTGCCCGTCAAAATAATTTAATCATCATGGCGGATGAAATCTATGATCGTTTGGTCATGGATGGGGGAGAACATGTGGCTATAGCCAGTCTGGCGCCAGATGTTTTCTGTGTGTCTATGAATGGCCTATCCAAGTCTCACCGCATTGCCGGTTTTCGGGTAGGATGGATGGTTCTTTCAGGCCCTAAGTCCCATGTTAAGGGCTATATCGAGGGCATCAATATGCTGTCCAATATGCGCCTTTGCTCCAATGTTTTGGCCCAACAGGTAGTTCAAACCTCCCTTGGCGGCATTCAATCAGTGGACAAACTCCTCTTGCCAGGGGGCCGTATTTATGAACAAAGGAACTTCATTTACAAGGCCATCAATGATATTCCTGGCTTGTCTGCGGTCAAACCACAGGCAGGACTTTACATTTTTCCAAAAATTGATCAGGAAATGTATCGTATTGATGACGATGAGGAATTCTGCCTGCGCCTGTTGAAGCAGGAAAAGGTTATGTTGGTGCCTGGTAAAGGTTTTAACTGGAACCAGCCCGATCATTTCCGCATCGTTTACCTGCCAACAGTAGAAGAATTAGGAGATGTTCAGGAAAAAATCACCCGAGTTCTGAGTCAATATAAGCGCTAAAAAGATAAAAGGGAGTCTGAATGTGAATTCAGGCTCTCTTAAATTGCTTCAATATATGAAACAATAGAAAATTTTCTGATAATTGTTGAAATACAACCTGTGATTTGATATAATGAAAGCAATTACAGTTAAAAGAGGGTCTTATGACAAGTTTATTAGAAAAAACAAGGGACATTACTTCCATTTTGAAGCGTTCCGAAGAAAAGTTGGCAGAAGAACTGCCCTACAATGCGATTGCAGAACATTTGGCAGAGATTATTCACTGCAATGCCTGCATCATCAACAGTGAGGGGGAGGTACTTGGTTACCATCTTCGTTACAAACTGCACAATGACCGGGTGGAGGAGTTCTTTACTTCCAAACAGTTCCCATCTGAATATATCAAGGCGGCAGCACAGGTCTATGATACCCAGGCCAATATTTCAGCTGACAGTGACTTGACAGCCATCCCTGTGGAGTCTCGGGCAGAGTATCCAAATAGTGTAACGACTTTGGCTCCAATCCATGTGACAGGAATCCGCTTTGGTTCCCTGATTATTTGGCGCAATGATGGTCAGTTCAACGATGAGGACTTGATTTTGGTGGAGATTGCCTCAACAGTGGTGGGCATTCAGCTCCTCAATTTCCAAAGGGAAGAGGATGAAAAGAATATCCGCCGTCGTGCAGCAGTCAATATGGCCGTCAATACCCTGTCTTATTCAGAAATGAAAGCTGTTGCTGCCATTTTGGGAGAACTCAATGGCTTGGAGGGGCAATTGACAGCTTCAGTGATTGCGGATCGGATTGGGATTACCCGCTCTGTCATTGTCAATGCTCTTCGCAAGTTGGAAAGTGCAGGGATTATTGAAAGCCGTTCACTGGGGATGAAGGGAACCTATCTCAAGGTCTTGATTCCTGCCATCTTTGATGAAATTAAGAAGCGTGACTACTGATATGGCAAAAGCACTGATTTCGATTGATTATACGATTGATTTTGTGGCCGATGAGGGGAAATTGACGGCTGGTGCAGCCGCCCAGGCTATTGCTGACAAGATTGCGGAGGTTACTCAAGTGGCCTATGATAGGGGAGACTATATCTTCTTTGCTATTGATGGTCACGATGAGGAAGATGAGTTTCACCCAGAAACCAAGCTCTTTCCACCTCACAATATCAAGGGAACTAGTGGACGAGATCTTTACGGAAAACTGGGTCAAGTCTATGAGAAGATTAAGGATGATGCGCGTGTTTTTTGGATGGACAAACGACATTATTCAGCTTTTTCAGGGACAGATTTGGATATTCGTCTCAGAGAACGTCGAGTGAACACCATCGTTTTGACTG
This sequence comes from Streptococcus sp., assembly GCF_041802885.1. GTDB lineage: Bacteria > Bacillota > Bacilli > Lactobacillales > Streptococcaceae > Streptococcus. The sequence continues at coordinate 8,788 of NZ_JBHCHN010000018.1, forward strand.
GGGTGTTGACCGATATCTGTGTCCTTCATACAGCCATTGATGCCTACAATCTGGGGTATGAGATTGAAGTTGTGGCTTCGGCTGTTGCCAGTTTGACTCAAGAAAATCACCTCTTTGCCCTCAACCATTTGCAGCATGTCTTGGGCGCAAGGATTATGGAAGAATGAGAAAGAGAACTTGGAGTCCAAGTTCTCTTTCCTATTTTTTCACAATCAGGTCCAGGGCCTGTTGGAGTTTTTCTTCCTGTTGGGCTAGATCCAGATTTGGATCTTGGAGGGCTCTGGTGATTTGGTTGCTGATGACCAGACCCATGGTGCGGTTGATACTGGAGCGGACAGCAGTCAGTTGGGTGACGATGTCGATGCACTCCTGTTCGTCTTCAATCATTTTTTGAATGCCCCGAAGTTGGCCTTCGGCCCGTTTGAGGCGGTTGAGGATATCTTTTTTTTCTGTCTTCATACTTGGCTCACTTTCTAATCAATATTATACCGACGTGGGGTATATTTGTCAAATTGGATTGTTTAGGGCTTCATGTTTGACAGGGAAGCCGAGAGTGTGCTACTATTCAAATATACCCGTAGGGGTATAAACAAAAAGGAGCAAATATGTTTGAATTTTTGAAACGAATCCTGCCTCAATCGACGGAGACTGTGTCCGCTAGTGACTTGGAAGGCCTTTTGTCAGCAGGGGAAATCACTCTCCTAGATGTCCGAAGTCCTCAGGAATACCGTGGAGGGCATATCAGGCAGGCGCGAAATCTGCCCTTGGACCGGATTGGGACCTATCAAGGGCCAAAGGGGGAGGTCGTCTATGTCATCTGTCAATCCGGCATGCGAAGCAAGCGTGCCGCTCATCTATTAAAAGAAAAAGGTTATAGGGTTGTCAATGTCCGCGGTGGCATGGCAGCTTATCAAGGAAAAACAATTGGAGGAAAGTAAAATGAAAATTGTCATTATTGGGGGAGTAGCGGGTGGCATGTCAGCTGCGACCCGTTTGCGGCGACTGATGGAAGATGCGGAAATCATCGTTTTTGACAAGGGGCCCTATGTGTCCTTTGCCAACTGCGGTCTTCCTTTTCATGTTTCAGGAGAAATTGCGGAACGCTCCAGCCTTTTGGTCCAGACGCCTGAGAGTTTGAAGTCGCGCTTTGAGCTGGATGTGCGTACTGAAACAGAAGTCTTGTCCATCGACGGAGAAAAGAAAGAAGTGACAGTCAGCTCCTATGGCAAAACCTACACGGAAAGTTATGACAAGCTGATTCTATCTCCTGGTGCCAAGCCCTTTGTCCCACCGATGGATGGGCTGGATGAGGCTGAAAATGTCTTTACCCTGCGCAGTATTCCTGATTTGGATCGGATTATGGTCAAATTAGCGGGTCTGTCTGCTGGCCAGGCGACGGTCATTGGGGCTGGTTTTATCGGCCTTGAAATGGCAGAGAGTTTGGTCAAGAAGGGTTTGAAGGTCACCTTGATCGAGAAAGCTCCCCATGTCTTGCCGCCCTTGGATGAGGAAATGGCTGCCTTTGTAGAGGCGGAATTAGTAAAAAATGGCATTACCGTTATCACGGGGGGATCAGCTCAGGCTTTTGAAGAAAAAGGGAAAACCATCATCTTAGAAGATGGCAGTCGATTATCATCAGATTTGACCATCTTGTCTGTCGGTGTGCAGCCAGAGAATGATTTGGCAAAGGCCGCTGGTATCGAGCTTGGTCTGCGTGGGGGTATCTTGGTAGATAAAAACTATGAGACCAGCATTTCCGATATCTATGCGGTTGGGGATGCTATTGTGGTGAAACATCAGATTACGGAGCAGGGTGCGCTGATTTCCTTGGCCAGTCCGGCCAACCGTCAGGGTCGTCAAGTGGCGGATATGATCGCAGGGCATGGTTCAGCCAATAAGGGAAGCTTAGGGACTGCCATCGTTCGTGCCTTTGATATGGTGGCTGCTTCAACAGGTCTCAGTGAGCGGCTGGCTCGGCTGAACTTTGAGGATGTGGCTGTGGTCCATACGACGGGCAATGACCATGCAGGTTACTACCCAGGTGCAACCCCTATCAGCTTGAAGCTGGTCTTCAATCCCAAAACAGGGGCCATCTATGGAGCTCAGGCGGTTGGACAAAAGGGTGTGGATAAGCGGATCGATGTTTTAGCGACAGCCATCAAGGCTGGTCTGACCATCTTTGACTTGCCAGAGCTGGAGCTGACCTATGCCCCGCCATTTGGTTCGGCCAAGGATCCGGTTAATATGCTGGGCTATGCGGCCAGCAATTTGGCCCAAGGTCTCAGCGATAGTGTGCAGTGGTATGAGCTCAAGGAGGAGTTGGCAAAAGGCAAAATCTTACTGGATGTCCGCAATCCGGCAGAAGTACTAGCGGGGCGGTTCCCAGATGCCCTTCATATTCCACTTGATAGTCTGCGGGAGCGGTTGGCAGAATTGGACAAAAATCAGGAATACATCGTCAGCTGCCATAGCGGTTTGCGCTCTTACATTGCTGAGCGGATTCTCAAGCAACATGGCTTCAAGGTAGCCAACTTAGACGGGGCTTATTCCCTATACAATACAGTTAGACCAAAGGAGATTCTTCATGATGAAAAGTAAAGCCGTAAATGATTTGGCTGCTGAAGTGGAGGCAAAAACCCTCAACCTCATCGATGTCCGCGAAGCGGATGAGTTTGCATCGGGCCATCTTCCTGGCGCCATCAATCTGCCCTTGAGTGACTTTCTGGAGCGCTATGAGGAACTGGATAAGGGCAAGTCCTACCATATCATCTGCCGCTCTGGCGCTCGCTCAGCCCAGGCCTGCGCCTTCTTGGAAGAAGAGGGCTACGATGTGACCAATGTAGCTGGCGGAACCATTGCTTGGCTGGGTGATTTGGAATAAGATGAAGAAGGCTGGGAAATTCCCAGCTTTTTTCGATTTTGCTCCTTTCAGATTTGGTATTTTTGGCAGAAAGATTAGAAAAATCTGTGGTATAATAGTGTATTGATTATCTTGATGTGAAGAGGAGAAATGCAATGAAGATTTCTGAAGAAGAAGTGCGTCATGTGGCCAATTTGTCAAAGTTGTCTTTTTCTGATGCGGAAACGACAGAATTTGCGACGACCTTGTCAAAAATTGTAGACATGGTGGAGCTCTTGAAGGAAGTGGATACCGCAGGTGTTCCCATTACTACAACCATGGCAGATCGCAAAACGGTGGTTCGGGCGGATCTGGTGGAGGCTGCAACTGACCGCGATGACTTGTTTAAAAATGTACCCCAGTCTGAGAACTACTATATCAAGGTTCCAGCGATTTTGGAAGATGGAGGAGATGCCTAATGACCTTTAACAATAAGACCATTGATGAGTTGCATGACCTTCTGGTAAAAAAAGAAATTTCTGTGACGGAGCTGACCAAGGCAACACTGGCAGATATCCAGGAGCGCGAGGGAGCCTTGAACTCCTTTGTGACCATTGCAGAAGAAGCTGCCCTAGCTCAGGCCCGCGCCCTAGATGAAAAGGGTGTGGATGTGGATAAGGTGATGGCTGGGATTCCTGTGGCAGTTAAGGATAATATTTCAACCAAGGGGATTTTGACGACAGCTGCCTCCAAAATGCTCTATAATTATGAGCCGATTTTCAATGCGACGGCGGTGGAAAACCTCTATGGCCAGGAGATGGTGATCATCGGTAAGACCAACATGGACGAGTTTGCCATGGGTGGTTCTGGTGAAACGTCTTACTTTGGTGCGACAAAAAATGCTTGGGATCAGACCAAGGTGCCAGGTGGTTCATCCAGCGGTTCGGCTTCGGCGGTGGCTTCAGGTCAGGTCCGTCTGTCTCTGGGTTCGGATACGGGTGGTTCTATCCGCCAGCCTGCGGCCTTTAGCGGTATCGTAGGACTCAAACCGACTTATGGCACGGTGTCTCGTTTTGGCTTGATTGCCTTTGGTAGCTCGCTGGATCAAATTGGACCTTTTTCCCAAACGGTCAAGGAAAATGCCCAGCTACTCAATGTCATTGCCAGTGAGGATCGGAAAGATTCGACTGCTGCGCCGCATCAAGTAGCAGACTACACCAGTAAAATCGGTCAGGATATCAAGGGACTCAAGATTGCCCTGCCCAAGGAATATTTGGGTGAGGGGATTGACCCTGAGGTCAAGGAAACCATCATCAATGCAGCCAAACACTTTGAAAAGTTGGGAGCGACCGTTGAGGAAGTCAGCCTGCCTCACAGCAAGTATGGGGTAGCAGTTTATTACATCATTGCATCCTCTGAAGCCTCTTCCAACTTGCAGCGCTTCGATGGGATTCGCTATGGTTATCGGACAGAAAACTTCAATAACTTGGATGACATCTATGTCAATACCCGTAGTGAAGGTTTTGGCGAGGAAGTGAAGCGCCGGATTATGTTGGGGACTTTCAGCCTGTCATCCGGCTACTACGATGCCTACTTCAAGAAGGCCGGCCAGGTGCGGACCTTGATTATTCAAGATTTTGAAAAGGTCTTTGCAGATTATGATTTGATTCTGGGGCCAACAGCACCAAGTGTGGCCTTTGATTTGGACTCTCTCAGTCATGACCCTGTGGCTATGTACTTGGCTGACCTGTTGACCATTCCAGTCAATTTGGCTGGTCTGCCAGGGATCTCTATTCCTGCTGGCTTTGCCCAAGGTTTGCCAGTGGGTCTGCAGTTAATCGGTCCAAAATATTCAGAGGAGACCATTTATCAGGCTGCAGCAGCTTTTGAAGCGACGACAGATTACCACAAACAACAACCTGTCATTTTTGGAGGTGAGAAATAATGAACTTTGAAACAATTATCGGGATTGAAGTCCATGTGGAACTCAACACCAACTCCAAAATTTTCTCCCCATCGGCTGCCCATTTTGGACAGGACCAGAATGCCAGCACCAATATCATTGACTGGTCCTTCCCAGGTGTCCTGCCGGTTCTCAATAAGGGAGTTGTGGATGCAGGCATCAAGGCTGCTTTGGCCTTGAATATGAGTATTCACCAAAAGATGCACTTTGACCGCAAGAACTATTTCTACCCTGACAATCCCAAGGCCTATCAGATTTCCCAATTTGATGAGCCTATCGGCTATGATGGCTGGATTGATGTGACCTTGGAAGATGGTTCCACCAAGAAAATCCGAATTGAGCGGGCTCATTTGGAAGAGGATGCGGGAAAAAATACCCATGGTACGGATGGTTATTCCTATGTCGACCTCAACCGTCAGGGTGTGCCCTTGATTGAGATTGTATCGGAAGCGGATATGCGCTCGCCAGAGGAGGCTTATGCTTATTTGACAGCCCTCAAGGAAATTATCCAGTATACCGGGATTTCGGATGTCAAGATGGAAGAGGGTTCCATGCGGGTGGATGCCAATATTTCCCTGCGTCCCTATGGTCAGGAGGCCTTTGGTACCAAGACGGAGCTGAAAAACCTCAACTCCTTCTCCAATGTCCGCAAGGGCTTGGAATACGAGGTAGAGCGTCAGGCAAAAATCTTGCGCAGCGGTGGTCAAATCCGTCAGGAAACCCGCCGTTATGATGAAGCGAGCAAGTCTACTATTTTGATGCGGGTTAAAGAAGGTTCTGCGGATTACCGTTACTTCCCAGAGCCAGACCTGCCCCTCTTTGAAATTGATGATGCCTGGATTGAGGAAGTGCGCTCAGAATTGCCAGCCTTTCCAGCAGAGCGCCGGGCTCGGTATACATCAGAACTTGGACTGTCAGCCTACGATGCTAGCCAGTTGACAGCCACCAAGGCCCTGTCTGATTTCTTCGAGGCGGCCGTAGCCCTGGGAGGCGATGCCAAGCAGGTGTCCAACTGGCTGCAGGGCGAGGTAGCTCAGTTCCTAAATGCAGAAGGAACTTCCATTGAAGAAATCAGCCTGACCCCAGAAAATCTGGTCGAAATGATTGCCATCATCGAGGATGGTACCATCTCATCTAAGATTGCCAAGAAGGTCTTTGTTCATCTGGCCAAGGAAGGTGGCTCTGCCAAAGCCTATGTTGAAAAGGCTGGACTGGTGCAGATTTCAGACCCTGCTGTCCTGATTCCGATCATCCACCAAGTCTTTGCCGACAATGAGGCTGCTGTGGCGGACTTCAAGTCTGGCAAACGCAATGCTGACAAGGCCTTTACAGGATTCTTGATGAAGGCAACCAAGGGCCAGGCCAACCCACAAGTGGCGCAACAATTACTGGCACAGGAATTGGCTAAGTTGTTGGATTAGGGTGAAACGAAAATCATTAACGGACTCATGAAAAGAACTGCTTATACGGTATGATTTAAGCAGTTCTTTTTTAAAAGATTGGTATATTCGAAAAGGAACGGTGATTCGCAATGCCCTTGGCGAAATATCAATGTTAGGTACCATCTATCTCTCAGGAAATACAATGTGAAGGATTGAAGAGATGATGGATTTATGGATATGGCAAGTGATATTTTTTGCTTTCCTTCTTTTTATTAATCGAATATGAAGTAAAAAAACAGCCCTGTTTTTGCAGGGCTGTTTTTCTTATAAATCCAATCGGTAAAGGACATAGCTCCGACGTTTTTCTTGAAGTTCGGGCGCGTAGCCTTGTGTGACCTTTCCTTGGTGAATAAGGGCACCAATGGTCAGGGATCTTCTTTTTTGAACGGCTTGGTATATGGGGAAGGATAGGGCGCTTCCCAGTCCCAAGTGTCCTGGTTTGACACCGAGGTAAAGGAGGATGTAGCGCTTGGCACGATAACGTTCTTTAAAAAATGTCAAGATGTCTAGCCAGGACATCTTTTTATATATCCGATTCCCATAGTCGGGTAGGGAGATGAGAAATCCGACCAATTCTTCCTGATAATAGGCTAGCTTGACCATGGAAAAGTCAAGAGCTGTTTTGAGGGAGGAAAAAATATGGGAAAATTCTTGACCATTGATAGCTTGATAGGTTGGAAAATCTTGGTAGAGTTGGCTGAGCAGTTGGAAAACTTGGGGAGCGTAGTGTTCCCATTCTTTTCTTTTAGGTGAAAAGATGCGGTAACCATTGTTCAAAAATTCTTTGTAGCGCTTCTCCATTTTTTTCTGTTGCTGTCCTTGTTCCACCTGATTATAGAAATTGGAGAGGTAGCAATCTGTCACAACAAAACCTGCTTCTTGCCAAAGTTTTGGATAGTAGGAGGGATTGTGAGGTTCACCTGAAAAAATGACGTCATGAAAGCCGGAAGTCTTCATACGATAACCAAGCCAAAAACTAGCATTTATGGGGCCGATGATGGCATTTTTACCTTTGTTTTTGACTTGCTGTTTCATCTGCTCAAATAGTTCAGAAATGACTGATTGATTATCGTAGGCCTCAAAATAACCCAGGTAAGCTTCGGTGATGTGCGGATAATAAATGAGGGCACAACGGGCTTTGATTTTTTTGTCCTGGTAGGCTACGTAAGCTTGAAATTGGTAATGGTGAGAAAGGACATGGCAACCAGCAATTTGTTGCCTTTCCTCTTCTAGGTTTTGCATGATTTCGGATTTTGAATAGATAAGAGAGGGCAAAGATAGAAAATCTTTTTCTTCCCTACTTCCCACCTTTACAGGTCTAATGTCTATCATGGTTTAGTCTCCTAATGATACCAGTTGTTCCATCCATCTCGATTCTTTCTCCAGTTTGGAGAAATTTGGTTACATGAGGCACATTGACGATGGAGGGGATACCTAGTTCTCTGGAAATAATGGCTGTGTGGGAGAGGAGGGAGCCTTGTTCTGCAATGACTCCCTTGGCCTGCATGAGAGCGTAAATCCAACCTGGATCAGTCATCTTAGTGACGAGGATTTTATTTTGAAGGTTGGGCAGGTCTTGGATTGACTCAACAATCAAAACCTCTCCTTCGACCACACCTTTGGAACAGCCGATTCCGCGTAATTCGTCCAAGTTTCCCTGAGGAAGATGGTTGGTTTGTCCAGGTCTTTTTTCCACAATGGTTTGGTTAAAAATCAGTCGACGAGGCAGGATAATTTCCTGATCTTCTAGCATTTTTATCTTTCTGCTTGCAATTAGCTGGCGAAATTCTTGAGTCTCCTGATGGCTGAAAATTTCTTCTTTGGTCAGGAAAAAAATGTCATCTATTTGGTCAATGATGCCTTTAGTTACCAAGTCTTGACCAATTCCTCTAAAAATTTGGCGGACCATGCCATAGATTCGCGTGCGGTTAAGACGGGAAGATTCTCGATAGGAAATACCTATTATAGCTTGCTTTTTTAGCCAGCGACCGATGAAGGAAATTCTTCTTTGTTTGGAAGGGTTTTGGTCAGTTGCGGGCTTTAACTGAGGTCTATTTTCTTGTAGCAAGTAGTTCAATAAGGTGCGGGGATGGCTACGAAATGTTTTTGTTTCCAGCTTTAATTCCTCAGGTGCTCGGTCACCGTAGAGATTGATAAAATTTGCTAAGCTTTGTGTAAGATAACTATCGGCCTCGGCTAACCTGTCCGTCAATTCAGACTCCGTCAGTTGCAAGAGTTCTCGTAGTTCCGTCTGCGTTTCGGGATGATTATTTAAGGTTTCTTGGATTTTTTCCAAGGCTAAGGCAGGCTTCATGCTCTCGATAGCTTCGATACCGGCAATGTCAGACTGAATGACTTCAGAACCAGTGATTTTTTTTAAGAGGCCGACATGTACAAAGGCGTAGAGATCGTTGATGAGAGTCAGGTCCCAGTTAGCTAAGATAGACTCATGCAAGGTTTGATAGAGTTTTCTTTGCTGCTCAATCGTATTTTCCGGCCGATAGTGGCTATGGAAGAAAGCTTCCACGGTTTGGAATTCTTGTTCCAGTTCTTTCATGGCCTTGGGAGAGCGATGAAAGGCACGAAGAATGCGCCAGGCCACAGCGATTTTGTCGAGTAGGCTTAGTTTTTGTTTAGAATCTGGGATGCTCAAGTCGGTGACTCCAAGCATATCTTGCCAAATAGGAATGATTTGCTTGGAAAATGGAAGTAGATGAAGCAGCTGGTACCAGTTTTGAATCTGATAGTAGAGGCGGCTGTTGATGGGTGACACCATATCTTGAAAAACAGGTTCGTAAGCTACCAGTATGTTGTTGTTCGAACCAACCAAACGTTTGGCCAAACTTCGAAAGATGCTGCTGTATGCCTCTTTCACGAAGCTGATAGTCAGTGGGCTGGAAAGTCCTGGATAACTCTCGACAATGTTGCTGTTGTCCAAGATGATGAGCTGGTCAGTTTTGATGGTTGTGATGGGGCGGACCTGTAGGATGTAAAGTTTCTCATGTGCGAAGGCAAACTCAATATCTAGATAAGGGCCGAATGTCTGGATGAGGGATTGGGCGCAGTCAGTTAGTTTTTTAATTTGCTGTTCTGTGACAACGGGACTATTGGGGCTATTCTGAATGTAGGTCAGTTCTGCTTGGGGATTATAAGTTATCAAAGTCGTTGGTGTTCGGTCTTCAACCACCGCATCACCAAGACCATTGCCAAGTACTATTTGGTGTTCATTGATTGCTCCTAGTGGACTGGCAGTAAAATAAATACCGGAAAGATTGCTGGCAACCATCTCTTGAACAATGACGACCATTTTGGCATCCTGAAGGGGAACTTCTTTTTCCAGAAAATAATGGAGAGCAGAAGGCGTATAGAGGGAAAGTAGACAATTCTCAATAGCCTCTAATAAGCCTTCGTGGGCGACATTGAGATAGGTCTCGAAGCGGCCGGCGAAGGAATGGACTTGTCCATCTTCTACAGTAGCCGAGGACCGTACGGCATAAAGTTTATCTGCCGGAATGGAGGTCAACAAATCTAAATGCAATTCTTTTCTTAGGGCTAACTGGGCCATTTCGCACAATTCCCTACTGAGAGACTCGAACTCTCCGTTGGAGAGTTGTTTATTTTTTTGGCGTAACCAGGTCAGACTTTCTTGGGTTTGAAACCAGTCAAAGCTCAGAATCTGGAAGTTGGGTACCAAAAAGCCAGCTTTTTTAAGTTCTAAGAGATGGTAAGCCTTGCCACCGACGGTAGAAGCCTGACCGGATGTGAGTATTTTCATGTCAGCATTCCTATGAGGAGATAGAGGGCGAGCGAAATCACCATGGTGATTTCGGTGATGTAGGTATAGCGCTCCACCTGCTCCTTGATATTAAAGTGGTTAGGGTTTTGGATGTACTGCTGGAAGCGGATGGTCATCCAAATGACATTGGCAACGAGGACAAGGACACCTAATAGAGAAATTTTCCACAGTAGGATGATGTTCGTAACGATATCCAAGAGTGTAATTACTTGTACAAATCGGGTAGCCTGTTGGTAGCCAAATAGTTTGGAGTAGGTCACATATTCGGTCTCATCTTTCGGCGCGCGAATCTTTCGGCTGATTTCCCAAATTAAGCTAGGGAAGTACATCGTAAAGGCTAAAAGAATAGTTGGCAGAGAGAGAAGAGGCAGTCCGTACTTGTAGCAGACAAAGGTGATGGTATAGATGTTTAGAATCATCATGACCGGATTGTGTGTGACTAAGGCCAAAGGTAGGGAATTTTGAATCTTATCCTTTTTGAAAAACCAAAAGGACATCAGTGTTCCATAAATATAAAGGAAAAGGAACCAGCCCTGGTTGTTCATAAAGAAAAGATTGAGAAGGACAGAGATGGAGACGATGACTGAAAGGGCTACCGCCAAATCCTTCTTGCAAACACGCCCCGATGGTAGAGCGCGCTCAGGGAAGAGGCGGCGATCGGTTTCATAGTCCTTGAAGTCGTCCGCAATACGCAAAATCATGAGGAAGATAAAGATAGTAAAGACTCCGATAAATTCTTGAAAGCCAATCTGAAAAGTTTTGACGCCTGTATTTAAAAGGAGGACAAAGTATATTTCAAAAAACATGATGGTAGCTAGACCAAAGCGTGGCAGTAGGGGGTACATTTCCCTGAAATAAATTGCTAATCGTTTAAACATAGGTTCCAATCCTTTCTCCTAATGAAACTTGTATTTCTATATCTTGCTGGCTATAGTGCCAAATATCTTGGTCCAACTCAATGCTGTCCTTGGGATAAAGGACAATAATACTGGAGCCTCCCAGACCAAAAAAACCTTTTTCTTGCCCCTTGACCAAACTGGCAAGAGGATGATTATAAATGCGACCAACGAGAAGGGCACCAATTTCCATCTGAACAACCTTGCCATGTTGACTGTTAATGAGTGTCAGGCAACGCTTGTTTTCCTTGAAAACAGGATAAATCTCCTGAGCTAGCTGACGGATAGTATGCAGTTTACCGGCAATATTTTTCTTGCATAGAATATCACCGGTTTCGCAAGCGATGTAGCGATGATAGTCTTCGATACCCAGGCGATAGAGGCAAAGAGTTCCGCCTTCGAATTCTTTAGCTAAGTTGGCATCTTGGAGTAAATCGGCCAAGGTATAGTCCTGTCCCTTGATGGTTACTGTGCGCTCTTGGTTGATAGAGAAAATCTGTAACTTGGCATCAGCCACAGCTAGGACCTGATTCATTTCAAACAGGGTACGCCTATTTTCCTTGAATTTTCGGGTGAAAAATTGAGCGAAATTGTTATATTCTTTCCTTTCAAACTGATTCAGATCAATTTGGTAGTTCTGAACGAAGTCAGATATTTTTTTCTTGGAAAAAGGACTGTAATCCCAGATAGTAATTAAACTAGAAAACAGAGGGAAAGTTATCCATGGAAGAAAGAATTTACCCCAGGAACTGTAATAGAGCTTTTGCAAAAGTCCGTCCTGATAACCAGCTTGTTCGATAACTTGTTGGGTCTTTCGATGATAGATTTTTACCATAATAGAAAACTCACTAGGATGGAAATGGTCAGGATGGCAGCCAAAACAAAGCCCATATAGGCAGCTTTATTTGGTTTAGGAATCCTTATATTCCAAACAAAGAGGAATGCCATAAGTATAGCTAAAAGTGGCAATCCTATGGAAAAGACTGTAGGATTCAACAGCTGACAGAGGACATAGAAGACAGGAAAAGCAAGGGCGCTGTATGTCACTGGAACTCCTGTAAAATAGGGGTCTCGTCCGTCTTCTGATTTGGCATTGCGGTTAAAATAAGCTAGGCGCGTGATAGCAGAAAAGCAAAAAATAAGAGTCAGAGGCCAAGACAGCCATTGGAAGTGAATGGTCTTTATGATGAGAACAGCCGGAAGGGCTGCAAAATTGATGACATCACAGAGCGAGTCCAGTTCGAGACCGAAAGCTTTTTCTGCCTCAGTCCGCTGGAAGGAATTGGCAAAGCGGCCATCAAATAAGTCACAAATGCCGCTTAAAATAAAGGCCATCATAGCTAGGTCTAGCTGACCGTGCAAGATCCATCCTATGCTTGTTAGAGATAGGAAAAGACCTAGATAAGTTATCAAATTAGATACCTTGTATTCGCCAATAATCATGTGTTTTCATTCTCCTTTTTCTCAATGGTTAAACACTGTTCGTGGGTGTTGAGTGTCACTATCATGCCAGTTTTTAATTGTTTCCTTGCTCCTTTTACGCATACCAGGGCAGGGATACCGTATTCCCTGGCAACGATGGAAGCATGACAGAGAATTCCACCTGTTTCGGTGACGAGACCTGCGATTTTGCTAAAGACAGGGGTCCAGCCAGTATCTGTATATCTGGTAACAAGGATCTCTCCGGCTTGAATATCCTGCAAATCTGCCACCTGTTCAAGGACTCGAACAGGTCCCTGCACCCAGCCACTGCTAGCATTAAGTCCATAGAGGCAGTCTGACGTCTCTCCCTTGTTAGCAACTGGAACAGCTCCTTTATCAAACAGGTCCCCAGGTATGTTGGTTCCTTGATAAATGTGGCAATAAATCCGATTGTTTCGGTTTTTTTCTTCAAGCTCTTGTGGGGTTATTTTTTCCTCGATACATTCTTTTATTTCTTCCCATTGACAGTAGAAGAGGTCTTCTCGCTCTTCTAACCATCCAACTTCCAGATAGGCATCAGCTAGTTTTAAAGTCCACTGACGAATCAGATGATAGTAGCGCGTAGAAATATCCTTCCATTCCTCCCGCCACCAGAGCAAGTTTCGCAGAAAGGCAATCTCCTTTTGTACCTTTTTCCATTTTCTATTTCCAAGTCTGGTTTGGAGTTCAACGGTCAAATTCTTTTGGGAAGCAGATGATTGGGAGGACTGTGTTAACATCTGCTGCAATTGTTGGATGATAAAGAGGGGATTTTCTGAAAAACTGGATTCCAGTAAATTTAATTCTCGCGCGGAATGGTACCCATATCGGGCTAAAAATGCTCTGATTTCCCTCATATCCTCTCTCGCTTGGGAGAGTTGTCCCAGAAGAATCTCAGGGGAAGAAGAGACCCACTCGGCTAATAAAGCAGGGTCTGACTGGATAATTGTAACAATCTGTCGCAATGCCTTCATGGGTTTGAGGTGAGAAACATTTCCAAGGTCTGCAATAAGGGCTAAAAATTCCTCTATATTTAGCCATTTAAGCAATTGGTTCTTTTTTAGAGAGAGCTGAACAGTGTTGATAAAAACCTGCCAGAAATAACTTTTCTCTGCTTGTAGATAATCTTTGGTAATGAGTTCGAGCCAGATACTTTCGATTTGTTTTGGTGACAGATTTTCTGATAATTGCTTGTCCAACTCATGGTATCGAACTAGCAGCTTCTCCATGTTGACTTTGTTATCTCGCTGCCACTGTCTGGTCGTTTTATTTAGAGACAACGCGACCTGTAATAGATGACTGACAGAACTTGGAGTCCAGCGACTTTTGAAACCTGTCCCTTGGTAATTTTTTTCAACACCAAGTTCATCATCAAATTCTTGTTCGATATAACCAGGAATCTGTTCCATGGCTTTTTTGACCATCCCCAAATTCCAGTAGGGACGAGCATAGCAAAGCTTGATGAGAGGGGCTAGTTCGTCTTTTTTGACCAAATGATGTTGGAGAAGAAATGCCTCCAGGCTACTTTGCCAACTGTAGCGGTAAAGACTCCACATCAGATGAGGGCAGGCCTGGGCAGCCACTCCTCCATCACGGTAGTTGGCTGTAGTCCAACGACCATCTTTAGCCATCATGCTAAGTCGTGTCATAGGTCTGGCCTGTAGGAAATAGATTTTTTGATCCGATAGGCAAAATTCGATATCCATAGGATGACCAGCCTGTTGGCTGATGGCTAAGGTGAGAGCGCGAATTTTTTCGAACTGCTGTTTGGATAATAACTGATTCTCTACTATTGCAATCTCTTCAAACCAGTTCCAGCAACATGAATAGGGAACTTTGTGACCACTGACCAACTGCTCGCCCAGGCCCTCTACATATTCTAGAAACCAAAGTTGATCATCTGATTGAGAAGGATGACAGGTAAAGCTAACTCCACTAAAATCCGCAGCCACCTGTTCCTGCACCAGAAGGGCAAAGGGCAGGTTATCATTAGCTAGTTTCCTATCAGAGAGATAGGCCTCTAATGTGGAATTTTCTGTAGCCTGCAAACAGGTATGGATGGCCTGTATGATGGCCTCACTTCCCCGGCAATTACCCACAGATTGGTATTGGCCAGCAAAGGAGGCATCGGTTCCGTCCTCTAAATAGGCGCTAGAGCGAACTATATAGGTCTTATTTGGATCGATTTTCTTGGAAAGAGCTGTAAGATAGTCAGGATTTTTATGAAAAACCAGTTCCTGGATATCTTGACTTGTGAGGATAAAGCCTTTGGGTACTGCAAAACCGGAGGCTATAAGGTTTATTAAGCCGTTGATTTTGCCGCCATAATTGGGATGCGGCTGGGCTTTTTCTAAAGCAACAAATTTCATTTTTTAATATCGATTCTTTCTTAATTTGAATACATAAAGGCAACGATTGATGATGAGGTGAGTTAGCCCGCCTAAAAGGATATAAGAAATATAAAGAGGCAAGGTCATGGGTGTAAAGAAAGAAAGCACAGCAACACAGCCCAGCAGCGAATCAATCTGATCTATCCAGATAAAGCACCAAGCCCAAGAATGTTGAGCCTCCTTACCGGGTGCGATAGCTAGTCGTCTTTTTAAAAAACTATTGGGCAACTCACAGGTAACATAGGTCAAACCTAACAGAGCCCCGATACCAGCATGTGCCCAAATAGTATAGTCTTTTGGATAAAAGTGAAGAGTAGGGATAGCAAGTAGGTTAAACCAAATAAACTGGAAAAAACTGGTAAAAACAATCATTCCTAGGAAACCCTTCCAAGTTTTATTGGCACCAAAGAGGGGGCGGCCATCAGCTAAAATCTTGCCCCCATCAATGGGATGATTGCACCAGCTCAGTACTGTTGATTTACAAAAGACCATATTCGTAATGCCAGCCAAAATCAGTGGCATCAAGGTCACATACATTTTTACAATTGTGAACATGAAAACTCCTAATTCTAATATATTATACCACAATGTATCTCCATCACCAGATTTTATTTTGACCATCGAAAACTCTGAAAGATTCATAATAAACTGGTCAACAAACCCAAAACATCCAAAAACGTTCGTAAAAAACGTAAAAACAATCTGTTTTTTATAAAAATAGTAAAAGTCTGATTCAAAAAAATATATAATAGAACTGAAATAAGGAAAAACATTCCGAAAATAAAGGAGCTCATATGCAAAAAATCTATACTGGAAAAACCAAGGATGTCTATGAATTGGATGACAAAACTGTCCTGCTCAAGTTTAAGGATGATGTGACAGGTAAAGACGGAGTTTTTGATCCGGGTGAGAACCAGGTTGGTCTTCAAATTGAGGGCGCAGGTCGGGCTGCCCTGGCCATGACTCAATTCTTCTATGAAAAGTTGAATGCGCTTGGTCTCAACACTCACTTTGTGTCTGCTGATTTGGACAGGAATGAGGCGGTTGTCAAAAAGGCGACGGTCTTTGGCAAGGGGGCAGAAGTCATTGTTCGTTACCGGGCAGTCGGTTCTTTCATCCGTCGCTATGGGGATTATATCGAATCTGGTACAGCCATTCCAACCTATGTGGAAGTGACCCTCAAGGATGATGTCAAGGGAGATCCTCTAATCACCAAGGATGCTCTGGCTCTTTTGGGCATCATGTCTGAAGAAAGCTATGAAGAGCTGGCTGACTTGGCCAAGAAAATCGGTGATGTGGTCAAGGACGAGTTGGCCAAGAAGGGGCTGGACCTCTACGATATCAAGTTTGAATTTGGGCTCATTGATGGAAAGGTTGCTTTAATCGACGAGATTTCTGGCGGCAATATGCGGGCCTACAAGGGGGATGAATACATCCTGCCATTGGAATTGGAAAAGATTTTATTGGGATAAACAAAAGTCGCGCAGTCATTAGGATTGCGCAACTTTTTTTGTGTTTACAAGCTAGACTCCCGGATGGTCAACTCCGTCCCTAATTTAATCATTCGAGGATGGAAGGGGCGGGTATTTTGTCTCATCTGGTCCATGAGGTCGACAGCCTGAATCCCCATTTCTTCTGTAAAAACGCTGATGCTGGACAGGCTCGGATAGACTTGCTTGGTGATGGCGGCCCCGTTAAAGGAGATGAGTTGAACTCGGCCAGGTACCGGAATCTGAGCTTCTTGAAGGGCCCGTAGGGCCCCGATGGCCATGGCATCGCTGGCCACAAAGAAGGCCTGGGGCAGCTGGTCGCCCAGCTCAGTAATGGCAGCCTTCATCAGTTCATAGCCTGATTGGCTGGTAAAGGACCCAATGTAGACAGACTTGGCTTGGTAAAGCTTGAGATCGGTCATGTACTGCTTAAAGGTCCGAAAACGAGGGTCAATGAGGGCTGTCTCATGATCAGCTGTCTCCTCCTCGCCGGCAATGAGGCCGATGTCGGAAATGCCTGCTCTAAGGAAATGATCAATGACCCGGATAACCGAGCGATTGAAGTCGGTCGTTACACAGGAAAAACCGTCATTGAGGGTATCGCTGTCTACGAAGACCAGGTTGGGCTGAATGGCAGCTAATTTTTGAATCTGGGCCTGGCTGAATTTGCCAATAGCAATGATAGCATCCACCTCATCCAAGAGAGGGTGGTCCAGGTCATTGAAGGAGCGAACCAGGCTATAACCCAACTCCATGGCGCGCTGTTCGACACTGATTCGAATGGAATAGTAGTAGAGGTCATCCAGTTCCTCCTTCTCACTGTACCACTGGACGATAGCCAGGGTTGAGTGGCTGTTGGTTGACTGGATTTTTTTCAGGTGTTTGGTGTAATCCAGCTGTTGGGCGGCCTCAAAAATAGCCTGCCTGGTTTCTGGGCTGACAGATAAACTTTTATCTCCCTTGAGGACCCTGGAAACCGTGGCCTGGGATAGGGACACGAGCTGGGCAATATCTTTTATGGTGGCCATGAGGCACCTCCTCCATCAGTTGTTCCTTTATTATAACACAATATTTAGTAAAAGTTTAGTAAAAATATTGACAAAGGGGTAAAATTTGATTAGAATAAAAGAAAAACGCTTACAAAGGAGCTTTTGAGATGAATACAGCAGAATTGATTCAAGCCTTTTCAGCCATTTTTGGTCAAGAACCAGATGCCACCTTCTTTTCACCAGGCCGTATCAACCTGATTGGGGAGCATACAGATTATAATGGTGGCCATGTTTTTCCAGCGGCCATTACACTGGGAACTTATGGGGCTGCCCGCAAGCGAGATGACCAGAAACTTCGTTTCTATTCAGGCAACTTTGAGGATTTGGGTGTCATTGAAGTGGACTTGGCAGACCTAGTTTTCAAGAAAGAGGACAGTTGGACCAATTATCCAAAGGGAGTTCTCAAATTCTTGCAGGAAGCGGGCCATGTCATCGATGCGGGGATGGATGTCTATGTCTTTGGCAATATCCCAAATGGTTCAGGCCTGTCATCATCTGCTTCTCTGGAACTCTTGATTGGTATCATCGCAGAAGAACTTTTTGCCTTGAAGTTGGATCGTCTGGATTTGGTGAAAATCGGCAAGAAAACGGAAAATGAATTTATCGGAGTCAATTCTGGTATCATGGACCAATTTGCCATCGGTATGGGGGCAGATCAAAGGGCCATCTATCTGGATACCAATACTTTAGAATACGAATTAGTGCCCCTTGATTTGGGGGATCATGTGATTGTCATCATGAACACCAACAAGCGTAGGGAATTGGCGGATTCCAAGTACAATGAGCGCCGGGCGGAATGTGAAAAAGCGGTGGAAGAATTGCAGGCTGCTTTGAACATCGAGACCTTGGGCCAATTGGATGAAGCGACCTTTGATGAGTATGCCTACCTAATCAAGGATGCCAATCGTCTCAAACGGGCCCGCCATGCTGTTTCTGAAAATCAGCGGACCTTGAAAGCCAAGGCTGCCTTGGTGGCAGGGGATTTGGAGCGTTTTGGCCGACTGGTCAATGCCTCTCATGTCTCCTTGGAACATGATTATGAAGTGACAGGACTCGAGCTGGATACCCTAGCCCATACTGCCTGGGAACAAGAAGGAGTTCTCGGTGCCCGCATGACGGGGGCAGGTTTTGGTGGCTGCGGCATTGCTATCGTAGCCAAGGACAAGGTGGAGGCCTTTACTGAGACTGTCGGCCGGATCTATACTGAAAAAATCGGCTATCCACCAAGTTTCTACCTTGCAGAAATTGCTGGCGGCAGCCGCGTCCTTTCCCGCAAATAAGATTGGAAAATTCACATGACAGAAACCTTACTTGAACGCTTTGTCAGCCAAGTCATCGCCTCTAGTTTCTACCAGGAATTGGACCGCACCTACCTCTCCAATCGGGTCATGGCTCTGGTTGGAGAAGAAGGGGTGGAGGCTGAAACAACCGCCACAAACCTCATTGATCTGAAGGATGAATTGGTCGCTCTGGCTGTGAGAAATGGCCTCTGTGGAGAACTCCTCGAGGAGCAGGACATCATAGGTGCCCAGCTCATGGACTTCATCACGCCAGCCCCTAGCCAGGTCAATGCTCGCTTTTGGCAGACCTATGCAAGAGATCCCGAGCAGGCTATTGCGGACTTTTACCAGCTCAGTCAGGCCAATGACTATGTCAAAAACAAGGCTATCGCCAAAAATGTCTACTACCAAAGTCCGACTGAGTATGGCGATTTGGAAATCACTATCAATCTGTCCAAGCCAGAAAAGGACCCCAAGGCCATCGCGGCTGCTAAGTTGGTCAAGTCTTCTGGTTATCCACTCTGCCAACTCTGCATGGAAAATGAAGGATACCAGGGCCGCATCAACCACCCAGCACGGGCCAATCATCGGGTTATTCGCTATGAGATGGAAGGACAAATCTGGGGCTTTCAGTATTCGCCCTATGCCTATTTCAACGAGCACTGTATCTTCTTTTATGGCCAGCATGAACCCATGAAAATCAGCCGCCTGACCTTTGAGCGTCTCCTCAGCATCGTGGACCTCTTTCCTGGTTACTTTGCCGGCTCCAATGCTGATTTGCCCATCGTGGGCGGCTCCATCTTGACCCATGAACATTACCAGGGCGGTCGCCATACCTTTGCCATGGAAAAAGCTCCGCTGGAGCAGGTCTTTACCATCGCAGGCTTTGAGGATGTGCAGGCTGGCATCGTCAAGTGGCCCATGTCAGTCATTCGGATTGCTGGCCCAGAAAAAGAGCGTTTGGTCGATTTAGCTGACACGATTTTGGAGAAATGGCAGGGCTATTCAGACCCAGAAGTGGGGATTTTGGCTTCCTCAAATGGCCAAGCTCACCATACCATCACACCTATTGCCCGCAAAAAAGAAGGTCTCTTTGAGCTGGATTTGGTTCTGCGTGACAATCAGACTTCGGAGGAATTTCCAGATGGCATCTACCATCCCCACCCTGATGTTCAGCACATCAAGAAGGAAAATATTGGCCTCATAGAAGTCATGGGTCTGGCTATTTTGCCGCCACGGCTCAAGGACGAGCTGAAGGTTGTCGAAGATTTTCTGCTCGGGAAAGTGGACCGAGTGGCCGACTATCATCAGGAATGGGCTGACCAGCTAAAAGCTGACAAGGAAGTCTCGCCTGAAAATGTGACCCAAGTGGTCCAAGAAGCTGTCGGTCAAGTCTTTAGCCGAGTGCTGGAAGATGCCGGTGTCTACAAACGGACTCCACAGGGGCAAACAGCCTTTATGCGCTTCGTGGATAGTTTGGGATAGGATCAGAAGACAAGGAAAAACTGGTTAATTTAACAAAATTAGCCAGTTTGTGGTATAATAGAAGAAGTAAAATTATGAGGAGGAAAATATGAAAAAAGTAATGTTATCTGGTCTTACCCTATTGTCCGTCCTTACCCTTGTGGCTTGTTCTACAGGGAATAAGGAAACTAAGACTTCTGAGAGCAAGGAGAAAACCACTCAAACAACTGTTGAGGTAACCGAAACAACAGAAGTACAAGAAATTAAGGCTTCAGGTGTCACTTACCTCACAGATGCAGAAATTGAGGGAATTCAAACAGCAGGAGACTATAAACGCTTGTTCAAATCCTTGATGGACACTTATGTGAAGGACTTCGACAGTCTCATTGCTCAGTTGCCTAAGGTGGCTCAAAATACCATTGCACCACAAAGAGATCAGATGGTCACAACCATTGAGCAACAATACAAAGCCCTTGAAGATCAATTTGCTGCTGTAGGTGCCACTGATGATACCCCAATTCCAGCGGAATCACGTGATACCCTCATTTCAACCCTGAAAAGTTCCAGAGACATGCTAAAATCAACGATGGAGAGCATTTATAAACAGGCTCAAGATTTGTTGAATCAATAAGCTCAAATTTTATCCGCCCTTGTGGCGGTTTTTTGGTGGAGAAAATCCAAGAATTTGGTCACAATAGATCCTTTTTTGGTATACTGATAGGAGTAGAAAAGAGTTGAAGAGAGAAAAATGAATCAGACAAAAAAAGGAACCATATTAACCTTGATAGCAGGCTTTTCCTGGGGGATCTCAGGCATATCAGGGGAATATTTAATGGCCAATGGAGTCCATGTCAATCTTTTAACCAGTATACGCTTGCTGATTGCGGGTATATTTCTGACGATTTTGGCCTATTATCGGGATAAGAAAACTCTGGCTGTCTTACTGTCCTCCAAGAAAAATATTTTGGGAATCATCCTCTTTACCCTCTTTGGTCTGGTACTCAATCAATATGCCTATTTGAGCGCCATACATCATACCAATGCGGGGACAGCGACCGTTCTTCAGTATGCGACGCCTGTCTTGGTTTTGCTCTATACCTGCCTGCGCAATCGGATTTGGCCAAGCCTGACGGAGGTGGTGGCCATTGTCCTGGCCATCGGTGGGGTTTTCATCATGGCGACCCATGGCAATCCAAGTGAGCTGGCCATCACCCCTGCGGGTCTCTTTTGGGGCATTCTTTCGGCATTTACCTATGCAGCCTATCTCTTGCTGCCAGTTCAGCTTATCCGAACCTATGGCAGCCTCCATGTCATCAGTCTTAGTATGCTCCTGGGTGGCATCCTTTTTCCCCTCGTTAGTCAGGCCTGGACCTACTCTTTTGATATGACAGGCGAAAACTTGCTAGCCCTCTTTGGCATCGTGGGCATTGGAACCATCTTTGCCTACACAGTCTTTTTGCATGGTGTCAGCATCGTCGGTGCCGTCAAGGGCAGTCTTTTGGCCTCTGTTGAACCCGTTGCCAGTGTTCTCCTGACCGTCCTGGTTATGGGGACCCAATTTTACCTGACCGACTTTATCGGCATGGTCCTGATTATCGCAGCCGTTCTTCTCATCTCCCTGCGGGATTTGCTGGCCAGCCAGAAGGCCCACTTGGGGGAGAAATAATATTTTTTCCTTAAGCTTTCTTTAAGGGTACCTGGCTATAATTTATTTATTCTTTTTCATATTATCTCCTGAGAGCACCTGCTTCATCCTGAAGTGGGTGTTTTCTTTGTCAGCGGTGGAAATAGTATTTTGTGGGCTTTTGTGTTAGAATAAACTGATTACAGATTTTGGAGAAAAACGTGGCCATTGAACAGTATATGCCGGATTTTGCGGTGGAAAGAGCTTATGATGTGACCCTTGCTTCTTTGCAAAAAGAGAAGATCAAGGCTGTCTTTGTGGATTTGGATAATACCCTGATTGCCTGGAACAACCCTGATGGCACACCTGAGATGCGCCAGTGGCTGCATGACTTGCGGGATGCAGGTATCCGAGTCGTGGTTGTGTCCAATAACAGCCATGACCGGGTTAAGCGGGCGGTGGAAAAGTTCGGAATCGACTACGAATCCCGCTCTATGAAGCCATTTACTCTGGGAATTAAACGGGCCTTGAAACGCTTTGGGATCCAAAAAAATGAGGTCATCATGATTGGAGACCAGCTCATGACCGACATTCGGGCAGCCCACCGGACAGGCATTCGCTCTGTCCTGGTCAAGCCCATGGTTCAGTCCGACGCCTGGGAAACCCAGTTTAACCGCTGGCGGGAACGCCGGATGCTGAAAAAAATTGAGGCCAAATACGGGCCTATTGACTACAAAAAGGAAATCTAATGGAAGAATTGTTTTGTATCGGCTGTGGGGCAGCCATCCAGACGACAGATAAAGAACAGGCAGGCTTCACGCCCTCATCTGCCCTTGAAAAAGGATTAGAGACAGGCCAGATTTATTGTCAGCGCTGCTTTAGACTGCGCCACTATAATGAAATTTCAGATGTCAATATCTCAGATGATGACTTCATCAAGCTCCTCCACGAAGTGGGGGAGAGTGATGCTCTGGTGGTCAATGTCATCGATATTTTTGACTTCAATGGCTCTGTCATTCCAGGCCTTTCCCGCTTTGTTTCTGGCAATGATGTCCTTTTGGTGGGCAATAAGAAGGATATTTTACCCAAATCCGTCAAGGACGGCAAGGTGACTCAATGGCTGACAGAAAGGGCCCATGAAGTGGGGCTGCGGCCTGTCGATGTGGTCCTGACTTCTGCCCAAAATAAGCAGGCCATCAAGGAGCTGATGGAGAAAATCGAAAGCCATCGCAAGGGCCGTGATGTCTATGTGGTCGGCGTGACCAATGTAGGCAAGTCCACCCTCATCAATGCCATTATCCAGGAAATCACGGGAGATAAGGACATCATTACGACCTCGCGCTTTCCTGGTACGACCTTAGATAAGATTGAGATTCCGCTGGATGACGGTTCCTATCTCTTTGACACACCAGGAATCATCCACCGCCACCAGATGGCTCACTACCTGACGGCTAAAAACCTCAAGTATATCAGTCCTAAGAAGGAAATCAAGCCCAAAACCTACCAGCTCAATCCTGAACAAACCCTCTTTTTAGCGGGTCTTGGCCGCTTTGATTTCATTTCAGGTGAGCGCCAAGGATTTACAGCCTTTTTTGAAAATACCTTGGACCTGCACCGCACCAAGTTGGCTGGAGCCGATGACTTTTACCAGAAACACGCAGGCACGCTCTTGGTGCCGCCAACCAGTCAGGAGCTGGCTGATTTTCCAAAACTGGTCCGCCATGAATTTTCCATCAAGGAAAAGACCGATATTGTCTTCTCTGGCCTGGGATGGATTCGTGTCAATGAAAAGGCCAAAATCGCTGCCTGGGCACCCAAGGGAGTGGATGTGGTCATCCGCAAGGCCATTATTTAAGACGGACATTATTACTCTTTCGCTAGACAAGATTTTCTACAAATAATTTTTATATACGCAAGAAAGGAAGTTCAGGTCAGGAAAATCCTGATTTGAACAGGGGCTTGGGACGGTGTGAACTAGACAGACCAGCAGAATTCTCTGTTGCTTTCCTGTTTCCACCCTGTCCTTGACGCCCTCGGTATCATTAACTATGCTAACATCAAAACAACGGGCTTTTCTCAATAGTCAGGCCCATTCACTGAAGCCTATTATTCAGATTGGGAAAAATGGTCTCAATGACCAAATCAAAACCTCTGTTCGTCAAGCTCTGGATGCGCGTGAGCTCATCAAGGTGACCCTTCTGCAAAACACGGATGAGAATATCCACGAAGTCGCAGAAATCCTGGAGGAAGAAATCGGGGTCGATACGGTTCAAAAAATCGGCCGCATCCTCATTCTCTACAAGGTTTCCAGCAAAAAAGAAAACCGCAAGCTCTCTGCAAAGGTGAGGGAGATATAAAAGAACGGTCCTGAAATCAGGGCCGTTCTTCTTATCTATTCAGCAATAAGGGGTAGAGGTAGCAAAGGAAGGTGAAGCTGATTAGGGCATAGAGAAGCCCGATTCGAATGGCTTGGATAGGTTTGTAGAGACGAATCAGGGTCAGCATGCACCAGATGAGTAAGACCAAAACAAACCAAGCTGACAGCAAGCGCAGCGGCGTTGGTCCATAAAGAAAAATATAGATACCAAAGAGTTTCCAGCCAGCTAGAAGAGCGAGAAGGCTGGCAAAGATAAAGAGGAGAGTGGTCATCAGGCGGGTGCCTTTTTGGTCCCAAAGTGGCTTTTTGGCGATGAGGTAAAAGGCTGCGAGAACCGCAAAGTTGAGCAGAGAAACCCGCACTAACTGCCAAAACCCTGCAACAGCAACACTAGAGGCAGCATAAGCAGCGATGTTGCCTGAACCCAGAAGCTGATTGAGTTCGGATAGTCCGGTCAGGAAGAAGAGGGCGTAGATGGCACACAGGCTGCCCAGAACGATATAGGCTGTATAGGTTGGTGAGACCTGAAGGGGGCGTATGGATTTCTGAAATTTTTTGTAGGTCAGAAACTTGTCTTTTTTTCCTAACAAACTGCCTGAAATGAGGCCATAGAGATACAGACTGACTGGGAGAGCGAACAAGGTTTTGGGCAGAAGAAGAGGGTCTTGGATGCTGGAAAAAATCTGACTGAAGAAGAGCTGAATCTGAGTTCCAATACCGCTCGTCAGCGAGAAGAAATTCTCTGAAACCTGACTCAGTTGGGTCCAGACAAAGAATACCAACATTCCTGCGACCAATATGGACAGAGAGATGGTTCCAAGATGTTTGATGTTTGAGGGAATCTTCTTATCACTGGTTTTATGGGCGGTAGAAGAACTTTTTTGCAGAAAAACCAGAACTCCTGTCAGGAAATTCTGAAAGGGCAGGATAAGAAAGGCTTGAATGCTGTCGAACCAAACCATGATACCTAAGCGGCCTTGAGTTAGCCTGCCTGTGCGGGCTAGAACATAGAAGACAAAGCTGGCATGAAGGACGACAAATTGAAAAAATTCCATCTGAGGATGAAAGCCCCAAATACTCAGTGCTAGACTTTGTAAGAGGGTCATGGTGAGAAAGAGTCTTGTTTCGATCAGATTTCCGCCCGGCCCCTTCATCTGAAAAAAGGGATGGGCTAATTTATTGGCCAAATATTCGACGAAGAGAATCAGCCCTATGGCCATAGGAAACAGGTAGACAGTCTGAAATTCTAGCAGTGAGCTGGCATAAAAATAGGATAAAAGATAAAGGAAGAGCGCTCCCCATTGAAACGATTTTAAGACCCCATCATCCAAAGATGAAAAGATACTTTCTTTCAAAATAGGAATGTCTTCTTCTACTGTTGAAGTGAGATGTTCCTGTGTCATGATTTCCATCACTAGTTGTCCTCGCTTTCATCGGGGATATATTCGAGGATGTCGCCGGGTTGACATCCTAATTCACGGCAAAGGGCATTGAGCGTGGAGAAGCGAATGGCCTTGGCCTTGTTATTTTTTAAAATGGAGAGGTTGGCGGGAGTCAAGTCAATCAGTTCTGCCAGGTGACCAGCACTGATCTTTTTTTGAGCCATGACAAGGTCTAAATTTATCTGAATCATAAGCTCCTCCTTAAATGGTGTAATCAACTTGCTCTTGCAATTCAACAGCCTTTCCAAAGGCGTTTCGGACAACGCGAATAATCAAGGTCAAGAGACTGCAAGACACCGCAATCATCAGCATGGGGAGGTAGGCAGTTAAACCCATAAGAAGTGAAATGAGGGCAACCGCTCCAACTTCCCAGCCTAGAAAGCGCAAGTATTGAACATTTTGCTCAATAAAGACCTGATTTTCACCAATGTAGGTCAAGAGCTGATAGAGATGGATAATACAGGCCAGGGCTAAGAATCCAAGAATGTAGCCAAAACCAAGCAAGAACCAGAAACGAGTTTCTCCCTGAAAGAGGGGAGAGGGAAATTCCATCACCAATCGCACCACCCAGCTTCCAGTGCACAAGAGGCCAATCGAAGCTAAAAATAGGATGATCAGACTGATTTTGGTTAGTTTGATGCTGACATCTTCAGCAGTAAAATGTTTCTTTGTCATAGATTCCTCCAGAAGTTTGGTAGATGATAGTTGCCATAAGAATAACAGAAAATTTATCGATAGTCAATAAAAAAATATTAAAAAACGATAAAAATTTATTGAAAATAGGCAAAAATAATGTTTGGTTTCGATTATGTGAAAGATGAAAGCCTCTCCTTGCTAGCTTTTTCTTTTCCCTTATTTATGCTATAATGGAAGGTAACATTATGCGAGGAGAAGCCCATGGCCATTGAACTCTTAACCCCCTTTACCAAGGTGGAATTAGAACCTTTAGAAGAAAAAACTGACCGCAGACAGGTGGGGATTTTGGGTGGAAACTTTAACCCTGTTCACAATGCTCATCTGATTGTGGCTGATCAGGTCCGCCAGCAGCTCAATCTTGATGAAGTCTTGCTGATGCCCGAATTTTTACCGCCCCATGTGGATAAGAAGGAAACCATTGATGAATTTCACCGCCTCAATATGCTCAAGATGGCCATTGCCGGCATTGAGGGGCTGGGGATTGAGACCATTGAGTTGGAGCGGCGTGGGGTCAGCTATACCTATGACACCATGAAACTCTTGAAGGAGAAAAATCCGGATACGGACTATTTCTTCATCATCGGTGGAGATATGGTGGATTATTTGCCCAAGTGGTACAAGATTGATGAGCTGGTCCAGATGATTCAGTTTGTCGGAGTTCAGCGCCCCCGTTATAAGGCAGGGACTTCCTATCCTATTATCTGGGTGGATGTGCCCCTCATGGATATTTCCTCCAGCATGGTCCGCGATTTTATCAAGCAGGGCCGGACGCCCAACTTCCTGCTTCCCCATGAAGTTCTGGACTACATCGAAGAAAAGGGACTCTACCTATGAACTACCGAGACTACATAGACCTCTCTCGGGAGGAGCTTTTGGAAAAAGTGGCTGCCGCCATGTCTGAAAAGCGATTTCGCCATGTCTTGGGAGTGGAGCAAGCTGCTCTTGACCTGGCTGAACGTTATGGCTGCGACGCCACCAAGGCCAGCCTAGCTGCCCTTCTGCATGATTATGCCAAGGAGGTTGCGGACGAGGTCTTTCTAGCCCTCATTGACCAGAAAGACTTGGACCCAGACCTGAAAAAATGGGGCAACAATATCTGGCATGGCCTGGTCGGTGCCCACCTGATTGCGGCTGACTTCGGACTTGTGGACCAAGAAATTTTGCAGGCCATCCAGCGCCATACAGTTGGAGCAGGCCAGATGAGCTTGCTGGACAAGGTTCTCTATGTAGCGGATTATATTGAGCCTGGCCGGGATTTCCCAGGAGTGACAGAAGCCAGAATCATCGCCAGCCAGTCACTGGACCAGGCAGTGGCCTTTGAAACAGCCCAAACCATTGCTCACCTAGCCAAGAAGGGCATTCCCATTCATCCCCAAACCCTGGAAACCTATAATGGTCATATTCATTTTTTGAAGGAGAACAAATGAAAACAGCCCTTTTAGCCATTGACATGCAAAACCTCCTCGTTGAGGAACAACCTTTTGCCATTGAGGAGCGCTTAGCCCTCTGGCAAGATAGCATCGCTAAAGCTCGTCAAGCAGGGATAGAGATTGTCTATGTCCGCCAAAATGACGATGAATTTGCCCCAGGCAGTCCTGGCTGGGAAATTCATCCATCAGTAGCTCCTTTGGCTGACGAGAAGATTGTTGATAAGCGGTACAGTTCTGCCTTCAAGGGTACGGACTTGAAAGCCTATCTTGATGAGCAAGGGATTGAGCGATTGATTATCATGGGCATGTCGACCAATTTCTGTATTGATACGACCATCAAGGTGGCCTTTGAATTGGGCTACACCTTGGCGGTCCTCAAAGATGGAACCACCACCCCTTACACGGCAGACCTTCCAGCAAAAGACTTGATTGACCAGTATGAGACCATCTGGTCCTGGAGTTTTGCCCAGGTGGATACACTAGAAAATATTTTATGAGGAACAAATGAAAGAACTTGAAATAGTAGAATTAGTTGTCAAGGCCGCAGATGAGAAACGGGCCGAGGATATTGTGATATTAGACTTGCAAGGCTTGACCAGTCTGACCGATTATTTTGTCATTTTGAACGCCAGCAATGTCCGTCAACTGGATGCCATTGCGGAAAATATTCGCGAAAAAGTAGCGGAGGCAGGCCAGCGGGCAGCCCATATCGAGGGAGATGCCAACAGTGGCTGGATCCTGATTGATCTGGGGGATGTCATCGTCCACGCCTTCTCAGAAGAGGAAAGAATCCACTACAACCTTGAAAAACTCTGGCACGAAGCAGGGCTTGTGGATGTGTCGGGATATTTAGCGTAAGGGACAGTCGTAAGACTGTTTTTTCATCGAAAAGAAGGAAGAAAATATGGAAACTTACGAAACCTTTGCCAGGGTCTACGATGCCATCATGGATGACTCGCTCTATGATAAATGGACGGACTTTAGCTTACACTACTTGCCAAAAAAGAAAAATGCCAAACTCTTGGAGCTGGCCTGCGGGACGGGGATTCAGTCCCTTCATTTTAAAGAGGCTGGCTTTGATGTGACGGGGCTTGATTTGAGTGGCGATATGTTAAAAATTGCCAAGAAGCGGTCTCAGGAGGCCGGATTTGACCTACCCTTTATCCAGGCCAATATGCTGGATTTGTCGGCAGTTGGGACCTTTGATTATGTGACCTGTTATTCGGACTCTATCTGCTATATGCAGGATGAGGTCGAGGTAGGGGATGTCTTCAAGCAGGTCTATGACCACCTCAAGGAAGGTGGGGTATTCATCTTTGATGTCCACTCGACCTATCAGACGGATGAAGTTTTTCCAGGCTATTCCTACCATGAAAATGCAGAAGACTTTGCCATGGTCTGGGATTCCTATGCCGATGAGGCGCCCCATTCCGTGGTTCATGAATTAACCTTTTTCATCCAAGACGAGGATGGACGCTTTACTCGCTTTGACGAAGTCCACGAGGAGCGGACCTATGATATCCTGACCTACGATATCCTTCTGGAACAGGCTGGTTTCAAGTCCTTCAAGGTCTATGCGGATTTTGAGGATAAGGAGCCAAATGATACAAGTCAACGATGGTTTTTTGTTTGTGAAAAGTAAAGAGGAATAGCTTATGAATAATTTAGCTTTTATCGTTAGCTTGGGGTTTGCTGGAATTGATCCTGTCGGTATGATGTTGCTTATCACTATGCAGATTGCTGGCTTGTCCAAGAAAAAGGCTTTTCTCTACGGGGGCTTGGTTCTCTTTGGTACAGCCATTTTAGGCTGTATTCTATCAAGTTTGCTTGGAAGAGGCTTATCCGACTTAGCCAGTTCAATTGATAATTTTTCTAATACCGTCTGGGTTTGGATTAATCTAGCGTTTATCCTTATCTTGACTGTCTGGGGATTTAAACGCTTGTTAGTTAAGGAGCAGACGGAAAAAGAAAGTGGTCAAGAGAGCAGTAAAGGTGTTTATGGGGCGGCAGCTTTTATGATTTTTACAGCTCTGACTGATCCGACTTTCCTAGCGGTTCTCGCTTTATCCGGCCAAGTCAATCATCTGCTCTTATCCGTTCTGTATAACCTCTTGTGGGTTTTCATTAGTCAAGCGCCACTTTTTCTTCTCCTTTTAGCAATTATGTTTAATAAACATCATGTATTTATTCATAAATTCAACACTTATTATAAAAAATACAAACAGTCTATTAACTGTACAGTGACTGGACTTATCTTCTTCTCAGTATTCATATTTGTAGCGGATTTGATTGTCTACTGGTTTTCAGGGACCTGGCTTCTAGGCTAAAATGGAGGAAATCTCATGACCATCACAGGAATTATCGCGGAATTTAATCCTTTTCACAATGGGCACAGATATCTGTTGGACCAGCTTGAGGGATTGAAAATTGTGGCCATGTCGGGCAATTTTGTCCAAAGGGGAGAGCCGGCTATCATTGACAAGTGGACCAGGGCGCAGATGGCCTTGGAAAGTGGGGCTGATTTGGTGGTTGAATTGCCCTTCTTGGTGGCGGTCCAGTCTGCCGATTATTTTGCCCAGGGGGCAGTCGATATTTTGGCCAAACTGGGCATCCAGCACTTGGCCTTTGGGACAGAGGAGGTACTGGACTACCAACGTTTGGCGGATATTTATAGTCAAAAATCTTCTGAGATGACGACATATTTGGCTCAATTACCCGAAAACTTGACCTATCCTCAAAAAACCCAGAAAATGTGGGAGCAATTTACTGGCATAAAATTTTCAGGGGAGACCCCCAATCATATTTTGGGCCTGGCCTACGCCAAGGCCTGCGCGGGACGGGGAATCAAATTGACTCCTATTCAACGATTGGGAGCGGGATATCATTCGGCTAGTAAGCTGGAAACCATCGCTTCGGCCACAGCCATTCGAAAGCATATTGATGATCGAGATTTTGTGGAGAAGGCCATGCCCCAATCTCAGTTACTCTTATCCTCTCCCCAGGTTTCTTGGGAGAATTATTGGCCCTTGCTCCGCTACCAAATCCTGACAAATTCTGACTTGACAGGGATTTTCCAAGTCAATGAGGAACTGGCCAGCCGACTCAAAGAAGCTGTCAAAAGCGCCCAGTCCCTGGATGACTTGGTGGAAAAGGTAGCGACTAAGCGCTATACCAAGGCCCGGGTCCGCCGTATACTGACCTATATTTTGGTGCAGGCTGTCGAACAACCATTGCCAGAGGGCATCCATATCCTTGGTTTCAGCCAGAGGGGGCAGGGCTATCTCAAGACCCTCAAACATTCGGTGAACCTAGTCAGCCGCATCGGTTCTGAGCCTTGGGATGAGCTGACCCAGCAGGCGGATGCGGTGTATCAGTTGGGAAATGAACAGATGCGAGAGCAGACCTATGGGCGCGTGCCGCTGAGGTGAAGCTTTCTTGATTTTGTCTGTAATGCTTTCAAGAGATGTAAAAAAGCTGTGATTATCCACCGTTGGGCAGATTTGAAGGATAATAAAAAACCGCATTTCATTCCAATTAGGGTCAGAAGTGCGGTTTTACTCTAGCTTTTTCTTTTATTCATTTACTAATAGCAGTGTCTTTGAGACTTTTGCTTTATTCCGTTACATCTTCTCCTAGATAAGCGGCGATGGCGGCAACGTCCTTGTCTCCTCGACCTGAAAGGTTAATGAGGATGACTTGGTCCTCGTCCATTTCTGGGGCTAGCTTGATAGCCTGAGCGATGGCATGGGAACTTTCGATGGCTGGGATGATGCCTTCAGTTTTGGAGAGGAGAAGGAGGGCTTGGACAGCCTCGTCGTCTGTAGCGGCGACATAGGTCACTCGACCAGAGTCCTTGAGAAAGGCATGTTCTGGACCTACCCCTGGGTAATCTAGTCCTGCCGAGATGGAGTAGACCGGAGAAACCCGACCATCCTCTTCAAAGAGGGCGATGGTTTTCATGCCATCAACCACACCGACTGTTCCCTTGGTCATAGTAGCAGCGTGTTTGTCCGTATCCACGCCGTGTCCAGCAGCCTCAACCCCAATCAGGGCAACCTCCTCATCTGCAATATATTGAGAAAAGGCACCGATGGCATTGGAGCCTCCGCCCACACAGGCGATCACAGCATCAGGCAGTCGCCCTTCCTTGTCAAGGATTTGTTGGCGGGATTCTTGACTGATAATCTTTTGAAATTCGTGGACGATAGTTGGATAAGGGTGGGGGCCAACAGCTGACCCCAGAACATAAAAGGCATCCAGGTCATTCATCCAGGCACCAAAGGCGGCCTCGACCGCCTCTTTTAGAGTAGCTGTTCCTTCTGTAACTGCATGCACTCTGGCCCCCATCATCTCCATACGAAAGACATTGAGACGCTGGCGTTTGACATCTTCGGCCCCCATGTAGACATCGCATTCCATACCGAACTTGGCTGCAGCAGCGGCTGTGGCGACACCGTGTTGGCCAGCTCCCGTTTCAGCGATGACACGGGTTTTGCCCATGCGTTTGGCCAAGAGGATTTGCCCCAAAACATTATTCAGCTTATGTGAGCCTAGGTGGTTGAGGTCCTCTCTTTTGAGGTAAATCTTGGCTCCGCCCAAGTGTTTGGTCAAACTTTCTGCATAATAGAGAGGGGTTGGACGGCCAGAATAATCTTCCAAATAAAATCGAAGTTCCTTGATAAAGTCAGGGTCCTGGCGGTATTGTTCAAAGGTGGCTTCCAGCTCATCCAGCAAGGCTTGAATGGGTTCGGGTACAAAGCTGCCGCCAAATTGGCCGAAATATCCTTTTTCTGCTGTCATCTTGTTTCTCCAGTTTCTATTGGTGATGTGAAAGGTTTATGATGGTTGACTAAATACGGTAAATGAACAGGCTCTTATTTTGTCCGGTCGTCTGTTTCGATGTTTTTAATGCGCGTGCCCAGCACCTGCAACAAGGGCCCGCTTCCCCCCTCAATATAGGTGATTTCCAGGGAGAGATTTTTTTGGTCTGATGAGTTGATTAACAAATATTCGAAGTAGGATTTGTCAAAAAGGCCTCGGCGTCGGATCAGCGGGTGTTCCTTTTTCATTACATGGGTAATAGACTGGATATCTTGCCAGGAGAAGCGGTGGGTTCGCCAACCCTTGCGGACAGTCAGTCCTGCTTCATCTCCAAGGAGGAAAGGCCGACTCCGAAAGTAGAGGGCTGAAAGAAGGCAAAACACGGCGATTCCAACAAAAGCGAACCAGATGATACCCAGGAAAGGGGGAAAGCCGCTCCCTGTCACTGTATCCAAAAAGAGGCTGAATAGGGAAAATAGGACGAAGCCACTGAGGCTAATGGTCAGAAAAAGGGCCGCAATCATGATGAAGGGAAGGTAAAGCGCAACACGATTTTTATAAGAAAATGACATAACAATCTCCTTTTTTATAGGATACCAGAAAATAAGTGGAAAATCTAACGAAAACAGGAAAATGACAGAAAATTTCAACGATTCAAGGCGAAAAAATGAGAAAAAAATTAAAAAAATCGAGAATAAACCATTGACCTTTACTGACCAATAGTGTATAATACTGACATAGGGAATCAAAAACCCTTGAATGGTCAGACTAAGGAGGATGACAGATGATTTATTTTTTTAGCAAATTGGTCAAAGATGGTCAGATTCCCAGGTCTAAACCGGAGCCCATCTTGAAAGTCCGATAGCATTTATTTTTTAAAGAAAAGGTCAGTTTTGGTCAAGAAAAGACCAGAACATCAGTAAGAAAAGAGGTAGACATATGAACAACAACTTTAACAACATGGATGATATTTTCAACCAACTCATGGGCAATATGGGTGGTTTTAACACAGAACGCCGACGCTATTCCATCAATGGCCGCGAGGTGACACCGGAAGAATTTGCCTATTATCGGCAGACTGGTCAGTTGCCTGCTGGGCCAGAAGCCCAAACTGCGGCTCCCCAAGGTCAGGCAGGTTCTGTTCAGCAGGACGGAATCTTGGCCAAATTGGGTACCAACCTGACAGAACAGGCCCGCCAAGGCAAGCTGGATCCGGTCATTGGCCGTAACAAGGAAATTCAGGAAACAGCTGAAATCCTAGCCCGTCGCACCAAAAACAATCCTGTCCTGGTCGGAGATGCTGGGGTTGGTAAGACGGCAGTAGTAGAAGGCTTGGCCCAGGCCATTGTCAATGGGGATGTGCCAGCTGCCATCAAGAACAAGGAACTGATTTCCATCGATATTTCCGGCTTGGAGGCTGGTACCCAGTACCGCGGGGCCTTCGAGGAAAATGTTCAAAATCTGGTCAAGGAGGTCCAAGATGCAGGGAACGTCATCCTCTTCTTTGACGAAATCCATCAGATTTTGGGAGCAGGTTCCACTGGTGGCGATTCGGGCTCCAAAGGCTTAGCGGATATCCTCAAACCAGCTCTCTCTCGCGGTGATTTGACCGTCATCGGGGCGACCACCCAGGATGAATACCGCAACACCATCATGAAAAACGCAGCCTTGGCTCGTCGCTTTAACGAAGTCAAGGTCAATGCCCCATCTGCAGAAGATACACTAGCTATTCTTAAGGGTATCAGACCGCTCTATGAAGCCCACCACAACATTGTGCTTCCAGACGATATGCTCAAGGCTGCGGTGGATTATTCTGTCCAATACATTCCACAAAGAAGCCTGCCAGACAAGGCCATCGACTTGGTCGATGTGACAGCTGCCCACTTGGCTGCCCAGCATCCTGTGACAGACATCAAGGCCCTAGAGGCAGAAATTGCCCAAGCCAAACAGCTCCAACAGGCTGCGGCTGATAGAGAGGACTATGAAACAGCCCTCAATGAAAAGGTCCGCATCGATAAGTTGCAGGAGAAGATTGACAACCACACCGAGGATCAAAAGGCGGTGGCCACCGTTAATGATGTGGCCCAGGCAGTGGAGCGGATGACGGGTATTCCCGTTTCGCAAATGGGGGCTTCTGACATTGAGCGCCTCAAGGGCATGAAGGAGCGCCTAGAAGCCAAGGTCATCGGGCAAAATGCCGCAGTTGAAGCGGTATCCAAGGCCATTCGCCGTAATCGGGCTGGTTTTGACGAGGGGAATCGCCCCATCGGCAGCTTCCTCTTTGTCGGACCAACAGGGGTCGGCAAGACAGAATTGGCCAAGCAATTAGCTCTGGATATGTTTGGCAATAAGGATGCCATCATCCGTTTGGATATGTCCGAATACAGCGACCGCACAGCAGTTTCCAAACTGATTGGGACAACAGCGGGCTATGTGGGCTACGATGATAACTCTCATACCTTGACTGAACGCGTCCGCCGTAATCCTTATTCTATCGTCCTTTTGGATGAAATTGAAAAGGCTGATCCGCAGGTCATCACCCTGCTGCTGCAAGTCTTGGATGACGGGCATCTGACAGATGGTCAAGGCAATACCGTCAACTTTAAAAATACCGTCATCATTGCCACTTCCAATACAGGCTTTGGTTTTGGTAGTCAGGATGAGGAGGAAGAAGTGGACATTATGGACCGGATTGCCCCATACTTCCGCCCAGAATTTCTCAACCGTTTCAACGCTGTCATCGAGTTCAAGCATTTGACCAAGGAAGATCTCCTGCAAATCGTAGACTTGATGCTGGCTCAGGTCAACCAGACCTTGGCCAAGAAGGATATTCATCTGGAAGTCAGCAAGGAAGCCAAGGACTTACTTATGGAGCTGGGTTATGACAAGGCCATGGGGGCCCGTCCTCTGCGCCGCGTCATCGAAGGTCAAATCCGTGACAAGGTGACTGACTTCTATTTGGAACATATCGATGCCAAGCAGCTGAAGGCTGATGTAGAAGATGGAGAAATTGTTATCCATCAAGCCTAAAAGATAGTGACAGCCACTCGCAAGGGTGGCTTTTTTTGTAAAAATACTGCAAGAAAATGATAGTTTCAGGAAACAGTTTCAATTTGCAAACGTTTGCACCATGTGGTAAGATAGGCTCATAAAAGAAAAATCAGGAGGTTATCATGAAAAAACATCGTTCTAATGATGAGAAGCAGCAACAGTACACGCTGAAAAAGCTCAGTGTTGGCCTATTGTCTGTGGCGATTGGTGCAGTTGCGGTATTGGCTGGTCCGACCTATTTTGCTGAGGAAATCAATACGACTGTCGTTGCAGGTCTAGACCAAACAACTATAGTTGAGGCAACCGTGCCTACTACAACAGTAGAAACAAGTGCTAGCCAGGCGCCTTCTAAAGAAGCCCCTGCTTTGTCTCAGGTTCAAGCAGAAAATACGGAAGTCCCTGCTGTTGCGGCTGGCTATTTTCGTCTTCATTTGAAAACACTGCCGGCAGGGGACATTGCGAATCTTGGTCTGTGGATATGGGATGATGTGGAACACCCATCTGCCGATTGGCCAATGGGTGCTCTTTCTTTGAAAGATGCCCAAAAAGACGATTACGGCTACTACATTGACATCAAATTATCTGAAAAGCAGCAGAAAAAAATTTCCTGGCTAATCAACGATAAGGTGTCTGGGCAGAATTTGACTGGGGACAGAAATATTGAACTTCTCGCTCCAGCAATGAATGAGGCTTGGGTGGATGAAGCGTTTAACAGCCACACTTATCCACCCCTTGAAAAAGGCCTTGTCCGTATCAACTACCAAAATGCAGAGGACAACTACGATAACTTGACAGCCTGGCTCTTTGACGATGTGAAAGAACCATCAGAGGATTGGCCAAAAGGAGCTGCCAACAAAACAGGTATCGGACCATACGGTGCTTACTGGGATGTACCTCTTAAAGATGCAGCAAAACTACTAGGATTTGTTCTATTGGATCAAAGCAAAACTGGGGATGATATGAAGATTCAACCAAATGACTATAAGTTTCAGGACTTAGAACATCATACACAGGTCTTTGTTCATGATAAGGATCCAAAAGTCTATAACAATCCTTACTATATTGACCAAGTAGTGCTGAAAGGAGCAGAGCAGACAGACGAGACAGAAATCAAAGCAACCTTCTCCACCTTGGCTGGAGTTACCAAGGAAGAACTCCAAAAGGGGCTCACAGTCAAGGATAAGGATGGACAAGAGGTCACCATCACAGACATGACACTGACTGATGGCAGTCCTGTCTTGACCATCACAGGTGATTTTAACCAGAGCAAGGGAATTTTGACCGTTTCCTATGCGGGAGTAGAGCAAAAGGTCCGCATGTCTTGGGAGTTGAAGGATAAACTGTTTGCCTATGATGGGGAGCTGGGAGCCAAGCTCAATGATGATGGCTCGCAAGTAGAGATGCATCTTTGGTCTCCAAGTGCTGATAGCATCAAGGTCATCGTTTACGATAAGGATGACCAAACTAAAGTGATGGGCACCGTGGACATGACCAAGGAAGAAAGGGGAGTTTGGTCTGCAACACTAGATAACCAGTCAGGCCTAAATATTTCCAACTACACAGGCTATTATTACCACTACGAAATTACACGT
The DNA here is from genome assembly GCF_041802885.1 of Streptococcus sp. Lineage (GTDB taxonomy): Bacteria > Bacillota > Bacilli > Lactobacillales > Streptococcaceae > Streptococcus. The sequence continues at coordinate 45,891 of NZ_JBHCHN010000018.1, forward strand.
GACAATCAAAAAGTGTTGGTGTTAGACCCATACGCTAAATCCTTAGCAGAATGGGATAATAATATGGTTCAGGGAGACATCAAAACAGCCAAGGCTGCCTTTGTTAATCCGAGTAAACTTGGTCCACAGGATTTGGATTTTGCTAAAATTGAGAATTTCCAAGGACGGGAAGATGCCATTATCTATGAAGCAAATGTTCGTGATTTTACCTCTGACAGCACCTTGGATGGCAAACTCAACAGTCGTTTTGGGACCTTCTCTGCCTTTGTTGAAAAACTGGACTACCTCAAGAGTTTGGGTGTGACCCATATACAGCTCATGCCGATTATGAGTTATTTCTATGTCAATGAGGCAGACCATACGCGTTCCGTCGATTATTCTTCTAAGGACAATAATTATAACTGGGGATATGATCCGCAAAACTATTTTTCACTTTCGGGCATGTACTCTGAGAATGCCAAGAATCCGGAACAACGCATTGCTGAATTTAAGAATCTGGTCAATGAGATTCACAAGCGCGGTATGGGAGTCACATTAGACGTAGTCTATAATCATACTGCTAAGACCTATATTTTTGAAGATTTGGAGCCGAACTATTACCACTTTATGAATGCGGACGGCACCCCTCGTGAAAGCTTTGGTGGTGGTCGTCTTGGAACAACACATGCCATGAGTCGCCGCGTACTGGTTGACTCGATTAAGTATTTGACCAGTGAATTTAAGGTAGATGGCTTCCGCTTTGATATGATGGGAGACCATGATGCCCAAGCAATTGAGGAAGCCTTTAACGAAGCTAAGGCTATCAATCCCAATGTGATCATGATTGGTGAAGGCTGGAAGACTTACCATGGAGATGAGGCTAAGCCACAACAGCCTGCCGACCAAACCTGGATGAAATCAACCGATACAGTCGGAGTGTTTTCTGATGACATCCGCAATTCTCTCAAATCAGGTTTTCCAAACGAAGGAGAAGCTGCCTTTATTACGGGTGGTGCCCGTGATATTGAGGCGCTTTTCAAGAATATCAAGGCTCAACCGGGCAACTTTGAGGCAGATTCACCGGGTGATGTGGTCCAATATATTGCCGCCCATGACAATCTGACCTTGCATGATGTCATTGCGAAGTCTATCAACAAGGATCCAAAAGTGGCCGAAGAAGAGATTCATAAGCGTCTGCGCCTGGGCAATACCATGATTTTGACCGCTCAGGGTACTCCATTTATCCACTCCGGTCAAGAATACGGTCGAACCAAACAATTTCTCAATCCAGCTTACATTGGTAAGGTTGCTGAAAGTGCTGCTCCGTACAAGTCAACACTGATAGATGCGGTGACAGAATATCCTTATTTTATTCATGATTCTTATGATTCATCCGACGCCGTCAATCATTTTGATTGGGAAAAGGCAACCAATGAAGCTACCTATCCGATCAATGTTAAGACCCAGAAATATACAACAGGTCTTATCGCCCTGCGTCGGTCCACGGATGCCTTTAGAAAAACCAACAAGGCAGATATTGACCGCGATGTGACGCTTTTATCAGTGCCAAAAACTCAGACAGAATCTGCAGGAGTTGAAGAAAAAGACCTTTTTATTGCTTATCAAACTGTTGCTTCAAATGGTGATATCTATGCTGTCATTATCAATGCAGATACTAAGGTTCGTCAGCTCGACCTCTCCGCAGAACAAACCAAATGGGCTGATGCTCAGGTATTGGTAGATGCAGAGCGGGCTGGAACAGAGGCTATTGTAGATCCAAAAGGCCTCACCCTTACGGAAAATCAGCTAAGCGTAGAACCATTGACAGCCCTGGTATTGAAAGTGGCGAAAAAAGAAAATCAACCAACTCCACAACCAACGACCACAACAACCAGTGAGCCAGGCACTGCAACGACCACGCAGGCTTCTGAAACACCAACTACAAAGAGCCAGTCAGGCAAAAATAAATCGAAGCTACCGTCAACAGGTAGCCAAACTTCCCCAATATTTATCATTGCTGGTGGAAGTCTTCTGACGATTTTGCTGGCCTTTCTGGGAATCAAAGTCAGTAAAAAAGAAATCTAGAAAAGAGTGATTATGATTAAACCCATTATGAAAGATATCCTCTTTCTCCAACAACAATCGCAAGAGGCCAGTCAGGCAGACTTGTCCATTGGGAAAGATTTGCAGGACACCCTGCTAGCTCATCAGGACGCCTGCGTTGGTCTGGCGGCTAATATGATTGGGGTTCAAAAGCGGGTCATCATTGTCAGCCTGGGCTTTGGTCACTTGGTCATGTATAATCCCGTCCTCATCAGCAAGGCCAAACCCTACCAAACAGAGGAGTCCTGCCTGTCCTTGATTGGCAGCAGGCCGACTACCCGTTATGAGGAAATTATGGTTCGCTACCGCAATCAGGATTGGCAGGAGGAGACCACGCCCTTCACAGGTTTTACAGCCCAAATTATCCAGCATGAACTGGATCATTTGGAAGGTATTATTATTTAAGATAGATAAAAAGCAGGGGGAAACCCTGCTTTTTAACGTTTGGCGATGGACAGGAAGGTTACCTTATCTGGCCGGTAACTGATACTGTCCGATTGGAAAAGTTGCCCGTTGGCCAGGTAAGCAGTGCTCTCCACGACCACCACCATCTCGTAGTCGCCCAAGTCCATAAGGCGTTTTTCTTCTTCATTGGCATATCGGAAGGAAATTTCGCGACGGGAATGGGAAATCTTCAAGCCAAGTTCATCTTCTAGATAGTGATAAATCGAACCTTCAGCAATTTCACGGTTGAGAAAGGGAACGATGCGCCGGTCAAAATAGGACACCTCATACTCCAAACGCTCGCCATCAATGGTCCGAACCCGGCCCACCCGGTAAAAATCAACCGTCTCATCTACTTCAAAGATTGTCATCAGGTCAGCCTGCCCCTGAACAATATAGAGGTCTGTCAGCTCCGTTTCAATCTGGTGGAGAGCTAGTCGGTTCAATTCACCAGCTGTCCGGAGTTCAGACAGGTATTGTTTTTTCATGTGGTGGTGATCCAGGACGACAGAGTTTCTACCTTGGCGCTTTTGGATATAGCCATCCAATTCCAGCATGGACAGTGCCTTGCGGATGGTGTCTTTGGAATAGGAGTAGGCCTCCATCAGTTCATTTTCGGTTGGTAGTTCATCTTGTGCCTTCCAGATATTTTGCTCAATCTTATCTTTGATATCGGCATAAACTTTTTTGTATTTGCTCATAAACGATGCTTTCTAAAGGGATTTACATTTGATTTAAGTCTACCATAAATGACGATAAAAATATAGAAAAGAGGGAGAAATGATGAGTTGATAGTTAATAGGTGCAAGTTTTACGTAAAACATTTAATTGTTACGGAAAAATCCTTGACAAAAGAAAACGTTTCCGTTACAATGTTCTTATATTCTCAGAAAGGAAAGCGCTTTATGACACAGCGAAACAGTGGTGTACTGATGCACATCAGCTCCCTTCCAGGAAAATATGGAATTGGAAGCTTTGGTCAGTCAGCCTATGACTTTGTGGATTTTTTAGTAGAAACCAAGCAGACTTACTGGCAGATTTTGCCACTGACAACAACCAGTTATGGAGATTCTCCCTACCAATCCTTTTCAGCTATTGCCGGCAATCCTCATTTGATTGACTTTGACCTCTTGATAGAGGATGGTTTGCTGGAGGAGGCTGATGTTGACGGAGTCAACTTTGGAGAACAGCCAGATTTGGTCGACTATGCTCTGATTTATCAGGTACGCCGTCCCATTTTAGAGAAGGCTGTTCGGCGTTTTCTATCCAATGACCGCAACAAGGCCCTCTTAGCAGCCTTTGAAAAAGCCAACAGCACTTGGCTCAACGACTATGCTGAATTCATGGCTATCAAGGAAAAGTTTGATAATCGAGCTCTGCAAGAGTGGGAAGACAAGGCAGTTTTGGCTCGCAATGAGGAAGCTCTGGCCAAGTACCGCATCGAGTTGGCGGACCAGATCGATTATTTCAAGGTTTGCCAATACTTCTTCTTCGGTCAATGGAAGGCACTCAAGACCTATGCTAATGAGCATCACATCAAGATTATCGGCGACATGCCTATCTATGTCTCAGCAGATAGTGTGGAAGTTTGGACCAAGCCTCAACTCTTCAAGCTAGACAGCGAACGCAAGCCGACCTTTGTGGCAGGAGTACCAGCGGACCAATTTAGCGCAGATGGGCAGCTCTGGGGCAATCCCCTCTATGACTGGGAAGAACATGAAAAGACAGGCTTTAGCTGGTGGATTTACCGCATACACGAAAGTTTTAAAATCTATGATCTACTTCGGATTGACCATTTTAAAGGATTTTCGGATTATTGGCAGGTAGATGGCAAGGCGACTGTCGCAAAAGACGGAACTTGGGAACCTGGTCCGGGCTATAGTCTCTTCAAGGTTGTCAAGGAAACGTTAGGAGATCTACCGATTATCGCAGAAGATTTGGGCAATATCGATGCCAAGGCCCGTAAATTGCTCAACGATTGCGGTTATCCAGGCATGAAAATTCTGGAATTTGGGCTCAGCGATGTCACTGGTAAGAGCATCGATGCAGTTCATCGTTGTATTCCAAACTCTATCGCCTACATGGGAACCCATGACAATGAGGTGGTCAATGGCTGGTACCAACATCTTAGCCCTGAGCAGCAAGAGTATGTGGATGCTTACAGTAACCGTAAGCCGATTGAGCCGATTCATCAAGCCATGTTGCGGGTCCTCTTTGGAACGGTCAGTAATACAGCCATCGCTAGCATGCAGGATATCCTCAACTTGGGAGCCGAGAGCCGAATGAATTTCCCTTCTACCATCGGAGGTAACTGGCAGTGGCGGATGAAGGAAGATGATTTGACCCAAGCCCATAAGGACTTTTTGACCCGGATTACCCTTCTCTACCAGCGTGGCAATGAGCTAAATGCTTAAGAAATAGATGGGAGAAAAATATGAAACTACTCACCATCAATGTTCATGGCTGGCTGGAAGATAGGCAGGAAGAAAAAATTGCAGAACTAGCCAGAACCATTGCGGAAAAAGATTATGATCTGGTCGCCCTCCAAGAAGTCAACCAGACCATCACAGCTCCCTATATCAGCCGAGAACTCAAGGCTGACAATTATGGCCTCAAAGTTTTGGAACATCTGGAGAGCTTGGTTGGTCCGCGTTATTCCTATTTTTGGAGCAATTCACACATCGGTTATGACCGCTATGATGAAGGGATTGCCATCCTGACCAAACTTCCTGTCTATGAAGTGGATGCCTTTTATTGCAGTCGCCATCAAAAACTTGATTCTATCTTATCGCGTAAGATTCTGGGCGTAACCCTTTCCTACCAAGGTCAGCTGATTGACTGCTATTCCTGCCATATCAATCTACCGGATTGTCCAGGCGAAGATCAGCTGGAAAACATCAAAAGGATAGTAAATCGGACGGATAATCATCGCCTGAAACTATTGTTGGGTGATTTTAACACCGATGCTTTTTCTGACCAGCCAGCCTATGAGGCGATAAAGGGACTTGGTCTCTTCGATGGGTATGAATTAGCGGAGGAAAAGGACTCTGGGATTACGGTCGAAAAAGCCATTGATGGCTGGAGCGGCCACAGCCAAGAGAAACGTCTGGACTACATTTTTTTAAACGAGGAAAGGAGGGTTCTAGCCAGTCGGGTTATTTTTAACGGAAGTAACAAATCACCTATCTCAGATCACTTTGGTGTGGAGATGTCACTAAAACTTTAGGAGAAATATCATGAAAAAATTGTTGAGCTTCGAGTTTTGGCAAAAATTCGGAAAATGTTTGATGGTCGTCATCGCAGTCATGCCTGCAGCCGGTCTCATGGTCAGTATCGGGAATTCCATTCCCCTCATGAATCCTGATTCAGACCTCTTAGTTCGTATCGGGAATATCGTCGCCCAAATTGGTTGGGGGATTATCGGGAATCTCCATCTGCTCTTTGCTTTGGCCATCGGTGGTAGCTGGGCCAAGGAACGGGCGGGCGGTGCTTTTTCTGCAGGTCTAGCCTTTATCTTGATGAACTTGATTACAGGGAACTTCTTTGGGGTCACCACTGACATGTTGGCAGATCCAGAAGCGACGGTCAGCACAGTCTTCGGTACACAGATTCCAGTTTCTGGCTACTTTGTCAATATCCTGGGTCAGCCAGCCCTCAATATGGGTGTCTTCATCGGGATTATCGCTGGTTTTGTTGGAGCGACTGCCTTCAATAAGTACTACAACTACCGCAAGTTGCCCGATGTCTTGACCTTCTTTAACGGCAAACGCTTTGTGCCTTTTGTTGTTATTTACCGCTCGGTCCTAGTAGCTCTTTGTTTGGCTGTTTTCTGGCCTCTGGTTCAGACCGGAATCAACAGTTTTGGTAAATGGATTGCGACTTCACAGGATACAGCGCCCGTCCTTGCTCCATTTGTTTATGGTACTTTGGAGCGTCTGCTCTTGCCATTTGGTCTTCACCATATGCTGACCATCCCTATGAACTATACTTCACTGGGTGGTACCTATGACATCTTGACTGGAGCTCAGGCTGGAACACAAGTATTTGGACAGGACCCGCTCTGGTTGGCTTGGATTACGGACTTGATTAACCTCAAAGATGCTGGCGATATGAGCCAATACAACGATCTTTTGGCTAGTGTCACACCAGCTCGTTTCAAGGTTGGTCAAATGATTGGTTCCTCCGGTATTCTCATGGGCTTGACCTATGCTATGTACCGCAATGTTGATGCAGATAAAAAACACAAGTATAAAGGGATGTTTATTTCCTCAGCCCTAGCGGTCTTTTTGACAGGGGTGACAGAACCAATCGAGTTCATGTTTATGTTCGCAGCTATGCCTCTCTACATTGTCTATGCCCTGGTACAAGGTGCTGCCTTTGCGATGGCAGATATTGTGGATCTGCGGATGCACTCTTTTGGTAACATCGAATTTTTGACCCGTACTCCAATGGCCCTGAAAGCAGGTCTTACCATGGACTTGATCAACTTTGTCTGGGTAACAGCCCTCTTTGCGGTCATCATGTACTTCATCGCCAACTTCATGATTAAAAAATTCAACCTGGCAACTGCTGGACGCAATGGTAACTATGACACAGATACGATCGATGCGGCTCCAGAAGGTGAAGCAGGAACTGCAGATGCCAACTCTCAGGTAGTAAAAATTATCAACCTCCTCGGCGGTCGTGACAATATTGAAGATGTGGATGCTTGTATGACGCGTCTTCGCGTCAGCGTCAAGGATGTAAATCAGGTTGGAGGCGAAGCTGACTGGAAAGCTGCAGGAGCCATGGGCTTGATTGTCAAGGATTCTGGTGTGCAGGCTGTTTACGGTCCAAAAGCCGATATTCTCAAATCAGACATTCAAGACCTGTTGGAATCTGGTGCTGTCATTCCAACATCAGCTCCAGCTTCGACAGAAGTGGTTGCTCAGGAAGTACAATTTAAAGGTTTGACCGAAAACGTTCAATCCGTAGCAGATGGTCAAGCTATTTCCATCACAGAAGTCAAAGACCCAGTCTTTGCTCAAAAGATGATGGGTGATGGTTACGCAATTGAGCCTGCCAATGGCAGCATTTATGCGCCAGTAACAGGGGTCGTCACCAGTGTCTTCCCGACTAAACATGCGGTTGGCATCTTGTCTGACAAGGGCTTGGAAGTTCTGGTCCACGTTGGTCTCGATACAGTGGCCCTTAATGGTGCACCATTCTCTGCCAAAGTAGCGGATGGTCAGCGCGTAGCAGCTGGGGATTTGCTCCTAGTAGCCGATCTAGAAGCTATCCGTTCAGCAGGACGGGAAACCACAACTGTAGTGGCCTTTACCAACACTGCAGAAATCAAATCAGTAACACTTGAAAACCTAGGCCAAGTCACCAAAGATAGCCAGGTTGCCCAAGTCGAACTCTAATAGAATAAACACGGAGGAAGCAAGGCTTCCTCTTTTTGCAAAAGAAAACCCTCCTAGATATAGTCTAAGAGGGTGATGAAAAGGTCTTAAAGCCAAAAAGCAGCGGCATTGTGGAGAATATGCATGGCCATGACGAGTTCCAGGCGCTTGGTCTTGTAGTAAACCAGAGAGTAGACCAGGCCGATACCTCCGTAAATGCCCCAACTAATCCAATCAGTTGGCATGTGCATGGCCCCAAAAATCAGGCTACTGATGACAACACCAATCAAAGGGTATTTTTCAAAGAGGTAGCCGATAATTCCAGCCCGAAAGGTCCATTCTTCCAAAATCGGACCGCAAATGGCTACGATAATAAAGAGGAGGGGGAAGCTGAAGTTGGCGAACATTTCTGCCAAAACTGCATCATTGGCGGTGCTGTCAATGCCCATATTTTGGAGCAAAAAGATTCCTGCGTGGGCCAAAAGGCGAGTCAGGACGGTCATCCCAATGACAAAGGCAAAATCTTTTGTTGTCCAACCCTTGAGTTTGGGTAGGGGAATTTGAGCCGTTTTTGCAATGAGCCAAGTCAGGTAAATCGAGGCGATAGCACTAGCGGTAATGATGAGTTCCATCAACAGATTGGGGTCATAGGGCGTGTTCGTTAAGACACTTGGGACCATGGTAAAGCCCATGACAAAGGCCCAGATTTGAGATGTCATAAAGAGCAGGAGTAGCCAGAGGACCTTGAGAAATGTTTTCATAAATAACCTTCTTTCTAAGAATACCTATATTGATTATAGGATTTTCAGAAAAAAATGGCAAGGCAGGGTTGAAAGGATTGTTTAAAAATCTTTTATATGCTGGATTTCTTTTTTTACTTTTTCAGAGATAAAAAGAAAATAAATGGAAAAACCGATAAAAACGAGGGAAATCAAGCCACTTCGAAATAGGGCAAACGGCATTTCAAACAAAAAACCGAACCAGAAGGAAAAGCCGTTACGCTCCCAAAGGCCAGGGGTCAGAAACCAGGATTGGGGGTTCCAAGGGTAAAAACCGTTGTTGATATTACTTTGGTAAAAGATAAAGAAGTAGATTAGAAAGATAGAGAAGTTGGTCAGCGCAAATTTTTGATAGCGTTTATGAACAGCAACCAAGGATTCTCGGTCGGAGAAAATTTCAGTACTAGAAGAATTGGTCGCTTGCTGGAAATAGTGCATACCGCTTCGTTTGCTCCCCTCCAGACAGTTCCAACCGGATTCCTGAAATAAAGTCAGGTATTCAAGATAGTCTTGGCTTTTAATATGCTCGTGAAAATCCAATCTCACTAAGGGCGGACTTCCTTGATGTTCTTCAAACTGGTAGATGCCAAGCCAAGGATTGACCTTGGTCAGGCGATAACCTTGAGATTGAATGTGGTTTTCTTCGTCCTTTATGCTAGCAAACAATTTCCATTTTTTCATAACTAAACCTCCTTATAGATGGCGAGAGTTAGCAAGCAACACTAATTTGCGGATGCGCTCGGTTTCAAGCGTCAATATTTCCCTTCCAGCAGCTGTTAGCTGATAGACCTTTCGGCGCTTGTCTGTGCTGGGAAGAGCAACAATCCATTGCAGTTTCAACAGGTTTTCGATGGCGCCGTACATAGTACCAGCTGCGATGCGGACATCTCCGTCACTCATTTCTTCCACGGTTTGCATAATGCTGTATCCATGGGCAGGCTCGAGCAAGGCCAGCAAAATGTAATAAGTGGTTTCTGTTAAGGGTAAATGCTTATTACGTCTCATGGTTTCTCCTATATATCGTCAAACTGTATATTCACATTATATATTGTTTGACTGTATAAGTCAACTGTATATCGGTTGCATTTGAAAAATTCTTCTCAATCTGTGCCAAATATGGTATAATGAAACGATTTTAAAAAATGTAGGAGGTTCCCCATGGGACGTAAATGGGCCAATATTGTAGCCAAGAAAACCGCTAAAGACGGTGCCAATTCGAAAGTTTACGCCAAGTTTGGTGTTGAGATTTATGTAGCAGCGAAGAAGGGTGATCCAGATCCAGAAACCAACTCAGCCCTGAAATTCGTTATCGACCGGGCCAAGCAGGCACAAGTACCAAAACACATCATCGACAAGGCCATTGACAAGGCCAAAGGAAACACAGACGAGACCTTCGTAGAAGGTCGTTACGAAGGCTTTGGACCAAATGGCTCCATGCTCATCGTGGATACCTTGACCTCAAATGTCAACCGTACGGCTGCCAATGTCCGCTCTGCCTTTGGTAAAAACGGTGGAAACATGGGAGCGTCTGGCTCTGTTTCCTACCTGTTTGATAACAAGGGCGTAGTGGTATTTGCAGGTGATGACGCAGACAGTATCTTTGAATTGCTGCTGGAAGCAGATGTAGAAGTGGACGATGTGGAAGCAGAAGAGGGCACCATCACTGTCTACACCGCACCAACTGACCTCCACAAGGCCATTGTAGCCCTACAAGAATCAGGTATCACCACCTTCCAAGTAACCGAACTGGAGATGATTCCTCAATCAGAAGTAACGCTTGAAGGAGATGACCTGGCAACCTTTGAAAAACTCTACGACGCCCTCGAAGACGACGAAGACGTCCAAAAAATCTATACGAATGTAGATGGCTTCTAAAAAAATAACTGTCCGGGGGGACAGTTATTTTTTCAAGAAGGTTGGAGATAGGAACCGCCGGCAGGCGGTTTTCTTTATGTGTGGAAAGTCATGTTGGTTTTTAGTATAATGAAGTTGTAAAGCGGTCAGAAAGGAGGCGTTTATGAAGACAAAAACAAAATGGCTCATTGGAGCTGCAGTGCTGACTTTGGCAATAGGAGGGTATGCGATGAAGGAACTGGTGTTTGGCTTTGGAGATGAGGTGTTTGTCAAGAAACCAACCAAGGAAGAAAAGCAATTGGCTTATCTCAAGGAACATGAGCAGGAGATTATTGATTTTGTGAAAGCTCAAAATCCTAAAATCGAGTCGGTGCAGATTGATTGGGATAGCATGGAAGTAGTAGAATTAAATGCTGGGTTGGCGAAAAATCCAGGATATAATCTTTCATTAAAAGGGATGTTTAATAATCTTGCAAATACAGAGTTTACAGTAGATTTTTACATAGAGAATTCAAGTGATATACCTATAATTAGTAAAATAGGTATGTTAAATCATCCAAGTATATTAAAGGATGGAGTGTGGATTGATTATGAATAATTTTCAAACGTTTGATAATCTGTATGGAAACCTTGCTCAGGCAACATATCCTGGAAACCCTCTGGAACTACCAAAGTACAATAATTCCAAAACAGTTAAAACTAGAAATTTTTCACAAGATACTCCTTACGATGGGAGGGTCATCCCCGGCGGTCAGAACTTGCCCAATGATGGCGTGGTGTATTTGCAGCCGGATCCAACACTTCGTTCGGTTCAACGGACAACTAATTTGACACTGCCGCAAATGAATGGCGGTTACCAGTCAATACCCCATACGACTGTTGGTCACTATCAAAAAGGTCTTCTGACGGATGAACCAGCAGGTTTCAATGCCTACTTTTTAACCGATACTCCTACATTAAGTAGTCAGACTAAGAATACCTATTTTGCGGTGCGGGGAAGTGATGGGGGTTTCGACATTAGAGATCAGAGTAATTGGAATGATTGGGTAGACAACAATCTTCCTTTTACCATCAAGGATGCGAATGTCCCTCAAGCAATACTTGCTACG
>NZ_JBHCHN010000019.1:0-63884 GCF_041802885.1 Streptococcus sp.
AAGGTGTCATTCGTGGGCAGCTCATTCGGCCCATCGAGCGGGTTGGGGTCTATGTCCCAGGCGGAACGGCAGCCTATCCATCATCGGTCTTGATGAATGTGATTCCTGCTAAGATTGCGGGTGTTAAGGAAATCATCATGATTACGCCCCCGCAGAAGAAATTTGTGCCAGCTATTTTGGTCGCAGCCAGATTGGCAGGCGTTGATAAGATTTACCAAGTCGGTGGTGCTCAGGGCGTGGCTGCCCTGGCCTACGGAACGGAAACCATTCCCAAGGTGGACAAGATTACAGGGCCTGGCAATATCTATGTTGCGACAGCCAAAAAACAGGTCTTTGGACTTGTAGGCATCGATATGATTGCAGGACCTTCTGAGATTGGCATCATTGCGGATGAAACGGCCACTCCGGCCTATGTCGCGGCCGACCTTCTTTCCCAGGCCGAGCATGATGTTCTGGCTCGGGCCATTTTGGTCACCAATTCGGAGCAACTAGCAGATGCGGTGGAAGCAGAGATTGAAAAGCAGCTGCAAAGTCTGCCTCGAGAAGCGATTGCTAGGGCTTCTATTGAGGATAACGGCCGCATTATCCTGACCCAGGATGTGGACAGCATGTTTGAACTCATGAATTTGGTGGCACCGGAGCACTTGGAAATTGCCATGGAAAATGCCTATGACTACTTGGATAAGGTTGAAAATGCCGGTTCCATCTTCCTAGGTCATTATACCAGCGAGCCTATCGGGGACTACTATGCGGGGACCAACCATGTCCTGCCAACCACAGCCACCAGCCGCTTTTCTTCGGCCCTGGGGGTCCATGATTTTATCAAACGTATCCAGTATACGCAGTATAGCAAGGCTGCCATTCATGCAGCGGAAAAAGATATTACTAGCCTGGCTTATGCAGAAGGTCTGCAGGCCCATGCCAAGGCGATTGAGGTGAGAAATGACAAACGTTAAGGGACTCTTGGTCATGGATGTGGATTCCACCCTGGTTCAAGAAGAAGTGATTGATTTATTGGGAGAAGAAGCGGGTGTCGGCGAGCAGGTTGCTACCATCACCGATCGGGCCATGCGGGGCGAATTGGACTTTAAAGAGGCCTTGGAGGAGCGGGTGGCTACCCTTAAGGGCCTGCCCGAGTCCATTTTCGATAAGGTTTTTGCCCGCATTCATTTCAACAAGGGGGCCAAGGAATTGGTGGATGAACTCCATGCCCGTGGCTACAAGGTGGGCTTGGTTTCAGGTGGTTTTCATGAAACGGTAGACCGCTTAGCTAAGCAAATCGGCATTGATTATGTCAAGGCCAATCACCTGGAAGTAGTCGATGGATTTTTGACTGGAAAAACCTATGGCGACATCGTGACCAAGGATGTCAAAGTGGAAAAACTCTGTCAATGGGCGGAGGAAAATGGCTTGACCCTAGAGCAAACCATTGCCATGGGAGATGGGGCCAATGACCTGCCGATGATTCACAAGGCTGGCATCGGCATTGCCTTTTGTGCCAAACCAGTGGTCCGAGAGGAAGCTCCCTACCAAATCAATGAACCAGATTTGTATCAAGTGATTGAGATATTGGATGGACTTCAATAGAGTGGACGCTAATAGGCCATGCCAGTGACACCAGTAAAAAAGAAAAGGAAATACTATGAGAACAGCAAGCATTGAACGCAATACCTTTGAAACCAAGATTAAGCTGAGCATCAACCTGGATGCCCAGGAGCCTGTGGAAATTGATACGGGTGTCGGCTTTTTTGACCACATGCTGACCCTCTTTGCCCGACACAGCCGCCTTTCTTTGGTGGTCAAGGTGGATGGCGATCTCCATGTGGACAGCCATCACACCGTAGAAGATGTGGGCATTGTTTTGGGACAGGCCATCAAGGAAGCTCTAGGTGACAAGGCTGGTATCAACCGCTATGGAACCAGCTTTGTGCCCATGGATGAGACTCTGGGCATGGCTAGTTTGGACCTCTCAGGTCGCTCCTATCTCGTTTTTGATGCCAGCTTTGACAATCCAAAACTGGGGGCTTTCGACACCGAATTGGTGGAGGAATTTTTCCAGGCCTTAGCCTTCAATCTCCAAATGAATCTCCATCTTAAGATTCTCCATGGCAAGAACAGTCATCATAAGGCAGAAAGTCTCTTCAAGGCGACTGGCCGAGCTCTGCGCGAAGCCATTACCATCAACCCTGACATCAAGGGTGTCAACTCGACCAAAGGAATGCTCTAATATGCTGATTGTCATTGATTACGATGCTGGAAATACAGCTAATGTGTTACGGGCCTTGGAAAAAATCGGAGTGAGGGCAGAGCTGTCTGCGGACCCTGAAAAAGTCTTGTCGGCCACTGGCTTGATTTTGCCAGGCGTAGGGGCCTACCCTGCTGCCATGGCCGAGCTGGAAAAAAGAGGCTTGGTCTCTGTCATCAAGGAGGCTGTTGCCAAAGGTACGCCGCTTTTGGGGATTTGTCTAGGCATGCAGATTTTGACTGAAAAGGGCTTGGAGCATGAGGAAACTCAGGGTCTTGGCTTTATTCCTGGTGTCTGCAGGGCCATTCCTGCCAGCAAGAACAGGCCAGTTCCCCATATGGGCTGGAATAGTTTGCAGCTTGAGCAGGAAACCGCTCTGACGGCTGGTCTCTCGGGGCAGGATGTTTATTTTGTCCATTCCTATTTTACGGATGTGCCAAAAGAATACATAGATGTAACAGCTGATTATGGCCTGAAAATCCCTGCCATGATTCATAAGGATAAGGTCTTTGGTGCCCAGTTCCACCCAGAAAAATCGGGGGATGTCGGCCTAGGCATTCTGGGAAAATTTGTGGCCTTGTGTCAGTAGGTGACGGGCTCCGACTGAGTAGTGTAGAGAAGATTTTTGAAAAGGAGTAAGGAAATGAACATACTTCCTGCAATTGACATTCGGGATGGGCAGGCTGTCCGTCTCTTCAAAGGGGACTTTAACCAGCAGACGGTGGTCAATCCAGATGTTCTGGGACAGGCCCGTATTTTTGCGGATGCTGGGATTGCATTTATTCATGTGGTGGATTTGGATGGAGCATTGGATGGTAAGGCCACCAATCGGGATCTGATTGCGGCCCTCAAGGTGGCGACTGGTCTGGGCGTTGAGGTCGGAGGCGGTATTCGGACCCTGGAGCAGATTCAAGACTACCTCAATGTCGGCATTGACCGGGTCATCATCGGCTCCATGGCTGTGAAAAATCCATCTTTTGTCCAAGAAGCCATTGACCGCTTCGGGGCCGAAAAGATTGTGGTTGGCATTGATGCCAAAGATGGCTATGTGGCGACAGAAGGCTGGTTGGAAACCAGCAATGTGGACTTCATCAGCCTGGCCAAGGAAATGGAAAAAATGGGGGTTCAGCTCTTTGTCTACACCGATGTGGACCGGGATGGCACCCTGATCGGTCCAAACTTTGACCATTATGAGCAGCTGGTGTCTGAGCTGACCACGGCCAAGGTCATCGCATCTGGTGGCATTGCCCAACTATCTGACCTGACCAAGTTGGCGGAGATTGGAGTGGCTGGTACCATCGTCGGAAAGGCCTACTACAATGGCAATATCAGTTTGGATGAACTGAAAAGGTTTGGAGGCTAGGCCATGTTGAAAAAAAGGATTATTCCCTGCCTGGATGTCAAGGATGGTTGGGTGGTCAAGGGGGTCAATTTTGTCAATCTGACCGATGTTGGTGACCCTGTGGATGCAGCCCGTGCCTACTACGAGGCAGGATGTGATGAGTTGGTCTTCCTAGATATTACCGCAACACATGAGGAGCGGGATACCACGGTGGAGATGGTTCGCCATGTGGCAGACCAGGTCTTCATTCCCTTTACAGTCGGCGGCGGTATTCGCTCGGTGGAGGACATGAACAAGATGCTCAAGGCTGGGGCGGACAAGGTAGCGGTCAACTCATCTGCCGTGACCAATCCCCAGCTCATCAAAGACTGTGCGGAAAAATTTGGCAGCCAGTGCGTGGTTGTAGCCATTGATGGTCGCAGAGAAGCCGATGGCAGCTGGCATGTCTATGTGGCAGGCGGTCGAAAAGACACGGGCAAGGACTTGATCGAATGGGCTAGGGAAGCTGTCGATTTGGGGGCGGGGGAAATTCTTCTGACCTCCATGGACAAGGACGGAACCAAGTCAGGCTTTGATTTGGACATGCTCAATGCTGTCGCTAGCGTGGTGGATGTACCCATTATCGCCTCTGGCGGTGCTGGCAATAAGGAGCACATGGTCGAGGTCTTCCAAGAAACCCCAGCGACTGGTGCTCTTGCAGCCTCCATTTTCCACTTTGGGGAGGTTTCCATCGCTGATACCAAGCAGGCCATGAAAGAAGCCGGAATCGAGGTGCGTCTATGACAGCTATCCAACTAGATTTTGACAAGCAGGGAGGTCTGATTCCCGTCATCGTGACCGATCATGAAACAGGTCAGGTCCTCATGCTGGCTTATATGAATGAGGAAAGTTTTCAGCTGACCCTGGAAACAAAGACCATGCATTACTGGAGCAGGTCCCGAAAGGAACTCTGGCACAAGGGAGCCACCAGCGGCCACTATCAGTACGTCAAGTCCATCAAGACTGACTGTGATTGTGACACCCTGCTCATCTCAGTTGAACAAGTGGGAGCGGCCTGTCATACAGGGGCATACTCTTGTTTTTTTGAGGAAATTTACAGTGAAGAATAGGCAAAAAGGAGAAACTATGCTAGAAACCTTATACAAAGAAGCCTTGAACCGTAAGGAAAATCCCAAGGAAGGTTCGTATACCAACTACCTATTTGACAAAGGCTTGGATAAGATTTTGAAAAAGGTTGGTGAAGAGGCCACAGAAGTGGTCATCGGAGCCAAGAATGCGGACCAGGCAGAAATCGCCAATGAAACAGCAGACCTCCTCTACCACTTAGCCGTTATGCTGGTGGAAACAGGGGTCAGCCTGGATGAGGTGGAAGCAGTGCTTCAGGCCCGTCAAGGCAAGCAGAGCAAGGTTCAGGATCGGCCTGAAATTGCAGATTATTAAGCGCCACTAGGTGCTTTTTTCGCTTTCTTGGCTTTTTTTGGTCAAGCAGACTGAATTTTGGTATAATAGGCAAAATACACAAATCAAGTGGGAGGTTTTTGTGAAAAAGATTTGGAGACTGATATATAGCCGGGCCTTTATTGTCCTGCTCTTAATGTTGGTGACCATTGTGACCATTCTTTGGGTCGTAACTTCGGTAACAACTTACTTCCCAGCCTTTTTAGTATTTTTACAGTTGTTTTCAATCATTGTTGCTATCTCCATCGTCAACCGCCCCATGAATGCCAGTTTCAAGCTGACCTGGATTCTCTTTGTCATGGGAATACCCATCTTCGGAGCCCTTTTCTATTTTATCCTTCAGTCCAACATTGAAACCAGACGCTACCGCAAAAATTTCCATAGGCAGGCCCAGATATTGAAAGAGTATGGTCACACTTCCTATAAGGTTATGAGTGGTTTGGGCGAGAAGGACAAGGAGCAACTTAAGCTGGCCCATTACATGAGTGAGCATGTGGGCTACGCCCTTCATGTCAACAGCGATGCCAAGTATTATCCATCTGGAGAAGCCTGGTTTGAAGACCTCTTGCATGACTTACGCCAGGCTGAAAAGTATATCTTCATGGAATACTACATTGTCGATTTTGGCTATATGTGGGACTCCATCTTGGAAATTTTGAAGGAAAAGGCTGCCCAGGGTGTGGAAGTTCGTTTCATGTATGATGGCATGAATTCCCTCAATACCCTGCCTTATAGTTACTACAAGCAGTTGCAGAAAATGGGCATCAAGGCCAAGGTTTTCTCCCAGATTATCCCAGCCCTGTCCACTGTTCAAAATAATCGCGACCACCGCAAGATTACGGTCATTGATGGCCGCATCGCCTACACAGGCGGAGCCAATCTGGCTGACGAGTACATCAATCGTATCGTGCGTTTTGGCTACTGGAAAGATGCCAATATCAAGGTTACAGGTGAAGCTGTTGCTAACTTTACCCTCATGTTCCTGCAGATGTGGAACTTTGATGAAAAAGCTGAAAATAGGGATTTAACCTATCTGGAAGAACATTACCACCGTGAAAGCGAAGTGGTCGAATCAGATTCCTATTTCTTACCTTACGGTGAAAGTCCATTTGATAATGACGCGGTAGCTAAGCGTGTCTATCTTGATATGTTCCAGTCAGCTCAAGAATCGATAAATATCATGACCCCTTACCTGGTCTTGGACGACGAAATGCAGGAGTCGCTCATCTATGCAGCTAAACGTGGCGTTAAAGTTCGTATTCTCCTACCCCATATTTACGACAAGCAAATGCCCTACTTGGTAGCTCGGACAGATTTTGAAATCTACCTGAGAGCGGGCATTGAGATTTACGAATTTTTACCTGGCTTTGTGCATTCCAAGGTGGTTCTGGTCGATGATAAGAAGGCCTCAGTGGGGACAGTCAATTTAGATTTCAGAAGTTTCTATCTCAACTTCGAATGCGGACTCTATGTCTACAATCACAGACAGGTCATGGCTGATATTTCCAGAGACTTTGAACAATCCTTTGCTCAGTCCCAACGCATTACCCTGGCAGGATTTAGGAAATACTATCCTTGGTACAAACGGGCTGCTGGTGCAGTGATTGCCATGATTGCACCTCTCCTATAGATTATGAAGACAGGTTCTTTGCCTGTCTTTTTCTTGCTTTCATGATATAATGGAAGGTGACGTTTTAAAGGAGTGAAGCTGTGATTTCATCAAAATATAGCTGGGAATTGTTGCCTGGTTTTTCAGATCAAACATTTACAAAGGCTGCTAAAAAAGAAGGTTTGGATAGTTTAGCAGCGGAGATATTATACGAGAGGGGGATTCAGACGCCAGCGGCTCTGAGCGCCTTTTTAAATCCCTCTTTGGACCACCTGCATGATCCTTATTTGCTACATGATATGAAGAAGGCTGTGGAGCGGATTCGCAGGGCTATTGAGAACTATGAGCAGATTTTAATTTACGGAGACTATGATGCTGACGGCATGACCTCTGCCTCTATCTTGAAAGAAACCTTGGAGGAGCTGGGAGCAGAATGTCAGGTTTATCTGCCCAATCGTTTTACTGATGGCTATGGGCCTAATAAATCTGTGTACAAGTATTTCATTGAGCAGCAGGCAATATCCTTGATTGTCACAGTGGACAATGGGGTAGCAGGTCATGAAGCTATCTCTTATGCTCGGGAAATGGGGGTTGATGTGATTGTCACAGACCACCATTCTCTGCCTGACCAGTTGCCCAATGCCTTTGCCATCATTCACCCAGAGCACCCGTCAGGCAACTATCCTTTCAAGCATTTGGCTGGATGTGGGGTTGCCTTTAAGCTGGCTACTGCCCTCTTAGAACGGGTTCAGCCAGAATTGCTGGATCTGGTTGCTATTGGGACCATTGCGGATATGGTCTCCCTGACCGATGAAAACCGCATCATGGTTCAATATGGTCTTTCCTTGCTCAAACAGAGTGAGCGGATGGGTCTGCAGGAATTGATGAAATTAGCTGCTGTTGAAGCGAGCCAAGTCAATGAAGAAACGGTCGGATTCCAACTTGCGCCCCGCCTCAACGCCCTAGGAAGATTAGATGATCCTAACCCCGCTATCGAGCTTTTGACCGGCTTTGATGAGGAAGAAGTGGCTGCAATTGCTGTCATGATTGATGAAAAGAATGCTGAGCGTAAGGATATCGTTCAGACTATTTACAAAGAAGCAAAAAGTAGAATTCAGCCAGATAAACCTGTCCAAGTTTTGGCAGCTGAATGTTGGAATCCAGGGGTCTTGGGCATTGTAGCTGGCCGCCTTTTGGAAGAATTGCAACAACCCGTTATTGTTTTATCGATTCAGGATGGCTTGGCCAAGGGATCAGCTAGATCAGTGGAGGCAGTTGATATTTTTCAAGCGCTCAATGACCATCGCGAACTCTTTGAGGCCTTCGGTGGCCACAGCGGAGCGGCAGGGGTGACTCTGAAGGTTGAGAATTTGGAAGCCTTGTCTGAGGTTCTTACAACCTTTATCCAAGAAAACCAACTGGATTTGACCCAAAAACCCAAATTGATCCTCGATGAGGAATTAAATCTGTCTGATTTGACCTTGGAGACAGTAAAATCCTTAGAAAAATTGGCTCCTTTTGGCATGGATTTCACCAAACCAACCTTTTATCTTAGAAATTTTCAGGTAGAATCCACCCGCACCATGGGTCAGGACAATCCCCATCTCAAACTACGGATTATAAAGGATGCTGTCAGTGTGGATGTTGTGGCCTTTGGTCAAGGAAGATTGGCCCAGGAATTTAGTCAGGTAAAAAATCTGGAATTGGCTGTTCAACTTTCTGTCAACCAGTGGAATGGCAATACGACAATCCAATTGATGTTGGTGGATGCCCGTGTGCAAGGTGTGCAGCTCTTCGATATTCGAGGCAAGAACCATTCGCTACCAGAAGCAGTACCTGTCTTGACTTCAGAAGTCAAGAGTAACAGTGTAGTTCTGCTAGACATCCCTGAGAGTCCTCAAGAATTGCAGGAGCTATTTGCTCATCAAGATTTTGAGGCAATATATTTCAAAAATCATATCAAGCAGGCATACTATCTGACGGGCTATGGCAGTCGTGAGCAGTTTGCCAACTTTTATAAGGCCATCTACCAATTTCCTGAATTTGATGTTCGCTATAAGCTCAAGGATTTGGCGGATTATCTCAAAATTCCGTACATCTTGCTAGTGAAAATGGTTCAGATTTTTCAAGAATTGGGTTTTGTAACTATTACCGACGGTGTCATGACCGTCAACAAAGAAGCTCAAAAACGTGAGATTGCCGAAAGTCAGATTTACCAAGAATTGAAAAAAACAGTCCAATTTCAAGAGTTGATGGCCTTGGGCACCCCACAAGAAATCTATGATTGGCTAAAAAAATAAGTTATTAAAGGAGTGACTGATGAAAAAGAGAAGAATCTTATTCATCCTAACCTTGCTCATTTCACTAGTAGGAATCTACTTTTATTGGTTTCAGACTTCTATTGGTCTGGAGACTGATAAATTCTACGAAGTAAAAATTCTCAGTCTAGACAAGCAGATTGCAGCTGTTTGTAAGGACTACCAAGAGAAATTATCCCAGCCGGACTTGCTGAAACTGGAGAAAACCCTGCAAGAACAGACGACAGCCCTAAAAACAAGCGGCTGGTCTGATAGGAGTATTGCAGGTGGTTATCTTATCTTTTTGGAACCACAGAAAGATGCTAATAAGCTTTTTACATACTTGGAGCAACGTTTTCAATCCTGCCAAGTATTTGGGAGCCCTGTCTTCCAAGATCTTTGGAATCTGGAAACAGATTCCTTGGACCGCACAGGAGCTAGAAAACTCTTGGCATATAGCCTCAAGCTGACCCATTTTCCCCAAGAATTGTCTGGTCAGCATGAAGAAACTGCCAAGTTGATTGCTAACTTTGATCAGGATTTGGAGCCAGATGCTTATTTCTGGGCTAGCTTTGCGCGGGTCGTACAGAAGGCTTTTCCTAAGAAGCAATTATCTCAAAAAGATGATTTGGCCAAGCGTATTCATCAATTTCGCTATCTGATTTCTGCCCAACAGGCCCAATGGGTCAGAGACCATTATCGTAAAAAAGGTCAGACAGACCGGGATGCATTGGTAGCCTATCTTGCCAGCAAATACAATAAGGAAGAAGCAAAAGATGAGTTTGGCTTGGACAATTACCGCTATTTTGTTGATTATGATTTGGAAGAATCCTCGCGCCTCCACAACAAGGCGGCCAGCCTTCCAGGACAATCGGGGTCTATTGTCATGCTCTATCCAGATTTTGAGCCTGTGGTCAATATTAAGATAGTTATGGGTTTTCATACAGAATTTATCCTAGCTAGCAATGGTCGTTTTGCCAACGAATTGGATTCAGAAGGTGTTGATGAAAATGGCTTGGTCAACGGTGCTTCCTTCAACTATGCCAATAAAAACAATAAACGGCACCGAACCCTAGATGTTCAACCTGTTGGGCCACATGACCCAGCCTATCGCAAGCAGGTGATTACGACAGAGGTCTTTGCTTTTCAAGCTCCCAACAATCGACGGCTTTCCTTCCAATCCTCCCAGTTTGACGATTGGATTCATTCTTATTTCAACAGTAAAGGTATTTTTTCAATGAGAGGTAAGAGTTCCTTTGAACGAATCAGGCTAGAAATTGAAAGTTTGAAAAAAGATATTCAGGAGAGGGCAAATGCGTAAGAAGAAAATCATTTTATGTATAGTCATCCTCCCTTTGCTTGCTATTGGTGCAATCACTGCCTATGGCTACTTTTTTCCAGAAGCATTATATCAATTGGTCTATCGAAGCATTCAGGATATAGCTGGAAATCGAGCCCAGCAACTTGAAGCTGGTCAGTCTTATCGGATAGATGATCGAGTTTTTCGATTTGTGGATGACAAACACTTTTTCTATCTCAAAGATTTTGCTGATTATGAGAATCAAGAAGAGTTAGAGGACTACCGTTGGGAGATGGAAGATGAGTCGATTGTCCCCTATCTCATAGTAGTAGAGGGTGATTATAGCCGTAAGGGAGATGCCATCTACATCAAGGAAACGAGAGGAGTACTATTGACCTTTGACCGAGTTCAAGATGTCAAGGATAGACATTATTCCTCGCTGGAAGAGATTGACTATGTGGAGACAGGTTATGTGACAGAACCTCAACTCGTCAAAACAGAAAAAGGCTACCAATTCAACCAGAGCCTCTACATCCCCAATTCCTCAAATACTTTCGAGAAAATAGGGCAACTAGACAGTTTTCCTGTTTATGAAACTAATGAGAAATTGCCTGACACTATTGAGCAATTTTTGAGCGACTATCAGGCTAAAAAGGATGGATAGACAGATTTTGCCAAATACCAATTTCGTGGTATAATGAAGAGTACATCAAAAATTTAAAAGTGAGAATAAAATGAACTTAGAAAACTACATCGCGTCCATTGAAAACTACCCACAAGAAGGTATCACCTTCCGTGACATTTCCCCTTTGATGGCCGATGGCAATGCATATAGTTATGCCATTCGTGAAATTGTGCAGTACGCTACCAACAAAGAGATTGATATGATTGTTGGTCCAGAAGCGCGTGGTTTTATCGTCGGTTGTCCAGTCGCTTTTGAGCTAGGGATTGGTTTTGCACCAGTTCGTAAGCCAGGCAAATTGCCACGTGAAGTCATTTCAGCGGACTACGAAAAAGAATACGGTCTAGACACCTTGACCATGCATGCAGATGCTATCAAACCTGGCCAACGCGTCCTGATTGTCGATGATTTGTTGGCAACAGGTGGTACCGTAAAGGCCACTATCGAAATGATTGAGCGCTTGGGCGGAGTGGTAGCAGGATGTGCCTTCCTCATTGAATTGGATGGACTGGGTGGCCGTGAAGCTATTGGTGATTATGACTTGAAAGTCTTGATGAATTTCCCAGGCTAAGCACTGCATCGTGTGTTTGGGTATAGTTTCAGATTATAACTTGTCCTAGTTTCTACCTCATTGAAATGACTGGTGGCCTGCTGTATAATGAAACTATAAATTGAGATAAAGGGGAATTAGTCTATGCCGATAAAAATTGAAAAATCCTTACCAGCAGTAGATATCTTGCGAACTGAGAACATCTTCGTGATGGACGACAGCCGGGCCCAGCACCAGGACATCCGTCCCTTGAATATCCTCATTCTCAATCTCATGCCCCAGAAAATTGTGACTGAAACCCAGCTTTTGCGGCTCTTGGCCAATACCCCCTTGCAGCTGGAAGTTGAATTTTTATATATGGCTAGTCATCGTTCCAAGACCACCCATGAGGGACATATGGAACAGTTCTATAAAACCTTTGACCAAGTCAAGGACAAGTTTTTCGATGGTTTGATTATTACAGGTGCCCCTGTTGAGAACCTTCCCTTTGAAGAAGTGGATTATTGGCAGGAATTGGCAACTGTTTTGGACTGGTCTAAGGAACATGTCTATTCCACCCTTCATATTTGCTGGGGAGCCCAAGCAGGTCTCTATGCCCGCTACGGCATCAGCAAGCACAGTATGCCAGCCAAATTATCTGGCGTATACCAACAGGAAGTGGTAAAAACGGACAGCCCCCTTATGCGCGGTTTCGATGATGTCTTTTCTGCCCCCCATTCTCGTTACACCGAAGTACTGGAGGAAGAACTGGCCACCGTTCCCCAACTAGAAATTTTGGCTAGTGGCCAAAAGGTGGGACTCTCCATCTTGGCCAGCAAGGACTTGAGAGAAGTATACAGCTTTGGCCATTTGGAGTATGACCGTGATACCCTGGCAAAAGAATATCACCGGGATGTGGAAGCTGGACTCAAGCCCCATCTCCCAGAACATTACTTCAAAAATGATGATCCGAGCTTACAGCCTCCCCTGACCTGGAACCTTCCTGCTGCCCAATTTTTTAACAACTGGGTCAATTATGCAGTCTATCAAGGAACCCCCTATGATTGGAACATGGTGGAGCTGTCATCCCTATCTGCGAGTTTATAAGAGGAACTATGAAACTTTCACAACAATATCAGTCTGGCAACTTGGTTCTACCAAGTGCTTTGCTGTTTCATTTCAAGGACTTATTTCCATCGGCAGATGATTTTTTGGTCTGGCAATTTTTCTTTTTCCAAAATACCAGCAAGCTGGACGAAATAGCCTCCAGTCAGATTTCTCAAGCCATTGGCAAAAGCACGGCTGAAGTCAATCGTTCCATTGAAAGTCTGCAGGAAGCAGGCTTGCTCCAGTTCAAAACCATTGAGTTAGCAGGTGAAATCGAAATGATTTGTGATGCCTGGCCAGCCCTGGAAAAACTAGATCAACTCTTACAGCCAACGCCTGCAGAAAAGCCTTTTTCAGAACCCAATGATTTCAAGGTCCTGATAGGCGAATTTGAGCGAGAGTTGGGCAGACTCCTGTCCCCCTTTGAAATTGAAGACCTGCAAAAAACCATACAGGAGGACAAGACCTCCATTGAGCTGGTTCGGATGGCCCTGCGTGAAGCTGTCTTTAGTAACAAGACCAACTGGCGCTATATCCAGGCCATTTTGCGGAACTGGCGCCGTGAGGGAATTACAAGTCCTAACCAGGTCGAAGCCAAAAATGCAGAGCGGGAATCCCAGCAACAGAAATCAGTTCAGCTATCCCAAGATTTTATGGATGCAATGAATCTCTGGAAAGATTAAGATGGAAACAAGATTATCAAAACGCTTAGGAGCTGTGGCGAGCTATGTTCAAAAGGGCAGCCGCCTGGCAGATGTGGGGAGTGACCATGCGTATCTCCCTCTTTTTTTAGTAGAAAATGGCATCATTGATTATGCTGTGGCTGGGGAGGTCGTTCAGGGCCCCTATCAATCAGCATTGACCAACGTGGTACAAGCAGGCAAGGAGGAACTGATTCAGGTTCGTCTAGCCAATGGTCTGGCTGCCATCGAAAGTTCGGACCGGATTGATACCATCACCATTGCGGGGATGGGCGGCCGTTTAATTGCGGATATCCTAGAATCAGACCGTGATAAGCTGGAGAAGGTCAAGCGCCTCATTTTACAGCCCAATAATCGGGAGGATGAACTCCGCATCTGGTTAGAAGCGCATGGTTTTCAGATTGTGGCAGAAGAAATGGTCACAGAAAATCAAAAATTCTATGAGATTTTGGTGGTTGAAGCTGGGACAATGGAGCTGACTCCGTTAGAGCAGCGATTTGGCCCCTATCTCTTGCAGGAAAAATCTACGGATTTTCTAGCCAAATGGCAGACCGAATTGGGTAAATTGACCCAATCCTTGGAAAAAATTCCTGCCCAGCATCAGGAGGATATTCGACTTCTCCAAGATAAAATTTCAGCTATCAAGGAGGTTTTAGATGTTAGCTAATCAACTCATCGAACGCTATCAGGCCTTTTGTCCGCCAGAATTAGCTATGGAAGGGGATGTGTCTGGTCTCCAAATCGGCACCCTCAACAAGGAAATTAAGCGGGTCCTGGTGGCCTTGGATATTCGTGAAACAACGGTAGCAGAAGCCATTGACAAGCAGGTGGATTTGATTATTGTCAAACATGCCCCAATTTTTCGGCCCCTAAAAAACTTGGTTGCTGATGATTTGCAGACCCAGATTTACCTCAATCTGGTCAAACATGACATCGCAGTCTATGTTAGCCATACCGATATTGATATTGTAGAAGGTGGGCTCAATGATTGGTTTTGTCAGCTCTTAGATATTGAAAAGACTGAGATTCTCCATGAAACTGCCCCGGGCCGAGGCTTAGGCCGAGTTGGAGAAGTGGCTGAGCAAACGCTGGAGGAATTGGCCTTGAAGGTCAAGACGGTTTTTGATCTCGATGCAGTCCGCCTGGTGACCTATGCCCACCAGGCCCAGCAGTATGTTCGTCGCGTGGCTATCTGTGGCGGTTCTGGTGATGATTTTTACAAGGATGCGCTTGCAAAAGGAGCGGATGTCTATATTACAGGTGATATTTACTACCATACAGGGCAAGAAATGTTGACCCATGGACTGTTGGGCATTGACCCTGGCCATCATATTGAAGTGCTTTTTGTCAAAAAAATAGCAGAAAAATTGCAGGAATGGAAAGACGAAAACAAGTGGGATGTGGAAATTCTGGCCTCAACCGTGTCCACCAATCCCTTTAGGCACCTGTAATACTGGATTTTCAAAAAAATGAGAAAGTGAGGAAGAAGTATGTCTTGGTTTGCGGAGCAATCCGTAGTCTTGCAGGCTTTTCTAGCGGGGCTCTTTACCTGGACCTGTACCATCATTGGTTCAGGCATTGTCTTCTTTTTTAAACATGTCAGTCGAAAATTACTAGATACCATGCAAGGTTTTGCGGCTGGAGTCATGATTGCAGCTTCCTTCTGGTCGCTTTTGGCGCCATCCATCTCCTATGCAGAACCAATCTACGGTTCCTGGTCTTGGGTGCCAGCGGCGGTTGGATTTTTGCTGGGTGGCTATTTTTTGCGCTTTATCGATGCCATTATTCCGCATCTGCATCTTGGTCATGATATCGCCAAGGCAGAAGGCGGTAGCAAGGAAGAACGCAAGAAACTTTCCAAAACAGCCCTGCTTTTTTTGGCCATTACCATCCACAATATTCCAGAAGGTTTGGCCGTAGGGGTTACATTCGGTGCTTTAGCCAATAATTTCAGTCAGGCTGCCTATGTTGGTGCCCTGGGTCTGGCCTTGGGGATCGGCTTGCAAAACATCCCTGAAGGGTCTGCCCTCTCCATTCCGATTCGGACGGATGGCAAAACCCGCCAACAGGCCTTTTTCTGGGGAGCTATGTCTGCGATTGTAGAGCCAATAGCAGCTGTTATTGGAGCGGTGGCGGTTATCTATATGACCCCGATTCTACCCTATGCCCTCTCTTTTGCAGCGGGTGCCATGATGTTCGTTGTAGTCGAAGAGCTGATTCCAGAATCGCAGACAAATGGCAATACAGACCGTGCAACTCTAGGCCTCATGATGGGCTTTGTCATTATGATGATCCTAGATGTGGCCCTGGGTTAAGACAGTACTACAAGCTAAACCCTGACTGTTGGTTTTTCCAAGATTTCTCCTGATCAAGTTCCAGCCACCTCATGGACAAGTGGCTTACATGAAGCTTTTACTAGAGAGGATTCCTTAGGACTGCCAAGACTTCCAGGCCAGGAATCGATTTTGCATTTGCACCAAGGTATTTGTGATGCAATAAAACCCTAAAAAAAGAGGAACTGATCCTCTTTTTTTGTATAGAAGCATCTAGATTGCAAGATGACAGTCATTTCAAAGTATGGTATAATGGAGTGATTATAATAATGGAAGGTATCATTTATGAAAGGTATTATTTTAGCAGGTGGTTCAGGTACTCGTCTGTACCCACTGACACGCGCTGCTTCAAAACAACTCATGCCCATCTATGACAAGCCGATGATTTACTATCCGCTGTCCATTTTGATGCTAGCTGGTATCAAAGAGATTTTGATTATTTCTACTCCTCAAGATCTACCCCGTTTTAAGGACATGTTGGGAGATGGGGATGAACTTGGCATTTCCCTTTCTTATGCTGAACAACCAAGTCCAGACGGCCTGGCACAAGCCTTCATTATCGGTGAAGACTTTATCGGTGATGACAATGTGGCCCTTGTTCTTGGAGACAATATTTTTCATGGAAATGGCCTGACCAAGATGTTGCAACGGGCCTCAGCCAAAGAAAAAGGGGCGACTGTTTTCGGATATCAAGTCAAGGACCCAGAACGCTTTGGTGTGGTTGAGTTTGATGAGAATATGAATGCTATCTCCATCGAAGAAAAACCAGAAGTACCTAAGTCAGACTTTGCTGTTACAGGTCTTTATTTCTATGACAATGACGTAGTAGAGATTGCCAAAAATATCAAGCCTTCTCCTCGTGGAGAATTGGAAATTACAGATGTCAATAAGGCTTACTTAGAGCGTGGGGATTTGTCTGTAGAACTCATGGGTCGTGGTTTTGCTTGGCTGGATACAGGAACGCACGAGAGTTTGCTGGAAGCGGCTCAGTACATCGAGACCGTTCAACGCTTACAGAACGTTCAAGTCGCAAACCTAGAAGAAATTGCCTACCGCATGGGCTATATCAGTAAGGAACAGGTGTATGAGCTGGCACAACCTTTAAAGAAAAATGAATACGGACAATACCTGCTCCGTTTGATTGGAGAAGCCTAATGACGGAACAATTTTTTGATAAAGAATTAGCTGCTCGTGAGATTGAAGCCATTCCTGGAATGCTAGAATTTGACATTCCAGTTCGTGGCGATAACCGTGGCTGGTTTAAGGAAAATTTCCAAAAGGAGAAAATGCTTCCGCTTGGCTTCCCAGAGAGCTTCTTTGCAGAAGGAAAATTACAAAATAACGTATCTTTCTCTCGTAAACATGTTCTTCGCGGCCTTCATGCAGAACCTTGGGATAAGTACATCTCAGTAGCCGATGGAGGTAAGGTCTTGGGGACCTGGGTTGACCTGCGTGAGGGTGAAAGTTTTGGTAATACCTACCAAACTGTTATTGATGCTAGCAAGGGAATCTTTGTTCCGCGTGGCGTAGCCAACGGTTTCCAAGTCCTGTCAGACTTCGTGTCATACAGCTACTTGGTCAACGACTACTGGGCTTTGGAGCTCAAGCCAAAATATGCCTTTGTCAACTACGCTGACCCAAGTCTCGACATCAAATGGGAAAACCTAGAAGAGGCAGAAGTCTCAGAAGCGGATAAAAACCACCCACTCTTGAAGGATGTCAAACCTTTGAGGAAAGAGGACCTCTAATGTTTCAAGCTTTTTTGGAAATCGCAGAGCAGTTAAACAAGCTAGAAATCACTCCTTTGTTAATGGGCTCTGTCGGCCTGGAAAGGCGAACAGGAAGAGATTGGCAGGCAAGGGACCTTGATATTCATGTGCCCAGTGATCCCAGAGGATGGGAAGCACCTGATGAAGAGCGGATTTACCGTGCGGATGAGTTGATTGCTATGATGAATCAACTGGGTTATGTCCTGGTCGACCGCCATGAGCATGAATTCCAAAAGGATGGCCTGTCTGTTGAATTTGGCGGCCTTCATTCACTCCCTGACTTTGCGGGTGTGGAGCTAGAGGATTTGGAAGAATTGGAGACTCAGGGTGTTCACTATTATTTGCCGACACTCGAGCAGTACTTGAAAATCTATCAAGCCTCCTCCAAAGATTCTTATCGAGCAGACAATAATAACCAAAAAGATTTTGCTAAGATTGATTACTTGAAAGAAATGTTGAAGTAGTCTGGCAATCAAAGAGGGCGAGCAGAGCGAGCCTCTTCTGTGTGTCATCGCCGTAGTGAGAAGCTCCTTGGCTTTGTTAAGGAGCGGGGAAACCCATGAGGCCCCTAGGCTTATAGGTTAGTAATGAAACACCTTCGGCCTACTACCTAAGACGACACACAAAAAAAGAAAGAAATTTTTCGGAGAAAAAAATGTCAGAATTTAAAAATATTATCGTAACTGGTGGCGCTGGTTTCATCGGTTCAAACTTCGTACACTATGTTTATAACAACCATCCAGATGTTCATGTAACAGTCTTGGACAAACTTACCTACGCAGGTAATAAGGCCAACTTGGAAGCCATTCTTGGTGATCGTGTCGAGCTGGTTGTGGGTGATATTGCAGATGCTGAATTGGTAGACAAATTGGCTTCCAAGGCAGATGTCATCGTTCACTACGCGGCAGAAAGCCACAATGACAACTCCCTCAACGATCCAAGCCCCTTCATCCATACCAACTTTATCGGTACTTACACCTTGCTGGAAGCGGCTCGTAAATATGACATCCGTTTCCACCATGTATCAACGGACGAAGTATACGGTGACCTTCCTTTGCGTGAAGATTTGCCAGGTCATGGTGAAGGCCCGGGTGAGAAATTCACTGCGGAAACCAACTACAACCCGTCATCACCTTACTCATCCACCAAGGCTGCCTCAGACTTGATTGTTAAGGCTTGGGTTCGTTCCTTTGGTGTCAAAGCAACCATTTCAAACTGTTCAAACAACTACGGTCCTTACCAACACATCGAGAAATTTATCCCACGCCAAATCACCAATATCCTGTCAGGCATCAAGCCGAAACTCTACGGTGAAGGTAAGAACGTCCGTGACTGGATCCATACCAATGACCACTCAACTGGTGTTTGGGCGATCTTGACCAAGGGCCGTATGGGTGAAACTTACCTCATCGGTGCTGACGGCGAGAAGAACAACAAGGAAGTCCTTGAACTCATCCTTGAAAAAATGGGTCAACCCAAAGATGCTTACGACCATGTGACAGACCGTGCAGGTCACGATCTACGTTATGCTATTGATTCAACTAAACTTCGTGAAGAATTAGGCTGGGTACCACAATTTACCGATTTCGAGCAAGGTTTGCAGGAGACCATCAACTGGTACACCGAAAACCAGGACTGGTGGAAGGCTGAAAAAGCAGCTGTCGAAGCTAATTACGCTAAGACACAAGAAGTTATCAAATAATCATGAAACGGCATCTCAGAGCTGAGGTGCAGTTTTTATGATACGGGCAAAAGATGGCTGAATTGTATGGAATTTGGGGTGAAAGAGGAAGAAAGAAATGAAAGAAAAACCAATCTTATACATTGTGATACCATGTTATAATGAAGAGGCTGTCTTGCCTGAAACCAATCCGATGTTCTTAGGAAAATTACATGAATTGATGGAAAAAGGGATGGTTTCAGAAAATAGCCGCATCATGTATGCTAATGATGGCAGTAAGGATCGGACTTGGGACTTGATTGAAGAGTATGCGCAGGATCCGCATATTGTAGGTATTTCTCAGTCCAGGAACCGTGGTCATCAAAGTACAGTTCTGGCTGGTATGATGGAAGCTAAAGACTTGGCTGATATTGTCATTACTATTGACTGTGACGGTCAAGATGATATCAATTGCATGGATGATATGGTTGAAGCCTACCAAAATGGAGCAGAAGTGGTTTATGGTGTCCGTAAAAAACGGACTACAGATACTTTTTTCAAGCGTTCTACTGCAGAAGGGTTTTACCATCTGATGGAAAAATTGGGGGTTGAGATTGTCTTTAATCATGCAGATTACCGCCTCATGTCTAAAAAAGCCCTGAACGCCATGGCTGAATTTACAGAGGTCAATCTTTTCTTACGCGGTCTAGTTCCCTTGGTTGGATTTAACTATGCAGTGGTAGAATACGACCGTTTTGAACGCATTGCAGGTGAAAGCCACTATCCATTGAAAAAAATGTTGGGGTTGGCTTTTGATGGTATTACCAGCCTCAGTATCAAGCCTATTCGTCTGATTACTGGTTTAGGGATTTTAACCTCCCTCATTTCCTTCCTCTTCATCATCTGGAGCTTGGTCAGTCATTTTGTGGGCAATACTGTTTCAGGTTGGTCCAGTACAGTGACCATCGTTGCTTTTATCGGTGGTATTCAGTTGATTTCCATCGGAATCATTGGCGAATACATCGGGAAGATTTACCTTGAAACCAAACGACGTCCGCGCTATATCATTGATAAGCGTACTTCAGACGAAAACTAAATTCATGCTCTATTGCTAAAATGGGCACATACATAACAAAGGAGTCAACTATGATTTTAATTACTGGCGCAAACGGCCAACTGGGAACTGAGCTACGCTATCTTTTGGATGAGCGTGGTGTTGAATATGTGGCTGCCGATGTGGCTGAAATGGACATCACAGATGCGGACAAGGTGGAAGCCTTCTTCGCAGAAGTGAAACCGAGCATCATCTACCATTGTGCAGCCTATACAGCGGTAGATGCTGCAGAAGATGAAGGCAAAGAACTCAACTACAAAATCAACGTAACGGGTACTGAAAATGTTGCGAAGGCCGCTGCTAAATACAATGCGACCTTGGTTTATATTTCCACTGATTATGTCTTTGAAGGTCAAAAACCTGTTGGTTTGGAATTAGAAGTCGATGAGCCTACTAATCCACAGACAGAATACGGTCGGGCCAAGCGTCTGGGTGAAGAAGCAGTGGAAAAATACGCTGGCAAGTTCTACACAGTTCGGACTGCTTGGGTCTTTGGAAATTACGGCAAGAACTTTGTCTTCACCATGCAAAACCTCGCAGAAACAAGAGATGCCCTTGGTGTGGTGAATGACCAATTTGGTCGTCCAACTTGGACTAGGACCCTGGCTGAGTTTATGACGTATCTGGTGGAAACCAAGCAGGAATTTGGCTACTATCATTTGTCCAATGATTCGGAAAAAGGTATTTCTTGGTATGATTTTGCCAAGGAAATCTTGAAAGATAAGCCTGTGACAGTCAATCCAGTATCGTCAGACCAATTCCCCGCCAAGGCCAAACGCCCACTCAATTCAACCATGAGTTTGGCAAAAGCCAAGGCTACAGGATTTGTTATCCCGACCTGGCAAGAGGCTCTAGAAGCCTTTTACAAACAGGGGCAGAAATAAAATATTCAAGAGGAGATTGATTCTTCTCTTTTTGCTATAATGAAAATTCATCCTCAAGACCTATGTCTTTGTACTAATTCAGTGGTACAATAAAGATAAATCAAGGAGGTGAATGTGATATGGTCCTAAAATTCCCTTTTAAATTAACCAACAAACAATGGATACAGATTGTGACAGTTCTGGGAATTTTATTTTCCATTTGGATGGCTGTTTATATTAAAACAAATCCCAGTGTCTTTGCTGTAGGCGGCAGTTTCCAGTCTTTCCTCAATGAGCTGGGAGTCTTTGGTCCCATCCTCTTCATTTGCATTCAAATCATTCAGGTTCTCTATCCTGTCATTCCAGGCGGGTTGACCTGCGTGGTTGGTCATGTGCTCTTTGGTCCACTCATGGGCTTTATCTACAATACTACTGGCATCTTTATCGGATCGGTCTTGGCCTTTCTCTTGGCGCGACGCTATGGCGAAGTTTTTGTCAAATCCTTTGTTTCTGACCAAGTATATGATAAATATATTGTTTATTTGGATAAGGGCAAGTTTTTTGAGCGTTTCCTAGCTATGGCTTTCATCTTGCCAGGCTTCCCGGATGATTTTCTCTGTATGGTTGCTGGGATGAGCAAGATGACCTTGAAAAAATTTATCTGGATTACCCTCTTGACCAAGCCAGCGACCCTCTATCTCTATACAGTATTGAGCTACCATGGGCTTCAAATGCTCAATCAATTCTTTTCTTAAAAGGCTGGGAATGCGCAGTTGTTTGACCAGCCATAAGGGCGGATGTTTATCCGCCCTTTTTCCATGAACTCTCTAGCTTTTTATGGTATAATAGCCTGATTAGACATTTTAGAGAACAGAAGAAGATATGAAACATGTTTTTATCATTGGTAGTCGTGGATTACCAGCAAAATATGGTGGTTTTGAGACCTTCGTCAACGAATTGGTTTCCCGCCAAGTATCCGATAACTTGCGGTATCATGTAGCTTGTTTATCGGATGACAGTCACCACCAGCATTCAAACTACAAACAAGTGGATTGTTTTACCATCAATCCGCCCAAACTAGGTCCAGCTCGGGTTATTGCCTATGATATGATGGCTATTTCTTATGCCCTTAAGCTGATCGAAAAAGAAGGCATTGAGAAGCCGGTTTTCTATATTCTAGGCAATACCATCGGTGCCTTTATTTCCCCCTTTGCTCGTCGTATTCACAAAATTGGCGGTCAGCTTTTTATCAATCCTGATGGTTTGGAGTGGAAACGATCTAAGTGGAGCAAGCCTGTCCAGACCTATCTCAAATATTCAGAGAAGGTGATGACCCAGTATGCAGATTTAGTGATTTCGGATAACGAGGGGATAGAGACCTATATCCAAGAAGCCTATCCTTGGTCTAAAACGACCTTTATTGCCTATGGAACGGACCTTGCTCCGACCAATTTTTCCAAAGACAGTGTGCAGGTTCGGTCTTTCTTTGACCAGTGGGGCATAGAGGAAAAGGGTTATTATTTAATTATTGGCCGCTTTGTTCCTGAAAACAATTATGCAGCCGCCATTCGAGAATTTATGGCCTCCAACACCAGAAGGGACCTGGTTATTGTCTGTAACCATGAGGGGTCTAGCTACTTTGAGCAGTTGAGGCAGGAAACCCGCTTTGATCAGGATAGCCGCATCAAGTTCGTGGGAACAGTCTATGATAAGGACTTGCTCAAATACCTGCGGCAGGAATGTCGGGCCTACATCCACGGTCATGAAGTGGGCGGGACCAATCCCAGCCTCCTGGAGGCCTTGGCGCAGACCAATGAAAATCTGGTCTTGGGTGTGGATTTTAACCGCAAAGTGGCCCTCAATACAGCTCATTACTGGTCTAAGGAGACAGGAAGTCTGACTAGCTTAATCCATCAAGTAGACAGTCAGCCAGAATCACTGAATCTTGGTCAGGCTGCCAAGCGTCACATGCAGGCACACTACACATGGGAGGAAATTGTCCGTCAGTACGAGGACTTGTTTTTGAAATGAAGGTAAATATTCTCCTGTCCACCTACAATGGTGAGCAGTTTCTAGCAGAACAAATTCAAAGTATCCAAGAACAGTCATTTCAAGACTGGAAACTCCTGATTCGTGACGATGGTTCCACAGATAAAACACAGGAAATCATCGCAGCATTTGTAGCTCAGGATAGTCGGATTCAGTGGGTAAATGAAAATGAGTCGATTAATCTGGGAGTGGTCAAGAGTTTTCATAGGCTAGTTCAGGAGGAGCAGGCAGATGTCTATTTCTTTAGTGACCAGGATGATGTCTGGCTTCCAAACAAACTAGAACAATCTCTAGCTGAAGCTAATAAATATCCTTCTGAGCTGCCGCTCATGGTCTATATGGATTTGACAGTGGTCAACCAGGACTTGCAGGTCCTGTCAGACAGTATGATTCGCAGCCAATCTGGTCATGCTAATACAGAATTGGTTCAGGAATTAACGGAAAACACGGTGACGGGTGGAGTGACCATGATAAATCATGCCTTAGCCCAACTATGGGACCAAACAGAAGACATCCTCATGCATGATTGGTACCTAGCTCTTTTAGCAGCATCCTTTGGGAAGTTAGTCTATATAGACCAGCCTGGGGAGCTCTATCGTCAACATGAAAACAATGTTCTGGGAGCCAGAACCTGGTCAAAACGCATCCAAAAATGGCTACGACCACGTTTACTCTTTCGTATGTATTGGGACTTGATTGAACACAGTCAGAAACAGGCATCCTTTTTACTGAATATGCCCTTGTCGGCTGAGAAGAGAGAGCTGGTTTCGGCATTTGTTACCATAATGGATCAGCCCATGCTTAAGCGCTGGCAGCTCCTCAGATACTATGGTCTGAAGAAAAACAAGGCCTTTCATACCTTGGTTTTCACCACACTTATTATTAGCAAGTTTGCTTATAGGAGAAAATAAATGAATATCTTTAACGGTAAAAATCGGATTTTGTTACGAGAAATGATTAAAACCGATTTTAAGTTGCGCTATCAAGGCAGCCTGATTGGCCATCTCTGGTCAATTTTAAAGCCGATGTTGCTCTTTACCATCATGTATTTAGTCTTTATTCGCTTTTTGAGAATTGATGATGGGACCCCTCATACCGCTATCGGAGTTCTGTTTTCCATGGTTACCTGGAATTTCTTTGCAGAAGCGACAAACATGGGAATGTTATCCATTGTCAGCCGAGGTGATCTGCTTAGAAAACTAAACTTTTCTAAGGAAATTATCGTGATTTCGTCTGTTGCCAGTGCAGGTATCAACTATTCGATCAACTTATTAGTGGTGCTCGCATTTGCCCTGATTAATGGTATTTCCTTCAACGTCAATTTTTTGATTCTAATTCCTCTATTTATTGAATTGGTCTTGTTGGCCTCAGGGATTGCCTTTATCCTATCTAGCCTTTTTGTCAAATACCGTGATATTGGACCAATTTGGGAAGTTATCATGCAGGCAGGGATGTACGGAACACCCATTATCTATTCCATTACCTATATTTTGCAAAAGGGGCAGGAGTCAGTCGCTAAGGCCTTGATGCTCAATCCGATGGCCCAGATTGTTCAAGATATTCGTCACTTCATTGTTTTTGACGGAAATGTTCGAGGATGGGATTTGATTAATAATAAACTGATTGCCTCCATTCCCTACATCTTGCCAATCATTGTCTTTGTGGTTGGACTCGCTATCTTTAAGAAAAATTCTAAGTACTTTGCGGAGATTTTATAATGTCAGATAAGAAAATTGCAGTAAAGGTTGATCATGTTAGCAAGTTTTTTAAGTTGCCAACCGAAGCAACTCAAAGTTTGCGCACAAGTCTGGTCAATCGGTTTAAGGGAATCAAAGGCTATAAAGAACAGCATGTATTGAAGGATATTTCCTTTGAAGTGGAAGAAGGGGATTTCTTTGGGATTGTTGGACGAAATGGTTCTGGAAAATCTACCCTCCTCAAAATTATTTCTCAAATCTATGTTCCTGAAAAAGGTTCTGTAACCGTAAATGGGAAATTGGTCTCTTTTATTGAGCTTGGGGTTGGTTTCAATCCAGAGTTGACTGGGCGTGAAAATGTCTACATGAATGGCGCAATGTTGGGATTTTCTCCCAAGGAAATCGATGAAATGTATGACGATATTGTCGAGTTTGCCGAGCTCTCAGAATTCATGAACCAGAAGCTTAAAAATTATTCCAGTGGGATGCAGGTGCGTTTGGCCTTTTCAGTAGCGATTAAAGCCCAAGGAGACATTTTGATCTTGGATGAAGTTCTGGCCGTTGGTGATGAGGCTTTCCAGCGCAAGTGTAATGACTATTTCATGGAGCGTAAAAAAAGTGGGAAGACCACCATTTTGGTTACCCACGATATGAGTGCGGTGAAGAAATATTGCAATAAGGCGGTCTTGATTGAGTATGGTTTGGTCAAGGCTCTGGGCAACCCAGAAAATGTGGCCAACCAGTATAGTTTTGACAATACAGCCCCCCTTCATCATGATAATTCTGAGGAAGGTCAGGCTGTTGAAGCTAAGGAGGAAGAAGTTTATGTTGAAAACTTCAACCTGCAACTCTTGACGCCAAACCGTATCAGCCCAGCAGATGAGATTCGTTTTCAAATTGATTTTGATGTTCTGGAAGATATCGATACCTATGTTGCCCTATCTTTAACAGATATTGACCGAAATATTTGGATTTACAATGACAATTCCATGGATGAGATGATGAGCGGTAAAGGCCATAAGACGGTATTCTATACTTGCTCTTTGCCGACTGTCAATGACTTGAAATTGAAATTGGAAGTAACGGTTCGGGATGAGGACGGGCGGATGCTGGCCTTTTCGGATGCCACTCAAACCCCCGTCATTCTCATCAACCGTGACGATATCGCCCAAGATGATAAGTCAGCCCGCGACTCGGCTACAGGCTTGATTCAACGCAATGGAAATTGGAAAATGAAAGACTAGTGAAAGGATGCTACTATGATGACAGAGCCTCTTGTATCGATCCTCTGTACCGTTTATAATAAGGAACCTTGGTTGGTGCAGACAATCGAGAGTTTTTTGGCGCAGGAGACAGATTTTTCTGTCGAAATTCTCTTGATTGATGATGCTTCGACAGATGGATCTAAATCGATTATTGAAGATTACCAAGCAAGATACCCTGAACGGATTCGCGCATTCTACAATGAAGAAAATTTGGGTATCGCGAAAACCTGGGTTGCAATCTGTCAAGAAGCACGCGGTTTTTATATTGCCCGTTGTGATGGGGATGATTTCTGGCTCGATCAGCATAAGTTGCAAAAGCAAGTAGCTCTCCTGAGAGACTATCCCCAGTCCCGTTGGTCAAATACCGACTTTGACCTTTACAACGAAAAAGGTCAACTGATTTCTCAGGCAGGTTTTGAGAACGGAACGATTCCTTTAGCAGATAGTTTTGAGAAGATGCTGGCAACACGCGGCTTTACCATGGCCTCTACATGGCTGGTGGAGCGGGACTTGATGTTAGAAGTCAATGCGGAATTAGATTTGACAACATCTGATGACACTTTCAACCTCCAAATGGATCTTTTCCAACGTACTGAATTGGCCTATTTGCCAGAAGCGACAGTTGCTTTTGTCATCAATCAGGGATCAGACTCCAGGCCCAAGGATTTTGAGCGTATTGCTCAGCGTTTCAACAGGCTGGTGGAGACGCAAAACCATTACTTGGACAAGTATCCCAATAGCAATTACCGAGAGATGCTGAGTTTGCTGCTGGAACGGGTCAATCGCTTTGAATTGGATTTGACGAGGAAAGAAGCAGGATTGGCTCAAATCGGTTTGCAGCTAGTGACAATCTATCTTGACCGTGCTGGAAAAGGGTTTAATGAGGAAGATATTTTACAATTTCCTCTGGCCAAAGCAGATTCCATTGTGTTGAACTTACCAGAAGATTGCACGACGATTCGGGTAGACTTGTCTGAAATTCCTAATTTCTTCCAGCAGGCTCGCTTGCTTGTCCGCGATTCACAAACAGAGATTCTACCAAGTTTCACCAACGGAATTATCTTAGGAGAAGCTGTTGTATTTCCGAATCCTGACCCTCAGCTGGTTTACACTATCCCAAGGGAAGTTGTTGGTCATCAACTGCAATTGGACTACCAACTCTTTGAGCTGGATAACCTATATTCGGATGCATACATCGGTAAAGTGCTTGCCCAGGATTTATCAGCTGCCAAGGCTAAACTAAATGAGCTACAGCGCGAAAGTATTGACGTACAGGAGCGGAATTCACGACTGCAAAAAGAGCTTGAAGACATCCATCACCTCTACAACTCTGTCATCCATTCGCGCCGTTGGACCATACCGACCAAAATCATCAATTTTCTCAGGAGAAAACAATGAGACGCCTATTATTATATGTTCACTTTAATAAACACGATCGCATTAGCCCACATGTCCACTATCAATTAGAAAAAATCAATTCAATTTTTTCAAAGGTGGTTTTTATTTCCAATAGCCAGCTAGTAGCAGAAGAAGTTGAGAAATTACAGAACCGTGGCTTGATTCACCATTTTATCCAAAGAGAAAATGCTGGTTTTGACTTTGCAGCTTGGCGAGATGGAATGGCCTTTGTTGGCTTTGAAGAACTCAAAGATTACGATTCTGTCACACTGATGAACGATACCTGTTTTGGTCCTCTCTGGGATTTGCAGGAACAGTATGACAAATTTGAATCTGATCCAGAAGTCGATTTCTGGGGAATGACCAACAATAGAAAAACGCATTTGTTTGCCGAGCACATTCAAAGTTATTTCATCAGTTTTTCCAAGAGAGTTGTCCAATCGGATGTTTTTCAAGATTTCTGGACTAGTGTACAGACAATCGAAGATGTTCAGTCGGTTATCTATACCTATGAGGCCCCTGTTACGACCCGATTGACAGATGCTGGCTTCAAGTACCAGGTTGTTTTTGATACGGTAAATGAGAGCTTGGACGGCATGCCACATCCAGATTTCTCCTTCTATAATCCTACAATGATTTTGAACAAACGGGTTCCATTGTTGAAAGTCAAAGCCTTTTTAGGTAATCAAGTCATAGCTCCCTTCCTATTTGGAGAAATTGAACGAGTGTCTGACTACCCTGTTGATTTGATTGTCAACCACATGTCTGCAATACATGGACCAACAGAGAATTATCTCTTGAGCAGAAAGTACATGAAGGCTGCAGAACTGGACTTAGAACTGGTTAAAGACAAGAAAATTGCCATCCATCTCCATACCTTCTATGTCGATTTGCTTGGGGATTTCTTGAGTATTTTCAAGACCTATCGTTTTGACTTCGACTTGTTCATTACGACCAATACGCAGGAAAAGGCAGCTGAAATCCAAGAGATTCTGGATCGTTATAACAGACCAGCTCTGGTCAAGGTAACGGGCAATATTGGACGTGATGTCCTGCCTATGTTGGAACTGAAAGACGAGTTGGAGAAATACGATTATGTCGGTCATTTCCATACGAAAAAGTCTAAAGAAGCGGATTACTGGGCTGGTCAGTCTTGGAGGACAGAGCTGATTGATATGTTGGTGAAGCCAGCCAATGAAATTATAGCGAACCTGTCTCAAAGAGATGACCTGGGTCTCGTTATTGCGGACATTCCAAGCTATTTCCGTTTTGTCAAAATGGATCCTTGGGTGGAAATGGGCATGTTGCCATGGATGGAGGATTTGTGGAAACGCATGGGGATTGAAAAAGATATGCCTTTCTACGAAGCTCATGTTTTTGTCATGAGTTATGGAACTTATATGTGGTTTAAGTATGAGGCCCTCAAACCTCTATTTGACCTAGGACTTTCAAAAGAGGAAGTACCAAAGGAACCCCTTCCTCAAAACACTATTTTGCACGCCTTTGAAAGAATGCCAGTCTATGTGAACTGGGCCAATGGATTTGATTTTAAAATTGTCGAAAGTCCAAACCATCTAACCCCTTTTATTGATAACAAATTACTGAACAGACGACATGAAAACCAATTTAGTCCATACGCCTACGTTGACTTTAATAAGCATGGTGGTCTGAAGGGGGCCTTTAAGTTTATGCGGACATCCTTTGTCAACTCCTCAAAGTACATTTTAAAGAGAATCTATCTTAGAGTCATCGGAAAGAAACACATGTAGTAGGGACAAGAAGCAGGACAGTCGCATTCAATACAGATACAGCACTATCAAATTGCAGGAGAAATAATTTATGAAAAAATTACTACAGTTTGGGAATACAATCTTTTTTACGATGACTGTCTTATGGCTTTATTTTGCCTTTAGATATGCTTTTGAATTTGTCTCGATTGACCTGGTCAATATGAATCCAATAACTGCAGGGATAATGGTCGTTACCACGATCATTATCTTCTTGGTTTTTAGTTTCAAGAAACTTGTCCTTTCAGGTTTGAAGAAGCTGTATGGTTTGATTATTACTCACAAAGCATGGACCCTGGTCTTGTTAACAGCCGCTCAGCTGTTCGTCCTCTTTACAAGTGGGGGGCTGGCTCGATCGGATACCACTATCCTCTACCAGCTGACAACAGACCCAAATTTCGCAAAAGAGAGCATCTATATTTCAAATTACCCAAATAACTTTTTGTTTTTAATCTATTTGAAAATCATTTATAAGATCTCTCCTGAAAACTTGGTTTTCAACCTTTCTTTGCTCAATATTTTCTTTGTCAACAGTTCCTTGATGCTCTCCTATCAACTGGTAAAAGAATATTTTAAAGGAAAAATAGCCAATATCTACTTTGTGCTCTACATCTGTTTGTTTGCGCTGCAACCCCAATTTATTTACACCTATACAGACCTAATTACTTTATTTTTTATCGTTCTTTTATTTGTAGTCTTGTCTTATTTGGTGAAAAATTGGAACAAAATGAAGGCCTTCTACATGGCCAGTTTAGG
The DNA here is from genome assembly GCF_041802885.1 of Streptococcus sp. Taxonomy (GTDB): domain Bacteria; phylum Bacillota; class Bacilli; order Lactobacillales; family Streptococcaceae; genus Streptococcus. The sequence continues at coordinate 29,962 of NZ_JBHCHN010000019.1, forward strand.
TCTAGGTTTGATTATCGGAATCTGCTACAATCTGAGACCGCCGACAGTTATTTATATCATTGCCTTGTTCGCAGTTTTGATTTCGGTAAAAAGGAGCTCGGTCTTCTCCCTTAAGAAGATTGCAATGGTGAGCCTTATCGCCTTTTCGATGTTCTATATCAGTAATAAAAGTCTAAGCATTTTGCTTGAAAAACAGGATTTTGTGCTGTATAAAGATAATTACAGTCGCAGTCTGCTCTATTATGTCGATCTAGGCTTGACTTATGGTGGCAACTATCACCATGAGATTCCTCAAGAAATTGTCGCAGCGACAAGTGATGATCTCAACGATCTGGTCAAGAAAGATATTCAAAATCGTCTGGATGCTTATACTCCAAGTAGCTTTATCGGCCACTTATACTACAAATATTATTGGATTACCGGCGAAGGCATGTTTGGTTGGAATCAGGAGAGAGTCCTATCTGAAGAGACTAGGCTGCAGATGCCCTGGATTCAAGGAATCATCAACACTGGCTTTGCACAGAAAGTTCGTTCAATCGTCTATGCTACTGGTGAAAATTTCAAGATTCAAGCCATCCTGTTCCAAATGATTTGGATTGTGGCCGTTATTGGAATCCTAGTTTATTCTTTCACTTTTAAATCCAGTCCTTATCATGTAGCACTATGGCTTCAGGTTACCTTATTTGGTGGCTTCCTCTTCCTGATGATTTTCGAGGGAGGGCGGACCCGCTATCTAATCCAGTTCTTGCCAGCAATCCTTCTCTTGTCGAGCTTGGGCTGGGAGCAGATACTGGCTTTTGTTCAGCGGGCAAATCAGTCAAATAGTTAAAAAACACTGAGTGACACACTCAAGAAAGTTGGAAACATTGGAACATTTTAAAAAATATTCTAATCACCTCATTTTTATCGTATTAATCGGTTTACTCATCGGTTTTGGTTTTTCAATAAAAGAAGAACTAAAAGTGGGAAATAATGACGGTACGCTAAGAATTCAAGCAGAATATGACAAGGCAGAAAAATCAAGCGGTTATACTCAAAAAATTCATGATATTACAGTCAATGGTATCAGCATAAAAGAAGACGATGTCGTCAAAAATGACTGGGACTATTCTGCTCTGGATATTGTTGAGCCTTATTACAATACAGGCGGTCTGAACCAGGAAGAATTGGTTATTAAAGTTAGTGAACCAATAAAAACGATATCCTTTTATTATTCAGAAAATATCCATCGGGGAAAATTTAGTGTTTATATAGGTGATCACCTAGTTTCTAAAATCGATGCCTATTCCAGTGATGCGGAAACGAAATTTGTAACATTTACTACTCCAAGCTATTATGGTGTTTCCTGGGGAAATGTCCTCTGGTATCTGATGCTCATTTGCTTTGCTCTGGTGAGTTTCCTCTTTAGTTATTTTCCTATTTACAAAGAATTTGGCAAAAAGGACCTTATTAAACTAGCTTTGACCAGTTTGGGGACATCCCTCTTGTTGTATCTAACCTCGCAGTTTTTATCAGAGAACTATGTCAATATCTTTAGTTTGAGCTTTTACCCTCGCTACAAGATTTTCATTCCCGTGATTTTGGCGATCTTTTTCACCCAGATATCGGTTATTACACTCAGGTATTTCATCAGTAAGAATACTTGGGAGAAGGATGAAGTAGATGATTCAAGGGAGGCGAGCGACTCCCTGCCGTTCAAAAATAGGCTAGGGAAGTTTTCCAAAGGATTGTATGATAGAATACTTTATCATCTGATTTACCTTCTTGGTCTCATCAGTCCATTATTTTCCTATTTTCTACTTCAAAATTCCTATTCAAGAATTGGAAATCTCAACCCAACATCCCACATCTATAATTTGATGGTGATGTACATCCTCTTTTTACTGATTGTTTGGATCTCAACCTCACTGAGATTTAGTATTGTTTTGATCATTGCTATTGGGCTTGTCATTGGGATTCTCAATAAGATTATGATTGATGTGCGTGATGCACCATTGATGTACTATAATCTATTCCAAATTCAGGATGGACTCAACGTTGCTAACAAGGTTGATTTTGAATTCACACAAAGAATTTTTCAGTCTGTGATTTTAGGCTGTATCTTCCTCAGTTTTGCGACTTTCCTCCCTATGAAATATAAGAAAACTGATTGGAAAAAACGAATTATTATTAGTATTGTCGGGATTGCAGTGTCTGTCTTTTCAATACCAATAATTAGCAAAAGTATCTATGAGACAGCTCAGATTAAGCTCAGTTATTGGAGAATCGATTCCACTTATTCTAAAAACGGTTTTCCGCTTTCCTTCATCAGCTATTACGAAGATTCTAAAATTGTGAAGCCAAGCGGTTATAGTTCTGAAAAGGTTGAGGAAATTCTCACTGCTTATCCAGCGCGAGAAGAAGTGGCTTCAAGTCAGCTTCCAAATATTATTGTGATTCAAAATGAATCGCAGGCTGATTTCTCTCAACTACCAAATTTAAACCTAACACAGGATCCCTTGAGTTTCCAACATTCCTTAGATGAAAATACAGTGAAGGGAGAAATAGTGGTATCTTCCTTCGGAGGCGGAACAGCAAATACAGAATATGAGATTCTGACGAGTAACTCTCTGGCCCTCTTATCCTCAAGTGTCTTTCCTTATCAGCAGCTCATCCGCTCAGAAAGGAACAGTTTGGTCAGCTATTTAGATACTCTTGGATATTCAAGTATCGCCATGCATCCTCAACCAGCTAACAACTACAATAGGAAAAATGTCTACAACTATTTCGGTTTTGACAAATCCTATTTCTCAGATTCTGAACCAACAATTTTTACCTTGTTTGATCTTCAGTATGAGCGGAACTTTGTATCGGACAAGTCTCTCTTCCAAGGGATTATGAATCTCTATCAGAATAAGGAAGAAGGTAAACCTCTCTTTAACTTTGTCGTGACCATGCAAGGACACGGTGGCTACATCGATCCCGGTTATCCTACAGATGTTCAAGTGGTTAGCCAAGAAGGAAGAACCTTTGCTGCTGAGAATGAGTATTTCACATCAATCCGTAAAACGGACCAGGCTTTTGAACAGTTGATTACCTTCTTGAAAAACTATAAGGAACCAACTATTGTTCTCATGTATGGTGACCATCAGCCATCGCTATCAGATGCCTTTTATGACTCTTACATGGACGCGAGTGATCCAAGTGCCAAATATAAAACACCTTTCCTGATTTGGAGCAATTTTACACTTCCAAAAGTAGAAAATACTATCATGAGTCCAAATTATATGGTACCTTATTTAATGGAAATTCTGTCACAATCAGAGCATCCGCTACCGATTTCGTCCTACTACCAATTCTTGAATGCGACAAGAAAGGAAGTACCCATCATGACAACTTGGGGTTACTGGCAGGATGATCAATACGTCACACAACCCCAAAAATTACTAGATTTACTGAGTGATTATCACAAGGTTGAATACAATAATGTCGTAGATTTTAACACTCTCTCGCAATATTTTGTTCCCTAAGATAAAAAAACAGTATCATCGTTTTTGACCATAAGAGGTATCCTGTATAGGAACATTCGCACTTTTTGAAGAAGGGAGGAAGGCATTGGAAAAACTTTCAGTTGTAGTACCATGCTACAATGAAGAAGAGACCATTCGTTTGTTTTTAGCAGAAAGTCAATTAGTAGAAAGCAAGATGAAGCAGGAAGTTATTTTTGACTATATTTTTGTCAATGATGGTTCAACGGATGCGACCTTAGAAGTTCTAAGACAGGTTTCAAAGGAATTTGACAATGTCCATTACCTGTCCTTTTCAAGAAATTTTGGTAAAGAAGCGGCCCTTTTGGCAGGACTAGAAGCAGCAGATGGAGATTTTGTGACGGTGATGGATGTGGACTTACAGGATCCACCAGAAATGCTCGTAGACATGTACCAGAAAATCAAGGAAGGCTTTGATGTCGTTGGAACAAGGCGATCTGACCGCAAGGGTGAGCCAGCCCTGCGTTCCATCTTTGCGAAATTGTTCTATAAGATAATCAGCTCCGTTTCAGATACTGAGTTGCTGGACGGAACACGGGATTTTCGACTGATGACAAAACAGGTTGTTGAGAATATCTTAAGGCTCAATGAGGTCAATCGTTTTTCAAAGGGGATTTTCTCCTGGGTGGGTTTCAATGTGACCTATCTTCCCTATGAAAATCGACAGCGAATTGCAGGACGGACAACCTGGACTTTCTGGAGTTTAGTTCGTTATTCGATTGACGGATTTGTCAATTTTTCAGAAGCCCCTCTGAATCTAGCGACCTGGGCTGGAATATGCTCATTTTTCCTCTCACTTTTCGGGATCCTGTTTGTCGTTATCCGAAAAATAACATTTGGTGGGAGTATCTCGGGTTGGGCCAGTTTGGTGACAATCATTCTCTTTATCGGAGGTCTTCAGCTATTGGCCTTGGGCATCATTGGCAAATACTTGGCGAAAATCTTTCTAGAGACTAAGAAACGTCCCATTTATATCATCAAGGAAAAGAGTCAATAAAGATGTCTGCAAAAGCACCCCAAAAGTTAGACACAAGTGTTAACTAGTGGGGTGCTTTTTGTGAGGTCATGTCGTGTAGAATAATCAAATAAAAAGGGAGTCTAAAAAATCTTCTGGGCATCCAATTTTTCCATATCCATTTAATGGTTTTTGTGATAGAATAGAAAAGGAGGCACTCATGATAAAAATTTTTGGAAAGATCAGATACCACTGGCAGCCAGAACTGTCCTGGGCCATTATTTATTGGTCTCTATCGTTGACACCTATGTTTATTGGCTTAGCCCTTTTATATGAAAGAGCTCAGATTTCGACAGCTATTTTTGTCATGTTCTTTCTTTTCATCCTATTGTTAGGTATTGGTTTTCATCGTTATTTTCGGATCGATGAAAATCAGCTCTATATTGCCTCAGCCAATCCACTTGCCAGCCGTAAAATACAGATAAAAAGTATCTCTAAGATTGAGGTGACGATCCTCTTTATCAAAATTTTTTCGGTTGCTTTCCCCAATGGAAAGATTTTTTACATGCGTAAGTGGCCTAAGAAATATTTTATCAATGATTTGGTCCGAAACCCTCATTTCCAAGGAGAGATTGAGCTGACGGATCATATGATTGCCCAGGATTATTTTGAGGAATACTATTCAGATGAGGCCAAGTCAGTCCGCTAGAATGGCCTTGGTCGGACAAGATTTGGCTGCCAATAGGATGTTGGGGTCATCTGGAAATTGACCTTCTAATTTCGAGTGATCAGCAAAGATGACGATGCCGTCATCGTCGTAATCAAAAATAGTAGAATAGGTCTGACAAAGACCGCAGGCGATACATTTTTCGGGGATTAGTTGAATCTTCATATTGCCATTTTAAACAAGAATAGGAAAAAATACAAGGAGAAACAAAGCAGATGTCACAAGAACCATGGAATGATGAAATTTACAATTCAGGTGAAAAAAGCAGAAAAAACAAGACTGAGAATAGCAATGTTGCCAATAAGATTTTTACGGTTTTAGCAGTCCTTTTTCTAGTGATTATTGCAGGAATTACGGTTACAGCTATTTATCTGTCAAGTGGCGGTAGCAATACAGATTCAACAAAGGAGTTCTACAACACCAGTAATTCCAGTGCTGCTGAACAAAGCGCCGCTCCAGCTCAAACAACAATAGCGAGTACAACGGTTTCAAATGCTACAACTGAAGCCAGCACAGGCGCTCAAGAAGGAGAAACCGTAACTGTCCAGCCAGGTGAAGGGGTGGCTTCTATTGCTGCGCGCACTGGCGTTTCCATTGCTGATTTGGAACGGCTGAACCCTGAAAAGATGACAACTGGTTCATGGTTGGCCCACCCAGGTGATACTGTACGGATTAAGTAAGAAGAGGAATTATGAAAGCTATTCAAATTGCTATTGATGGACCTGCCTCGAGCGGAAAATCAACAGTTGCTAAAATCATTGCTAAAAACCTAGGATATACCTATCTGGATACCGGCGCCATGTATCGTTGTGCAACCTATTTAGCCCTAAAAAACGACTTGACAGCTCAAGATGTATCATCCCTCTTGAGCGAGTTAGCTGCTCATCCCATTTCTTTTGGAAAGGCCGCTGATGGCAGTCAAAAAGTCTTCTTAGGCGATTGTGATGTCACCTTGGCTATTCGCCAACACGATGTGACCAATAATGTTTCCTGGGTCTCAGCTCTGCCAGAAATCCGTGCAGAATTGGTCCGGCAGCAGCAGCGGATTGCTGAGATTGGCGGAATTGTCATGGACGGTCGGGATATTGGAACCGTTGTTCTTCCCAATGCAGAGCTGAAAATTTTCTTGATTGCCTCAGTGGAGGAACGAGCTTTACGCCGCTTCAAGGAGAATCAAGAAAAGGGAATTCCAACAGATTTGGAAACTCTCAAGGAAGAAATTGCAGCCCGTGATTTTAAGGACAGCAACCGCAAGGTTTCTCCCCTCAAGGCTGCCGACGATGCTATCACCTTTGACACGACGGGAGTGTCGATTGACGAGGTCGTTGCATTTATTTCAGAAAAAGCAAATGAAATTCTTGACAAGTAGGAAAACTCTTGTTACAATAGTAGCACTGAGAAAAGCAGAAGTGAGAGCTTCTCGCCTTGCGACTTCGGTTGTCTGGCCCTACATGTCAAATTTCCATTAGGAAGATTATGTGTGCGGGCTTGATGTATCAGGTCCGCCTTTGTTTTTCTCAAAAATAAAAAAATGAGGTGAAAGCCATAGCAAAGCAAGATTTGTTCATCAATGATGAAATTCGTGTGCGGGAAGTTCGTCTAATCGGTCTCGATGGTGAACAGTTAGGAATCAAACCGCTCAATGAAGCACAAGCATTAGCTGACAGTGCCAATGTTGATTTGGTATTGATCCAGCCGCAAGCTAAGCCACCGGTTGCGAAAATTATGGACTACGGTAAGTTCAAGTTTGAGTACCAGAAAAAACAAAAGGAACAGCGCAAAAAACAAAGCGTTGTGACTGTTAAAGAAGTGCGTCTGAGCCCTGTTATTGACAAGGGAGATTTTGAGACAAAACTTCGCAATGCCCGGAAGTTCCTTGAAAAAGGAAACAAGGTCAAAGTATCCATCCGATTCAAGGGTCGGATGATTACGCACAAGGAAGTTGGAGCTAAGGTCTTGGCCGAGTTCGCTGAAGCAACACAGGATATTGCCATCATCGAACAACGTGCGAAGATGGATGGACGTCAAATGTTCATGCAGCTGGCCCCAAATTCAGACAAAAAATAAGCTTTGAAAGCTAAAGGAGAATAAACATGCCAAAACAAAAAACACACCGCGCATCAGCTAAACGTTTCAAACGTACAGGTTCTGGTGGATTGAAACGCTTCCGCGCCTTCACTTCACACCGTTTCCATGGTAAAACCAAGAAACAACGTCGTCACCTTCGTAAAGCAGGTATGGTACATGCTGGTGACTTCAAACGCATCAAAGCGATGTTGACCCAAATGCGCTAATACCAACAGCATTTAGAACACAGATTTAATTAGAGACATATTCGGAGGAAATAGAAATGGCACGTGTTAAAGGTGGCGTTGTTTCACGCAAACGCCGTAAACGTATTTTAAAATTAGCTAAAGGTTACTATGGAGCGAAACATCTCTTGTTCCGTACTGCAAAAGAACAAGTGATGAACTCTTACTACTACGCATACCGCGATCGTCGTCAAAAGAAACGCGACTTCCGCAAATTGTGGATCACTCGTATCAATGCGGCTGCACGTATCAATGGTTTGGCTTACTCACAATTGATGCACGGTTTGAAATTGGCTGAAATCGAAGTCAACCGTAAGATGCTTGCTGACTTGGCAGTAAACGACGCTGCAGCCTTTGCAGCATTGGCTGACGCAGCCAAAGCAAAATTGGCTAAATAAGTTCATAGAAAAAAACAGGCTTGATAGGCCTGTTTTTGTATCATGCAAAGAGTCAAAAAAGAATAGGTCACCTATTCTTTTTTATTTGTTGTCGTTGTTGTGCCATCTGAAGAGTCGGAATCCTCTGTCTTCCCACCATGCAGTACTTGGTAACTTGGTGAGTTGAAGAGATCAACAGTAGATTTTTTCCCATTTTTGCTGTAGATACTAGTGGATTTATCCCCAAGTTTCTCTTCGATAGCTATCTCTGCTTCTAAGGATTGAATATAGGAGAATTGGCTGACATCCAGCGGTGGCAAATCATTCTTCTTGAAGCGAATAAGGTCCCCTGTTTGGATAGCATCGCTAGCAGCCAGTTGGGCATTTGCCGCTGCCTCTAGGGCCTCAACCTCCTTCTGAGTCGTTTCATCAGGATTGGTAATTTCTTGTCCATTCTCAGTATAATACAACTTCCCGCCATAGCTGGTGTATTTCGGTGTAATGAAGGAGCCAGATGTGCGAGTGGCAACGACCTGACTATGTTTTGGGGAAAGGAGATCTTGACCAACTTGAAGGTATTGTTTAGAATCAATGCCTAGTAGGTGTTCTAAGGTTGGAAGAGCATCTATTTCCCCACCGTATGTTTGGATGATACCACCCTTATTGGTGCCAGGGACCACAATCATATAAGGGACACGTTGCAACATAGCATTGTCATAATCTGTCCAAGTTTCTGAGTTTTTCCCAAGCAGGGGGGCAAGATCCAGATTGCGAGAGTTGGAGATGCCATAGTGGTCTCCGTAAAGTACGATGACTGAATTTTCATAGATACCAGTCGCCTTTAAATAATCAAAGAAGGATTTGATAGAGGCATCTAGATAGTTAGCGGTAGCAAAGTAACCATTGATGGTTTCATCACTGGTTTCGGCCAGTGGAAATCCAATCTCATCCCCAATCAAACTGGTTGTATAGGGATAGTGATTGGAAACGGTGATGAATTTCGCGTAGAAGGGTTGCTGCAAGCGTTCGAGATATTGGATAGAATCTGCAAACATAATCTTATCGTTCAAACCATATTGGAAGGAATTTTCTTCAGTGGCAGGAGAGAAATAAGATTGGTCAAAGAAATAGTGATATCCCCAGCTCTTATAAGTGTTGTTACGGTTCCAAAAGCTGGCAGAATTTCCGTGGAAGACAGCGGAAGTATAGCCACCGTGTTTGGACAGGATATAAGGAGCAGCTTGCTGAGTATTGCTGCTGCCATACTGAACCATGAAGGAACCTTGATTGAGACCAAATAAGGAGTTTTCTATCATGGTCTCTGCATCAGATGTTTTACCAGCCTTCACCTGATGGAAGAAGTTGGGGAAAGCAAAGGTAGACTTGGAGTGATAGAGTGAGTTCAGGAAGGGCGTAACTTCATATTCCTGATCGCCGACTTTTAACTTATAGTCAATGATAAACTGCTGTAAACTTTCCAAGTGCAGGTAAATCACATTGCGTCCCTTAGCTAGACCAAAAAGTTCTGGGTTGGGTGCAGCGTAATGCTGATCAATATAGGTTTGAACAGGTTCTAAATCCTTAGCTGTAGCTTCTGAGCGATCCCTATGAGCCGAATAGGTTTGGTTGGCATTGTAGCCTAGAAAGGCTGGAAGTCCAAGGGCACGAACGATGTAGGTGTTGGAAAATCCTCTGGATAATAACTCAGGACGATCAATTTCAGCTAAGAAAAGATTGGCTGAAAAGAGCATGACAGACAGAGCTGTGATGGCAAAGCTGGCTCTTTTGTTAAAAGCTTTTGCATCACACTTGATTTTTCTACGAATAGCTAGGAAAATCAAGGCAAAGAAATCAAGGAAATAGATGATATCTGTCAGGCGGAAGAGCTTAATTGCAGCTTCTCCTAGACCAGCGGATACGCTGGAGCTGGCCATCATGGTCGAGATGGAGATATAGTCTGTAAATTCACGATAATAAATCGAATTGGCAAAGAGCCAGGCAAAAAGCACGAAATAAATCAGACTTGCTGTAATATAAAATGCCTTGGTATTTTTGATATAAAGTGCCGCACCTATCAAGAGAAGGGCTATAGGCAAGGGATTAATGAAGGCAATGAAGTTTTGATAAAAACCCTTGGTATCTAGATTAAAATCAATCATGTAGGCCCACAAGGTTTTTAACCAGTAGATACTAACCAGTGTTAATACGAACCCTAAACGAGACTGGAGAAACTCGAATAGGTTAAATTTGATTTTTTTCACGAAAGAGTCCTCATACACGTTCCTTTGTAAAGATTAATCCATTATACCATATTTTCAAATTATCCTTCAAATAGGAAAGTTTTTTTGAGAACTGACCTAAATTTTGATATAATGAAAATTATGAATACAGTCAAAGTAAGCCGAATTGCAGAAAAGAAAATCAAGCAGGGAATCTGTGTTTTGGACGGAGCGGACTTTGCGGGTCTGAGATGGACAGACACAGAAGTAAACTTAGTTTCTGAACGAGGAAGCTTTCTTGGAACAGCCTATCTTTCCCAACAAAATAAGGGCATTGGATGGCTAGTAAGCCGTGAATCGATTGACTTGAATCAGTCTTTCTTTGAAAGAATTCTCTGCCAGGCTAAGCTCAAACGCCAACATTTCAAGGATTCAGCTACCACGACAGCTTATCGGGTTTTCAATCAGGATGGGGATGGTTTTGGCGGTTTGAGCATTGAACGGTACAATGACTATGCTGTCTTTTCCTGGTATAATCCATTTGTTTATAGCATCAAGGAAAAGATAGTGGAAGCATTTCGTGCGGTATATCCAGAAATTCTGGGAGCCTACGAAAAAATCCGCTTCAAAGGGTTGGCCTATGAAGCGGCCCACCTCTATGGTCAGAAAGCACCTGATACATTTTCCATTTTGGAAAATGGTGTCACTTATCAAGTTTTTCTGAACGATGGTCTGATGACGGGAATTTTCCTTGACCAGCACGATGTTCGTGCCAGTTTGGTTGACGGCCTAGCTGCTGGAAAGACCGTGCTCAATATGTTCTCATACACAGCAGCTTTTTCAGTAGCAGCGGCGATTGGAGGAGCCAGTCAAACGACTTCGGTGGATTTGGCCAAACGCTCCAGAGAACTATCAGCAGCTCATTTTCTAGCAAATAGCTTACCGATGGACCAGCATCAATTGGTGGTTATGGATGTCTTTGATTATTTCAAGTATGCCAAACGTCATGGGTTGAGCTTTGATGTCATTGTACTCGATCCACCCAGTTTTGCTCGTAACAAAAAACAGACTTTTTCTGTGGCAAAGGATTACCACAAACTGATTGCCCAGTCAGTGGAGATTCTCTCTTCAGGGGGTATCATCATCGCTTCGACCAATGCTTCTAATGTGAATCCTGACCGTTTTAAAAGAGAAATTGAAAAAGGCCTGGCTGGTGTGAAGCATCAGTATTTAGCCAGTCATCGCCTTCCCAGCGATTTTGTTTACAATAAAAATGACGAAAGTAGTAATTACCTTAAGGTCTTTACAATACAGGTACAAAAATGAAAATTGTAGTTTCTATAATGCCCAGAAGTCTAGCAGATGTGGAAACATTGGATTTAGACCGCTTGGCAGATGCGGACATTATCGAATGGCGAGCAGATTTTCTGCCTAAGGAAGAGATTTTAAAAGTAGCCCCAGCTGTTTTTGAAAAGTTTGTGGGCCGTGAATTGATTTTTACAATTCGGACAAAGACGGAAGGTGGCCATATTGAGTTAACAGGCCATGAATATGTCGCCCTGATCAAAGAAGTTGCTTCTCTATATCGACCTGACTTTATCGACTTTGAATATTATAGTCATAGGGATGTCTTTGATCAGATGTTGGATTTTCCGAATTTGGTTCTCAGCTATCATAACTTCCAGGAGACTCCTGAGAACTTTTTGGAAATTATGTCTGAGTTGACCAGTCTATCCCCAGCTGTGGTCAAGATGGCAGTGATGCCAGAGACAGAGCAGGATGTCTTAGATGTGATGAACTATACACGGGGCTTCAAAACCCTGAATACCGAGCAAGCATATGCTACGATGTCTATGGGAGACTTGGGGACTTTATCGCGACTAGCTGGCCGTGTGACGGGTTCCTGTTGGACTTTTGCAAGTCTGGATGAGGCTAGTGCACCAGGCCAGATTCCGTTGAGTACGCTGAAGAAATTTTTAGAAGTATTGGAGTAACGATATGAGATATTTGACTGCCGGAGAATCACACGGTCCGCGTTTAACAGCAATCATTGAAGGAGTGCCTGCTGGTCTCCCTTTGACAGCTGAGGATATCAATGTAGACTTGAAACGTCGCCAGGGCGGGTATGGCCGCGGTGGTCGGATGAAGATTGAATCTGATCAAGTAGAAATTACTGCTGGTGTACGCCATGGAAAAACAACTGGGGCTCCGATTACTCTCCATGTTATCAATAAGGACCATCAGAAATGGTTGGACATTATGGCGGTTGAGGATATTGAGGATCGTTTGAAATCTAAGCGTAGGATTACCCATCCGCGTCCGGGGCATGCAGACCTAGTTGGCGGTATGAAGTACCGCTTTGATGATTTGCGTAATTCCCTAGAGCGTTCCTCAGCCCGGGAAACCACCATGCGAGTAGCGGTTGGTGCGGTTGCTAAACGGATTTTAGCTGAGTTAGACATCGAAATTGCCAATCACGTAGTGGTTTTTGGTGGCAAAGAAATTGATGTGCCAGATGGTTTAACTGTTTCTCAAATCAAGAAACTGGCCCAAGAATCGGAAATTTCTGTGGTCAATCAGGAACGAGAGCGAGAAATCAAGGATTATATTGACCAAATCAAGCGCGAAGGCGATACTATCGGTGGAGTGATTGAAACAGTTGTTGGTGGTGTTCCTGTTGGATTGGGCTCCTTTGTTCAGTGGGATAAAAAGCTAGATGGCAAATTGGCCCAAGCGGTGGTATCCATCAATGCTTTCAAGGGCGTTGAGTTTGGTGCAGGTTTTAAGGCAGGCTATCGCCGTGGTTCTGAAGTTATGGATGAGATTCTATGGAATCAGGAAGAAGGCTATACGCGCCGGACAAACAATCTAGGTGGCTTCGAGGGTGGCATGACCAACGGACAGCCACTGGTGATTCGCGGTGTCATGAAACCTATTCCTACCCTTTACAAGCCCCTTATGTCGGTTGACATTGAGACCCATGAGCCTTATAAGGCAACGGTTGAGCGCTCAGATCCAACGGCTCTCCCAGCAGCAGGGGTTGTTATGGAATCTGTCGTAGCGACGGTCATTGCAACGGAAATTCTTGAGAAATTCTCATCTGATAATTTAGAAGAATTAAAAAATGCAGTGGCTGCCCACCGTGACTATGTTAAAAATTTTTAGTATCAAAGCTTAGAAAAAGGCGGAAGAAGCCATGAGTAAAAAAACTGTTTATATCGCCGGTCTTGGTTTGATTGGCTCTTCCCTGGCCCTGGGAATTCGACGGGACCATCCTGATTACCGGATTTTAGGCTATAATCGGGGAGAGAAGTCTCGCCTCATTGCTTTGGAAAAAGGTTTTGTGGATGAGGCGACTGATAATTTTGCTAGTTTTGCTGACCAGGCGGATGTCATTATTTTAGCTGTTCCAATTGAGCAAACTATTGATTTTATCAAAGAATTGGCACAGCTCCCGCTCAAAAGTACAGTTTTGGTAACAGATGCAGGCTCAACTAAACTGGCGATTTGTCAGGCAGCTGAAGCTCATCTGGGACCAGTAGGTATCAACTTTATAGGTGGTCATCCGATGGCTGGGAGTCACAAGACTGGAGCTATTGCAGCAGATGTCAATCTATTTGAGAATGCTTATTACATCTTTACAAGGACGAGTGCTACCAAGCAAGATGCCCTACCTCGTTTGATCGATCTCTTATCTGGCCTTCATGCCCGCTTTATCGAAATTGAGCCTCAAGAACATGACAGAGTAACCAGTCAGGTTTCCCATTTTCCCCATGTTCTGGCCTCCAGTCTGATGAATCAGGCAGGAGACTATGCCTTAGAACATCCTTTTACCAATAATTTTGCAGCTGGTGGCTTCAGGGATATGACCAGAATTGCAGAAAGTGAGCCAGGTATGTGGACTAGTATTCTCATGACCAATCCAGATGCTGTGCTTGAGCGAATTTCTGAATTTCAGAAGCGTCTGACAGAGATAGCCGACGCCATTCGACACCAGGATTCAGATCATATTTGGAACTTTTTTGAAAAAGGGCGTCAGATTCGCAAAGAGATGGAAATCCACAAACGAGCTGGTGTTGATAGTTTCTACGATATTTATATCAACGTTCCTGACGAGGAAGATGTTATCCTGATGATCTTGGAATTACTCAGGGGAACTTCTGTTGTTAACATTCGTATTAACGAGGAAAACCGGGAAGATATTGATGGAATTTTACAAATCACCTTTAAATCCAAGGAAGATCTGGATCGGGCTGCCCATGTAATCCGGGAAAAAACCCCTTATCAGGTCACGATTATATAAGCTTTTCTAGGAGGAAGACTATGACTCAAAATATCTATGATTTGGCCAATGAACTGGATCGCACTATCCGTTTGCTACCAGAGTATAAGGCTGTAGAAGAAGCCAAACAGGCCATCGAAGCAGATGCAGATGCTAAGGCTGTTTTTGAAGAATACTTGGCTTTTCAAACGGAATTGCAGGGTCTTATGCAGGCAGGTCAGATGCCTAATCCAGACATGCAAAAGCGCATGGAGGAGATTAGCCAGAAGGTACAAGACAATAGCTTGCTTGCAGACTACTTTGCTAAGCAACAGCAGCTTTCAATCTATATGGCAGATGTAGAAAAGATTATTTTTAGCCCTTTGAGAGACCTACTGTAAGGTTGATTTTCTGAGAGTAAAAAGTATTTTTAATCAAAATTGTCAGAAAAAAGCGAATCTTTAAACAGAATTTCTTGACAAATGAGTCAAAATGGTTTATGCTTTTACTAACCTTAAAAGAAATGAGAATAGGAGAGCTCGTATGTTGTTGACTTGTCAAGACCTTACGAATCATCAGACCTTTTACTACGGCTACTTTAGATAGTGTTTGTAGACATGGAAGCATGGATACAGACACGTGCAACGCAAAGTTTGTATCTATGTGGCTGTGGTTATTAAACGTGTGCCGACATAGATGAGAATCTTAAAAGGGCACCAGAGTCAATCTCTTTTCATTTTACGATTGAAAAAGGAACCCTTTAGATGCAGTCTAGGGTTCCTTATTTTTATGACCGCAGAACTTTTCTGTCTCATCTTTCCTTTAAGAAAAAAGAAACTATACAGGAGAAAAATGATGAAGTTAAAAAAAATAGCACTGGCATCTTTTGCCCTTGTCTCAGCTATGGCCTTGACTGCCTGCGGTTCCAACTCCTCATCTAAAAAAGAAGATGCGGTATCTGTGGGGATCATCCAATATGCGGAGCATGATGCCCTGTCCTCGTCTCGCAAGGGTTTTCTAGAAGCCTTAAAGGATGCGGGCTATGTAGAGGGAGAAAATTTGACCGTTGACTTCCAGAATGCCCAAGGAGATCAGGCTAATCTTCAGACCATGGTTGATCAGTTAGCGGGTCAAAATGATTTGAATTTTGCGATTGCTACACCAGCTGCCCAGGCCCTACTCAATGTGGACTCTGAAACGCCTGCGGTTTTTACAGCAGTGACAGATCCAGTTTCTGCTGGTTTGGTGGATTCACTTGAAACACCTGGAGGCAATATGACTGGTTCTATCGATGTGACAGATGTTGAAGGCCAGGTGGAGATGTTGCTCAAAGTAGTTCCAGAGGCTAAGACTGTGGGAATCTTCTACAACTCTAGCGAGGTCAATTCCGAGGTTCAGGCCAAACAAGCCAAAGAAGCCCTGGAAGCAGCTGGAAAAACAGTGGTCATCAAAACCGTGACTTCCACCAATGATGTGCAGCAGGTCATGACTTCTTTAGCTGGCCAGGTGGATGCCATTTACCTGCCAACTGACAATACAGTAGCTTCCACAGCAGCGACTATCGGTGAAATTTTAATGGACAAGAAAGTTCCAGCAATCGGTAGTGACGAAGCCTACCTGGAAGCAGTCCTCTTTACCTACGGTGTGGATTACCATGCGATTGGTGTGCAGGCTGGTGAGTTGGCTGTTGAAGTACTCAAGGGTAAAGATCCGGCAGACCTAGCAGTAAAAAAACCTGATACAGCAGCGATTGCGGTCAATGAGGAGATGGCCAAGGCCCTAGGCATTGATTCTGCCTCTATCGAAGAACTAAATAAATAAGTGAGGAAATAGAATGAAAAAGATAGTAAAAACAGCTCTATTAGGCTCAGTTGCGGCCCTATCTGCCTTGGCACTAGTTGCTTGCGGAAATTCGGAGTCCAAGGGGGCGGATAGCAAAGATACAGTTAAGGTCGGTATTTTACAGTATGTAGAACATGATTCACTGACTGCTGCACGTAAGGGTTTTATCTCTGAATTGGAAGACAATGGTTACAAAGAGGGCGACAAAATCACTGTAGATTATCAAAATGCTCAAGGAGATCAGGCCAACCTGCAAACCATCTCAGAGCAATTGACCGGTGACAATGACATCGTTCTAGCCATTGCTACACCAGCTGCCCAAAGTTTAGCCACTGTTTCAACAGAAACACCAATTCTTTTTACTGCTGTTACAGATCCTCTGTCTGCTGACTTGGTGGATTCAATCAAAAAACCTGGTGGGCTCCTGACGGGGACCAGTGACCAAGCTCCGATTGACAAACAAGTTGATTTACTGGGGCAAGCTCTTCCAGATGCTAAGACAGTAGGAATTCTATATACAACCAGTGAACGCAATTCAGAGGTTCAGGTAGAAGAAGCACAGAAGTTGTTGGAAAAAGCAGGCTACAAGGTGGTGCTCAAAGGTATATCAACGACAAATGATGTACAGGATGCCACAACCAGCCTGATGAAAGATGTGGATGCGGTCTTCGTTCCAACAGACAATACCGTAGCTTCTACTATGACGATGATTGGTGAGTTATCAGTGGAATATAAGGTGCCTGTTATTGGTGGTTCAACTGACATGGTGGATGCTGGCGGTCTCTTGACTTACGGTACAAATTACGAAGCCCTCGGCCGTCAAACGGCTAAAATGGCCATAAAAATCATTGAAGGGGCAGATCCAGCAGAAGTAGCGGTTGAATACCCTGAAACAGTGAATCTCCATGTCAATGAAGAGATGGCTAAAAAATTGGGCATCGATGTTTCAAAACTATCTGTCGAAGAATAATGAATCATGAAATCTGGTTGAGATCCAGCGACCAGGTTTCAAAAGGAGAAAATTGTGGATCTTATTTTATCAAGTTTATCACAGGGACTCTTGTGGTCTATTATGGCCATTGGGGTCTATCTGACCTATCGTATTTTGGATATTGCGGATTTGACAGCAGAAGGGGCCTATCCCCTGGGAGCTGCTATCTGTGCTACGGGAATCGTTAGTGGTCTTAATCCCTTGCTTGCTACCCTTTTAGCCTTTGTAGGAGGAATGGGAGCTGGCCTAGTATCTGGCCTCCTTCATACCAAGATGAAGATTCCAGCCCTCTTAACGGGGATTGTAACTTTAACCGGTCTCTATTCCATTAACCTCAAAGTTCTTGGTAAAGCCAATGTGGCCTTGCTACGACAAACAACCTTGGTGACCCAACTGCAAGACCTTGGCCTTAGCAAGACGAATGCGGTGCTTCTTATTGGCGGAGTCTTTGTTTTGGTGGTGATTGCCCTCTTGACCTTACTCTTGAAAACCCAAGTTGGTTTGGCTCTGCGCTCTACAGGGGACAATATTCCCATGAGTGAGGCCAACGGAATCAATGTGGACCAGATGAAGATTTATGGCTATATGCTGTCTAATGGCCTGATTGCCCTTTGTGGAGCACTCTTGACCCAAAATAATGGCTATGCAGACCTTAACTCTGGGACAGGGACCATTGTCATTGGCCTGGCTTCTGTCATCATTGCAGAAGTGATTCTGCGCAACCTCACTATTGGCTGGCGCCTGGCTTCAGTTGTTCTTGGCTCCATCCTCTACCGCATGATTATCTTGGCTATCTTGGAAATTCCTGGTATGGATGCGGATTTGGTCAAACTCTTCTCAGCCATTTTGCTGGCGGTGGTCCTGTTTGTGCCAGAGGTTCAGAAAAAAATCAAAATCCGTCCTTTAGCTGGTACGGACAAAACAGCTTAGGAGGACAGTATGACAACTATTTTATCAATCCAATCGATTCATAAAACCTTTGAAGCGGGAACCATCAATGAAAACCATGTCCTGCGTGGCATGGACCTGGATGTGCAGGAAGGGGATTTTATCTCCATCATCGGAGGAAATGGAGCAGGGAAATCTACCCTTATGAACTCCTTGGCTGGTACCCTGACAGTCGATCAGGGGGACATCCTCTTGGAGGGAAAATCTATCAAGAACGTTCCAGCAGCCAAGCGGGCTAAGGATATTGCCCGTGTTTTCCAGGACCCCAAAATGGGAACGGCTTCCCGCCTGACCATTGAGGAAAATATGGCCATTGCCTATCGCCGCGGCCTATCCCGTGGCCTGTCTTGGGGCGTGAAGGACAATGAGCGCCAGATTTTTCAAGAATCCTTGAAGGAACTGGGCCTCGGTCTGGAAAACCGCCTCAAGGTGGATACCCAATTCTTATCAGGTGGCCAAAGACAAGCACTGACCCTCTTGATGGCGGCTCTGGTGAAACCAAAACTTTTGCTCTTGGATGAACACACTGCGGCCCTCGATCCAAAAACCTCTGACATGGTCATGGAATTAACCAAGAAGATTGTCGAAAGCCATCAGCTGACCACCCTGATGATTACCCATAACATGGAAAATGCTATCGCCTATGGAAACCGATTGGTCATGCTCCATCAAGGCCGCATTGTTGTGGATGTCAAGGGAGAAGAAAAGGCCAACCTAACCGTTCAAGACCTCATGGAACTCTTCCATAAGAACAGTGGCCAGGCCCTAGCCAATGATGAATTGATTTTGAATTAAGCAAAAATAAAAGACTACAAACTCCATTGGGATTTGTAGTCTTTTATTGTCTTATTGTACCAAGTAATCCTTCATTTCTTCCATGGGGATGGAGTGAATAGTAGCAGAGCCCAGTTTAGGGACCAGGATGAGTTGAATCGATTTTCCACGGGCCTTTTTATCATGGGTAAGGGCTTCGTAGAGCTCATGAGCTTTCCAGGGCTGGTGTGAGGTTGGAAGGCCAAACTTTTGACACATGGCCACTACTTGGTCTGTGATGCCGGCAGGCATCAGGCCTTTATTCTCAGCCACTCGTGAAACTTGGACCATGCCGATTGCAACAGCTTCGCCATGCATGACTTGACCATAGCCGGCAGTTGCTTCGATGGCATGGCCGATAGTGTGGCCAAAGTTCAAGTACAAACGAACGCCCTTATCCAGCTCGTCCTCGACCACGATTTTTCGCTTGACTTCGCAGGAGCGATAAATGATATTTTCTGCATGTTCAAGGATACTGTCAATGCTCCCGTCCATCTGCTTCAAATCTTTCCATAGTTGGACATCATCGATGAGACCATATTTGACCACCTCACCCATTCCTTCGATCAATTCTCTTTTGCCGAGTGTTTTCAGGGTTTGGGGGTCGATGAGGACACCGTCAGGTTGATAGAAGGAACCGACCATATTTTTGGCGAAGGGGGTGTTGACCCCCGTTTTTCCACCGATAGAAGAATCAACTTGAGCGGTCAGGCTGGTCGGAACTTGCAAAAAATGAATGCCCCGCATATAGGTAGCGGCCACAAAACCGGCCAAATCACCGACAACTCCGCCTCCAAGTGCAATGATACCATCGCTCCGGGTCATGTCCTCCTTGACCAGAAATTCATAGGCTTGGTTGACGGTTTCCAGATTTTTGGAGCTTTCTCCTTCGGGGAAAACAAAGGCAATGCTTTCAAAACCTGCCTTTTCAAGGCTGGTTTTAACGGTTTCCAGATAGAGAGAGGCTACATGGTCGTCTGTAATAATGGCAATTTTCTGTGGTTTCCAAAGATCTTTGACCCAGTCGCCAACCTGGGCTAGGGAGTCTTTTTGGATGATAATATCATAGGGGTTTTTAGGGAGATTCACCGTTAGTTTCATGACTATCCTCTCTACTTTTAGCTCTTATTTTTTGTCTAGCTGGTATTTTTGAACTAATTTTTCCCAAATGTAGTCCGTAGGCATTTCCTTGCCTGTCCAAATCTGAAAGGCTTCAGCTGCTTGAAAGAGGAGCATGCCTAATCCATTGACAGATGTCGCCCCTTGCTGCTTTGCAAAATTTATGAAGGGAGTTTCAAAGGGTTGGTAGATGACATCAACCACCAGCAAATTTTGGGGCAAGATGGTCTCTTCATCAACCACCAAGCTTTTTCCATCCATTCCAACGCTGGTACCATTGACAAGGAGTCGGGACTGGAAAATCTTTTCTTGCAGAAGGGAGCTGTCCTCAAGGGGGAGGACTTCAATGGGCACCTGGGTTTCTTTACTGATTTTTTGAGCAGTGGCTGTATGTCTTTCTATGCTTTGGCTGCGACTAAAGACAAATATCTTTGCAGCGCCATCTAGGGCTGCCTGGGCTATGATGGCAGTAGCAGCCCCGCCACCTCCAAGGACGGTCATCACCTTGCCTTGGGCCTGGAAGCCAGCTAGTTTGTCAAGACTCTTGAAAAAGCCAATGCCATCTGTATTGTGGCCGATTAGTTGACCTCCACGTGGAATGATGGTATTGACAGCACCGATGAGTTGAGCGGATTTGGTTAGTTGGTCCAGGTAGGGGATGACTGCCTGCTTATAAGGCATGGAAATATTGAGCCCAAACATATCATAGCGTTTGACATTCTCCATTGTGACGGCCAAATCCTCTTCAGCAATCTCCCAGGCTAGATAAACCCCGTTGATTCCTGTGTTTTCAAAGGCTAGATTGTGGATGAAGGGAGAAATAGAGTGCTTGATGGGCTTGGCAACAACGGCAGCCAGTCTTGTATATCCGTCAATGTTCATAGAAGTCCTCATGTTTGTAGCTTCCAAGATTTACTTAAATGGTCTGGTGGATTTCACGAATCAGCTCTTCTGTCTTATCCCAGCCCAGACAGGGGTCAGTTATAGACTTACCAAAGACATCCGGGGTATCTTGGCGGCCATCTTCCAAGTAGGATTCAATCATAAAGCCACGGACATATTTGCGAATGTCTTCATTCCAAGCTCGGTTGATGAGGGTTTGGCGGACGATGCGGATCTGTTCCAGGTAGTTCTTGCCAGAATTATCATGATTGGTGTCAATAACGATGAAAGGATTAGCTAGGCCGAAGCGCTCATACTGTTTGATAGTCTTGACGAGAATATCGTAGTAGTAGTTGGGTTCATTGATACCCTGTTCGGTACTGGCGCCACGTAGGATGGCATGGGCCAGAGGATTGCCATCTGTATCTACTTCAGCATCTCGGTAAATGAAGTTTTGCTGGTTTTGAGCTGCATAGATGGCGTTGAACATGACAGTCAGATTGCCAGAGGTTGGATTTTTCATACCAGTTGGCATGTCGATGCCAGAAGCCACAAAGCGGTGCTCCTGATCTTCAACAGAACGTGCCCCGATAGCGTGGTAGGAAACCAAATCTTCGACCAGGGGAAAGTTTGCTGAATAGAGCATCTCATCTGCTGTGGTCAGGCCTGTTTCAGTAATAACACGGTAGTGAAGATTGCGCACAGCAGCGATTCCATTGATCAAATCTGGTAATTTGGAAGTGTCAGGCTGGTGGACTAAGCCCTTATAGCCCTCGCCATTGGTCCGTGGTTTGGCAGTATAGACCCGCATAACCATAAAGATTTTATCCTTTACTTCCTCCTGAAGCTTGGAGAGGCGACGGGCATATTCTATGACTGCTTCCTCATTATCAGAAGAGCATGGGCCGATGACCAGCAAGAGTCGCTGGTCTTCCCCGCGAATGACCTTTTTCAGCTCCTCATCCCGTTTTTCCTTGGCGATGAGGAAATCCCCTTCTAGTTTTGACAATTCTTTGACCTGAGCAATGTCAATGCTAGTACTTCTCTGATGAATTCCCATGGTTTTCTTCCTTATCTCTCGTAAATTTCTCGAATGAGTTCTTCTGTTTTTTCCCAACCCAGGCATGGGTCTGTGATGGATTTTCCGTAGACTTCACTGTTGTCCTGGCGGCCATCCTCAATGTAGGATTCAATCATAAAGCCACGAACATAGTTGCGGATAGACTGGTTCCAATCCCGGTTGATGAGGGTTTGGCGGACAATGCGGATTTGCTCTAGGTAATTTTTTCCAGAGTTATCATGGTTGGTATCGATAATGATAAATGGATTGTCCAAACCAAATTGTTGGTACAAATCAATGGTTTCCAGAAGGTTATCGTAGTAGTAGTTGGGCAGGTATTTGCCATTTTCCGTGCTAGCGCCGCGTAAAATCACGTGGGCCAGGGGATTGCCAGAAGTCTCCACCTCTGTATTGTTGAAGAGGAAGGATTGCTTTTTCTGGGCAGCGAAAATACCATTGAACATGACCTTGAGGTTACCAGAGGTTGGATTTTTCAAGCCAGTTGGTACATCGATACCAGAGGCGACGAATCGGTGCTGCTGGTTCTCAACGGACCGTGCTCCAACTGCGATATAGGAAACCAAGTCATCCACAAGGGGGAGGTTCTCTGGATAAAGCATCTCATCAGCGGTAGTTAGACCAGTTTCTGTAATGACCCGGTAGTGGAGATTGCGGACAGCCTTGATGCCATTGATGAGGCTAGGCGCTGCATCCGTATCCGGTTGGTGCATGAGGCCTTTATAGCCATCGCCATTGGTTCTTGGTTTGGCTGTGTAAACCCGCATGACCATGAAAATCTTGTCCTTGACTTCCTCTTGGAGCTTGGCCAGACGATGAGCATAGTCCAAAACGGCTTCCTCATTGTGTGAGGAACAAGGGCCGATGACCAAGAGTAGGCGGTCGTCTTCCCCTTTTAAGATGGCTTCTAGTTCGCGGTCACGTTTTTGCTTTTTGGAAAGAGTTTCAGGAGATAGTTTGGAATGTTCCCGGACCTGATCGATATCAATTTTTTCACTAATTGCTGTAAACACTGGAGGCTCCTCTATTTTTCATATTTTTAGTGTATTTTACTATTATACCATTTTCCTTAGAAAATTACAGAAATTCTTCGCCTTTTTGGGCATATTTTCAGTAAAATGGAAATTTTCAGCAAATTCTGACTGTTATTTTTTCCTTCAACATTGTATAATATAAAAAATGATGGACAAGGAGGCTTGAAATGGTACGAAAAGTTGGAATTATTGGAATGGGCCATGTGGGCTCTACGGTGGCCCATGGACTGATGGTGCAGGGGGCATTTGATGATTATGTCTTGATTGACCTTGATGAGAGAAAGTTGCAGGCGGATTCTATTGATTTTCAGGACTCTGCCATGAACGCTCTTTACCATGCCAAGATTGTCCTCAATGATTATGAGGCCTTGGCAGATGCGGATGTGGTCATTTCTGCCCTGGGAAACATTGCCCTCCAGGACAATCCAGATGCAGACCGTTTTGCAGAATTGCCCTTCACTGCGGTCCAGGTTCCCCAAGTAGCTAAGGAATTGGTGCGGGTTGGTTTTGATGGGGTCCTGCTCGTCATTTCCAATCCAGTCGATGTGGTGACTAGCCTCTATCAGCACTACACAGGTCTTCCCAAGGAGCGCGTGATTGGGACAGGAACCCTTTTGGATACAGCTCGGATGAAGCGGGCTGTTGGTCAGCATTTTCAGGTCAGTCCCCGCAGTGTCTATGGCTACAATCTGGGTGAACATGGCAATTCCCAGTTCACCGCCTGGAGCCAGGTCCGCATCAAGGGACAAGCTATTGCTGATTTGGTACCAGCCAGCTTTTTAGAGGCCTTGGCCACCGAATCCATTCAGGGCGGTCACCGTGTCTTTTACGGGAAAAAATACACCAACTTTGGCATTGCCAGTGCGGCCATTCGTCTAGCCTTAGCAGTAGTTTCAGACAGCCATGAAGAATTACCTGTATCGGTCTATTACCAGCCCCACGATACCTATCTCAGTTACCCCGCTATTGTGGGCCGAAAGGGCATCCTCGAGCAGGTTCAATTAAATCTGACCGAGGATGAGGAGGAGAAACTGGCCGCCTCTGCCAACTATATCAAGACAAAATTTGCAGAAAGTTTGTAAGCAAACAGACGAGACCAATAATTGATAGAGATTTTGGCACTTATATGCTAAAATAATAAGATACATGAAAAAGTTTTTTAAGAAGAGGAAATAGAATGAAATTAACGACACAATCACCAGGTTTGCAGGGAACCTTACGAGTACCAGGAGATAAGTCCATCAGTCATCGTTCGATTATGTTTGGCAGTCTGGCCAAGGGGAAAACCACTGTTCGCGATATTCTCCGTGGCGAGGATGTCTTGTCCACTATGCAGGTCTTTAGGGACTTGGGGGTCACCATTGAGGATGACGGTCAGGTCATCACCATTCATGGTGTCGGCTTTGATGGCTTAAAAGCTCCTCAAAACAAGCTGGACATGGGGAACTCAGGGACTTCAATCCGTCTGATTTCAGGCGTTTTGGCTGGTCAGGACTTTGAAGTGGAGATGTTTGGAGATGATAGTTTATC
Organism: Streptococcus sp.; assembly: GCF_041802885.1. Lineage (GTDB taxonomy): Bacteria > Bacillota > Bacilli > Lactobacillales > Streptococcaceae > Streptococcus. Next base: position 54,577 of record NZ_JBHCHN010000019.1, read on the forward strand.
CAAACGTCCCATGGATCGGGTCACTATTCCTTTGAGCCAGATGGGGGTCACCGTATCTGGAGTGACGGACCGTCACTTGCCACCTTTGAAACTAAGGGGCAGCAAGGAACTCAAGCCTATCCATTATCAGCTTCCGGTTGCTTCTGCCCAGGTCAAATCAGCCCTCATTTTTGCGGCCCTGCAAGCTCAGGGAGAGTCGGTCATCATTGAGAAGGAAAAAACCCGCAATCATACAGAGGATATGATCGTTCAGTTCGGTGGCCAGATTGATGTCAAGGGCAAGGAAATCTGCATCTCAGGTGGCCAGGAATTGGTTGGTCAGGAAGTTGTGGTTCCAGGAGATATTTCCAGTGCAGCCTTTTGGCTGGTGGCGGGTTTGATTGTGCCAAATTCTAAGATTGTCTTGGAAAATGTGGGCATCAATGAAACCAGAACCGGCATCCTGGATGTCATCCAGGCCATGGGCGGAAAATTGACCCTATCTCAAGTGGATGAGGTGGCCAAGTCAGCCACCATCACAGTGGAGACTTCTGACTTGCAGGGGACTGAAATTGCTGGAGAAATCATCCCACGCCTCATCGATGAGCTTCCTATCATCGCCCTCCTTGCAACCCAGGCCAATGGTACCACCGTCATTCGGGATGCGGAGGAGCTTAAGGTCAAGGAAACAGACCGCATTCAGGTGGTGGCCGATGCCCTCAACAGCATGGGAGCCAACATTACCCCAACGGATGATGGGATGATTATTATCGGTAAAACGCCGCTTCACGGCGCTACCATCAACACATTTGGTGATCACCGAATCGGGATGATGACCGCCATCGCAGCCCTCTTGGTACAAGATGGAGAGGTCGAACTGGAACGGGCAGAAGCCATTAACACAAGCTATCCAAGCTTCTTTGCAGATTTGGAAGGATTGCGGCATGGCTAAGATTTTATTGGGTTTCATGGGATCTGGTAAAACGACAGTTGCCAAGTATTTAAAGGGGAGGGTGGTCGATATGGATGCCCTTATTGAAGAGAAAATTGGCATGACCATTTCAGATTTTTTTGCGGCGAAGGGGGAAGCAGCCTTTCGGGCCATCGAATCCGAAACCCTGGAAGAATTGTTGAAACTGGAGGGAGATACGGTCATCTCAACTGGAGGCGGAGTGGTTCTCTCTGAAAAAAATAGGGAATTATTGCGTCAGAACCGTAGAAACAATGTTCTCCTGACGACTTCCTTTGATGTGGTCTACCGCCGTATTCAGGAGGACACCCATGCCCAGCGCCCCCTGTTTCAGACTAAATCAAAAGAAGAGTTTCAGGACTTATTCCAGCGGCGGATGGCGCTTTATCAGGATTTAGCTGATTTGGTCATCCATACCGATAACCGCACACCAGAAGAAATTGCAAGGTTAATCACATGTATGTAGCTTATTTGGGGCCACGTGGCTCCTTTACCCATCAAGTTGCTCACCAGGCCTTTCCTGATGCTGAGTTGCTGGCTTTTGCCAATATCACGGAGGTCATCAAGGCCTTTGAATCTGGACAGGTTGATTTTTCGGTCATTCCAGTTGAAAATTCCATTGAAGGGTCTGTCCACGAAACGTTGGACTACCTTTTTCATCAAGCAGAGATTCATGCGGTGGCGGAAATCATCCAACCCATTGCCCAGCAGCTGATGGCGACCAGTCAAGGAAAAGACATTGAGGTCATCTATTCCCATCCCCAGGCCATTGCCCAGGGCAAGCAATACATTCGGGAACACTATCCCCATGCCCGAATTGAGATGACAGCCAGCACAGCCTATGCGGCCCGTTATGTGGCAGAGCATCCAGATGAAGCCTATGCAGCCATAGCCCCTCATGCGGCGGCAGAAGAATATGGTCTTGAGGTCATTGCTCAAGATATCCAGGAAATCGATGAGAATTATACTCGTTTCTGGCTCTTGGGCAAGGAGGCTCCTAAGATTCAGCTGCCCAGCCAGGCCAGCAAGGTATCTCTTGCCCTGACCCTGCCAGATAATCTACCAGGCGCTCTCTATAAGGCCATGTCCGTCTTCGCCTGGCGTGGGATTGATTTGACCAAGATTGAAAGTCGTCCTCTCAAAACAGCTCTGGGAGAGTATTTCTTTATCATTGATGCGGATAATTCTCAGCCAGAATTGGTCGACTATTCCTTAAAAGAATTGACAAGTTTGGGAATTTCTTATAAAATCTTAGGGAACTATCTTGTTTATAAGGCTAGATAGAGAAAAGGAAACGATGGAATATGTCTAGAAATACTGGCAACCTCAGCCATCATGAGGAATTGCGATTAGATTATTTACGAAAAAATATTTACTATCTTAACGACTCCGAGCAACGGGAATTAGACTATTTAGAACAGAGGGCTCAAGGCCTTGTTGGACCATCACGCAGGGCCAGCAGACCCAAGCCCTCTTATTCTGAGCTTCCTTCCTATCGAAATGACCATGAAAGGGAAGTCTACCATACTCCTGTTGAGGAGGGTGAGGAGCTTCTTCCAACCTATCCAAGGGAAGAACGGCGGCGGAAACAGCGTCGTCCTAAGCCTCAACCCAAGCCTAAGTTGAGTAAGCGGGAAGCTCCGCTTAGTGAAGAGATAGTCCAGGAACCTAAAGTCAAAAAACCGCGCAAGAAGGTTAACTGGTTTAAACGTATCTTTAAGCTGGCTTTTTGGACGATATTATTGACCTTGGCAGGGATGATTTTCATGTTTTTCAAGGGCTACAATAGCGTTGGGACAAAGTCTGAGGCCGAGGCTTTCAATGGCCAGGCTACAAAGGACGGTGTTAATATCCTGGTTCTGGGAACTGATGGTCGCCCAGAGAATAGCCCTGACATGATTCGGACGGACTCCATCATGGTGGTCAATATCAATAACTCCGATAAAAAAATCAAGATGGTCAGCTTTATGCGGGATACCTTGATCAATATTCAAGGAAATGATTATAAGATCAACGCAGCCTATACCTTGGGCTACCAAAATGACCAGCAAGGGGCTGAAAACCTGCGACAAGTCTTACAAGAGAATTTTGGTATTGAGATTCAACACTATGTTATGATTGATTTCTCTACCTTTGCGACAGCCATTGATACCATTTTCCCCAATGGGGTGCAAATGGATGCTCAGTTTTCGACCATTGATGGCCAAGTTGTGTCATCAGTTGAAGTACCGGACGATTTGGGCTTCGCTTCAGGTGGATCTCCTTACCAGACCATTCAGGTTGGGCCGCAGCGCATGGATGGTAAAACCCTTCTCAACTATGCTCGATTCCGAAAGGATGATGAGGGGGATTTTGGTCGGACCAGGCGGCAGCAGGAAGTGATGTCTGCTATTTTGACCCAGATTAAGGACCCAACCAAGCTCTTTACAGGTTCTGAAGCTCTGGGTAAGGTCTATGCCTTGACTCCAACGACCATTTCGCCACTCTTTATGGTGACCAATGGCTTACCAGCTGCCCTCGATGCCTCCAATGGTATGGTCCAAACCACCATTCCTGAAAATGGGGATTGGATTGATGGATATGATATCTACGGTGGACTTGGTTTGGAAATTGATTTTGAAAAATACAGCCAGCGATTAGCTGAGCTAGGTTTCCGTTAAATATGATATAATGAGGCTAGGACAAAGTCCTGCCTCTTTTCATTTTTTTGAGAAAAGCAGAGCAGAACAGTAGAACGAGGAAAAAATGCTAAAGAAAAATGATATAGTAGATGTCGAAATCATAGATTTGAGCCATGAGGGTGCGGGTATCGCCAGAGTTGATGGCATGGTCTTTTTTGTTGAAAATGCCCTGCCTGGGGAAATAATCCGTATGCGGGTGCTCAAGGTCAAGAAAAACAGTGGCTTTGGTAAGGTGGAGGAATACCTATCCACCTCCCCAGACCGCAATATGGACCTGGATGTGTCCTATCTGCGGACGGGAATCGCGGACTTCGGCCATCTGGCATACAGCCAGCAGCTCAAGTTCAAACGCAAGCAGGTTGTGGACAACCTCTATAAAATTGCTGGTCTTAGGGATGTGGAGGTAGCTGAAACACTGGGGATGGAGGAGCCAGTGGCCTATCGGAACAAGGCTCAGGTACCTGTTCGTCGGGTTAATGGTCAGCTAGAAACCGGTTTTTTCCGCAAACATTCCCATGACCTGATGCCCATCGAGGATTTTTACATTCAGGACAAGGAGATTGACAGGCTCATCCTCTTTGTCCGGGATTTGCTGCGCCGCTTTGACATCAAGCCCTATGATGAAGAAGAGCAGACTGGGCTTATTCGGAATTTGGTGGTTCGACGTGGCCACTACACTGGTCAAATCATGCTGGTTTTGGTGACCACGAGACCAAAAATCTTTCGGATTGAGCAGATGGTAGAAAAGATTGTAGCGGCCTTTCCAGCAGTTGTTTCTATCCTGCAAAATATTAACGAACAAAATACCAACGCCATCTTTGGTCCGACCTTCCGCACCCTCTATGGTCAGGATACCATTGAAGACCAGATGCTGGGAAATACCTATGCTATTTCCGCCCAATCCTTTTACCAGGTCAATACAGTTATGGCAGAGAAGCTCTATCAAACCGCCATTGATTTTTCAGATTTGACAGCAGAAGATGTGGTCATCGATGCCTATTCGGGCATCGGTACCATTGGCCTCTCCTTTGCCAAATCGGTCAAGGCAGTCTATGGAGTGGAAGTCATCGAGCAGGCAGTAGAAGATGCCAAGAAAAATGCCCAGCTCAACGGTATCACCAATGCCCATTTTGTTGCCGATACGGCAGAAAGGGCCATGGCCAAGTGGAGCAAGGAGGGTATCCAACCCAGCGTCCTCATCGTGGACCCGCCCCGCAAGGGCCTAACCGAGAGCTTTATCAAGGCCAGCGCAGCCATGCAACCGAACAAAATCACCTATGTCTCCTGCAACCCAGCTACCATGGCGCGTGATATCAAACTCTACCAAGAACTGGGCTACCAACTGACCAAGATCCAGCCCGTGGACTTGTTTCCACAGACGCATCACATCGAGTGTGTTGCTCTGCTCGTAAAAGAGTAGAAACCTTTGAACGAAAGGGATAATGAAAAGCCTTGATTGCAAGGCTTTTTACTTTATAGTGGGGAAGTATCAGAGTGAGTAAATTTTTGGAGTGAGTAGAAGTGATAGCTAGAAATTATCCAATTCTATTTCCATTTACCCTGTGGGTATGTGTTTGTTTCCATTGACAAGGAGTTTGTGGGAATAGAAACGTCCCCACCTTTCAAAGTCGTCTATATGGTTACTATGGAAATAGTGGTAACAATTGAATATAAACTGTTAGTGATGTTATAATTTTTTATAATTGAGGTGAATATGAATAATCAAGAATACTTACTAACGATTTTTCTGCGTTTGCAGTCAGGTGCTCATCTTTCTAAGTTATAGCTAGCAGATGAGTTTGGAGTTAGCGAAAAAACAATACAGAGAGATTTTTCTCTATTGGGTCATTTCTTGGAATCGCAGCCTATAGTTGCAGCGGAACTTGCCTATGATGCGAAATACCATACCCGTTATCTAAAAGGAAAATCATTATTTAATAAAAAGGATATTTTGGTAATATCAAAGATTTTATTAGAAAACCGTTCATTGAACAAAGAGGAAAATAAGTCTCTAATTGATAGTTTGTTGGCTTTAATCTCTAAGGAGGAACAAAAAGCGGTTTATCAAATTATTGCGAGCGAACTACTAAATTATGCGCCATTGTCTGATACTCAAAAGCGAATTGATAAAATCTGGGAATGGTCAGAAATGATACGAAAAGAGTTGGTTCTAGATATCCGGTATCAATCGCCTTATAATACTGAAAAACAACATACGGTTCTTCCTGTATCCCTATACTATGATGTGCATTACTTTTATGTTGTAGCATATAATTTGACTTTTGAGTCATATATGACCTTAAAATTAGATAGAATTTTAGATTGGAAAGTATCAAATGAAAAGAAACCACAGATTTCTTATGGGAAGAAGTTTCGTGATGGAGAGGTACGGAACAAACGCGTTGATCCATTTATGGGGCGAGAGTTGACGATTAGAGTTCAATTTGCCTATGACCCAACCATTGTAACGGATCAATTTCCAACCGCTAGGATTATTGAGCACACACCCGAAGGAGTTATAATTGAATTTATCAGTCAAGACACACCAGGATTGAAACGTTGGTTGTTGAGTCAAGCAGATGCTTTGACAGTGCTTTCTCCTGCAACGCTAGTAGATGATATGAAGAATTTTCTTAAAAAAATGCAGCAAAATTATAACTTGTAGATTAGGTGGACAAATATTGTCCATGGAGTCTTTTATAATAAACCTATCAAGTTATGAGTGAGGTACAAAAGATGAAACCAGTCAATAAAAATCAAACATTTGAGAATTTTTCGGTCAATGATGGAAATGCTTGGGCTTTAGCTGCATTAAAGACAGTTATTGAGGATAAGAATTACTATAATCCTGTTTATATCTGCGGTGAAAAAGGAGTTGGAAAATCGCACTTGCTAAATGCCACCATCAACGCAATTGTTGAACTAAATAAGGTAGTATTTCTATCAGCAAAAGAACTGTCAGATGAAATTATAGAAAATGTTATGTTGTCAGATGATGACTATGTTCTCATCGATGACTTACATTTATTGCCTAAGGATAAAGCTCTGGAAGAAAAAATTGCAATGCTGATTGAAGCAAACAAGAAACAGTTGATTATTTCTTCAACTGTTGCACCAAATAGCATGGAAGTTTCTGGCAAATTACAGGAACGATTACAATGGGGATTAACAACAAATATGACATCCCAGAATCAATGATTAGTAAACTTAAATAGGAAGGAGAAATCTAACATGCAAGAATGGATTGTTATCGTTCAGTTCGGGAATGTGATTGCACAAGGTTTTTATGATAAACAATCAGCAGAATTTTATGCAAAAACTATTCCAAACGCTAGTGTAGTAAAGAAGTAGGTAAAAAATGATTCAAGAAGTACAAATAAAAAAACATTTTATATTAGATGACTATGTAGTTTTTGACATAGCGACGTCCGGTCTCTCTCCAGAGGACTCATCTTTGCTAGGAATTTTCGCTATTAGGATTGAAAAAGGAGAGATAGCAGAACGTTTTAATAAGATAGTCAGAAATCAAGAAGAATTATCAGAATTTATGACTGATGCGACGAAGATAACCAACGAAATGATGAAGAGAGGTGAATCAGCAGAGCAAGTGTTAAATGATTTTCAAGTATTTTGTGGTAATTTGACTCTTGTTGCCCATAATGCAGAGTTTGAAGTGAACTTTTTGAATTATTATTTTCAAAAGTATGGTTTTCAAGCCTTGAATCAACCAGTGGTTGATTCACTAGAATTAGTACGAAAGGCTTACCCAGAATTAAAACGCTATTCTTTGACGCAATTAGCACAATTTTTTGATTTTGATACAAACAATCAAAATCCAGAATTTGGAGTTGAAACGACAAGAATTCTACTTGAAAAACTCAGAGAGTTTTGATAGATTTAAGACGAGTTCTACTTTTGGATTGAAGATAGGTTGAAAGGATTAACAATGAACAAAAAATCGATTCAGAAAATCAAACAATTAAGGCTTATTTTGAAAGCAATGAATAAATGTTAATTGTCAGACAGATATTTGGAAAGGTAAAATATGGTTAAAATTATTAGGATAAATTTAAAAACACATGCAGAGAATAGGAAAGATTTGATTGATTATTGTTTAAATAACCACAAACAGTTTCTCGCCATCGGTTGGGCAGGTGAGTTTGAGACATTTGAAGCATATTTTAATACTGTCAGAAGTGGTATGAAAAGAATTAACCCAGTTTTAAATATTTTTAGAAATGTTGCAATCGATGATTTGTTCTGGACGAGGGATCTGGAGGGTAATTATTGGATTTGTCGCTCAAAAGGGAAAGCAGAAGCTTTTTTTAGTAAAGAGTTAGATATCGGTGCAGTGATTCCAGTTGAAGCTTATAAAGTAGGTTTGCAAGTTCCAGGGCAGATTAAAGCGTCTTTCAATAGGGCAAATGCAGGTACGGCTAATGAAATTCGAGATGCAATCATTGAGGAATACTCTAAAGCCACTTATAATAATTTATCTCAAACTGAGCATTTTCAAGTTAATCAGTTGCGAGGGAATTTATTAGATAATCTACCCGATTTTGATTTAGAGGAGTTGGTTATCTCCTATATTCAAATTAAATATGATTATTATGTTCTCTCAAATTCTATTGCCAGTAAGTCGACAACTATAAAAATTGAATGTGAATTTTTGTCCCGTAATCCAGCAAATGTATCGAAGGCAGTTGTACAAGTCAAAGGTAAAAAAGCTGCTACTTTGGATGCGATGCAATTTTCAAGTTTTGTAGAAGCAGGTTATAAGGTATTTCTATTTGCGCCAAATGTAGAAAATGCAGAAAAGCTGAAAAATATTATTGTTATCACGCCAAGTGAATTACTTGATTTCTATAACACTTATAAAATAATTTTGCCAAAATCCATTACTCAATGGGAAAAATTATATTAATCCAAATAAGATTGTTAACTAAATTGATTATTTGAAAGGGGCAATTGATTTGCTCCTTTATTTTATACTCGTCACCGTTTTTTGATAGCTATATTTCCAAATTAGATTATTTTCCTTCACCCTCTTTACCTTGAAGATGAAGTAATGTTCGCGAATATCTCTAGCCTTTTCCTTATTTTGGACAAAGTAATTTTTACGAGAAGTTGCCATTGTTTTGAGGATATCATCGGTCAAGAAGGTCAATGGAATATTCATATTGGAGTAGCGATAAAAGTCACGTTCAAAATCTTGGTAGCTCTCGCTGTAATAGTCCATTTGCAGGTGATTACGCTGAAACTCAAGCTGATTCATAGAGCACCTCCTCGACAAGTTCAATACTAATAATTTAAACACAATCAATGTTACTGGTAATAATAGTAGATAGAGTATAACTAAGTGATTTGTGATTAATATATAAAAGCCCTCTTTAAAGGGCTTTTATGCTTATTTTGAAAAAGAGATAAAATCAATATATCCCTTTTCTCCGATTTTTACAACGGCATTGTAGGACTTTCTATCTTTCGTTTTGATTCCTTTTACCAGGGTTTTTTTTGCCTCTAGTAATTCTTTTACATTTGTTTTGGTGAGTTTTTTCTTTCTAAAATGTTCAGCTAAAGTGAAGGTACATTCAGGATAATTTGAACAACCATAAAACGATTTTTTTAATACAATATTGTTGCCACACTTAGGACATTTTCCTACAAGGGGTCCCGAG
>NZ_JBHCHN010000020.1:0-113645 GCF_041802885.1 Streptococcus sp.
GGGAACAGACGTGTCTTGTAACCTAGGTTCAACCAACATTGTCAACCTGATGAAATCACCAGATTTCGGCCGTTCTGTAAGAACCATGACACGCGCCCTGACCTATGTGACAGACCATTCGCACATTTCTGCAGTACCATCTATCGAAGCTGGAAACGAGCGTGCCCACTCCATCGGTCTTGGTGCCATGGGACTTCACTCCTACTTGGCTCAAAACTTGATTGATTACGGCTCAAAAACAGCGGTAGAATTTACCAATATCTACTTCATGCTCCTCAACTACTGGACCTTGGTGGAATCAAACAATATCGCTCGTGAGCGCAAGGCTACCTTCCATAACTTTGACAAATCCAAATACGCAGATGGCACCTACTTTGACAAGTATGTCACTGGTGACTACCAACCAAGTTCAGACAAGGTAAAGGGTCTTTTCGAAGGCATCTTTATCCCAAGCGGTCAGGACTGGGCAGACTTACGTGACAAGGTCATGGCAGATGGACTCTACCATCAAAACCGCCTGGCAGTTGCGCCAAACGGTTCCATCTCCTATATCAATGACGTATCTGCTTCAATCCATCCGATTACCCAACGGATTGAAGAGCGCCAAGAGAAGAAAATCGGTAAGATCTACTATCCAGCCGCTGGTTTGGCGACTGAAACCATTCCTTTCTACAAGTCAGCCTATGACATGGATATGCGCAAGGTCATCGATGTCTACGCTGCTGCTACCGAACACGTGGATCAAGGTTTGTCTCTGACTCTCTTCCTTCGCAGTGAATTGCCAAAAGCCCTCTACGAATGGAAAACAGAGAACAAGCAAACCACCCGCGACCTCTCTATCCTCCGTAACTATGCATACAACAAAGGCATCAAGTCCATCTACTACATCCGTACCTTCACGGATGATGGCGAAGAAGTCGGCGCTAATCAATGTGAGAGCTGTGTGATTTGACGTAGCAAGTTTAGCTGTTGATAAATCAACTAGCTAAACTACGCTAACCGCTATCGGCGGATTAGCTAGCTACCTCACTAACTACGAAACTGAAGAAGTATCGTCTTCAGTTTCTGCGTGTCGTAAAACTCTATCATCCATTGGTGCTAAAGTACCTAAGTGGCTTACTACCTCGAAAAGTCGTTAAGATTGAACGACTTTTCTCAGGTCGTAACTACTAAAAGCTGTTGATAAATCAACTAGCTAGACTAGGCTAACCGTTAATGGTATAGAAAGATTATCATTTAGCGCTATCTAAAACTCGTAAAGCTAGTCTTATCTGCTCGGCTAGCTTTCTTGTCTGTTATCCCCAAATTGACTCTTAGGAGAAAAAACAACATGTCACAAACCTACTACAAAGCCATAAACTGGAATGCCATTGAAGATGTCATCGATAAGTCGACCTGGGAAAAGTTGACCGAGCAATTCTGGCTCGATACCCGTATTCCCTTGTCCAATGACCTAGATGACTGGCGCAAACTATCTGCTGCTGAAAAGGACCTGGTTGGTAAGGTCTTCGGTGGCTTGACCCTTTTGGATACCATGCAATCCGAATCTGGTATTGAAGCCATTCGGGCCGATGTGCGGACACCACATGAGGAAGCTGTCCTCAACAATATCCAATTTATGGAATCAGTTCACGCCAAGTCCTACTCTTCCATCTTCTCGACCCTCAATACCAAGAAGGAAATCGAAGATATCTTTGAATGGACCAACAGCAATGAGTATTTGCAGAAGAAGGCTGAAATCATCAATGAAATCTACCTGAACGGCAATGCCCTGCAAAAGAAGGTAGCTTCTACTTACCTAGAAACCTTCCTCTTCTACTCTGGCTTCTTCACACCGCTCTACTACCTTGGCAACAACAAGTTGGCCAATGTGGCTGAAATCATCAAATTGATTATTCGTGATGAGTCTGTTCACGGGACCTATATCGGCTATAAGTTCCAACTCGGTTTCAATGAATTGCCTGAAGAAGAGCAAAATGAATTCCGCGACTGGATGTATGACCTGCTCTACCAACTCTATGAGAATGAGGAAGGCTACACCAAATCCCTCTACGATTCAGTTGGCTGGACAGATGAAGTATTGACCTTCTTGCGCTACAATGCCAACAAGGCCCTCATGAACCTGGGCCAAGATCCCCTCTTCCCAGATTCAGCTGATGATGTTAACCCCATCGTCATGAACGGTATCTCAACCGGTACCTCCAACCATGACTTCTTCAGTCAGGTCGGCAATGGTTACCTCCTCGGTACAGTTGAAGCCATGCAGGAAGACGACTACAATTACGGTTTATAAAAAAACAAGGCAGAGCCCAACTGGGCCTGCCTTTTCGCATGTCATCTTATGCAGTCTCTTGATAGAAAACCATGCCTACACCCGTATCTTCAATCAAGATGCCCTTTGGAGCAAACAGCAAAAGGATGCAGAAATAGAAATCACCAATACAACCTGCGGTATGCATACTAGTCAAGAATATATAAGACGGGATTGTCAGGAATCCTAGGGCAAATAATACACTTAAACCAATGGTAATAAATATAAAGGGTGCAATGCCAATCCAGAGGAATTTGCCCTTACTGTACTTAGTCCCTGGACTGGTAGCAGAAAGAGCGTACCAGTGAAAACCATACTTGACGGGTCTGTCAGGTGCAAAGGCCTTGAAGAAGAGACCGTGTATGAGTTCATGAATGATCAATGTAGCGACCATTGTCAGCAGAAAGACCAATATATCCAGTCCTGTGATTGTAAATTGAACCTCATCAGGAATCCGACCAAGGCGCAGCCCCATGAGTAGGCCTGCTAATTTTGAAAAGATTGGAACACTCAGAACAAAGAGACCAAATCCCAAAAGATTGAGAAGAATCAAGGTCAGTTTGCTTTTGGAAATATTAAATTCCTTGATTTTGTGCAGTGACATAATCACCACCCCCTTCATTCATCAAGTTTAAGAAAAAATTGTATAAGCTAATAGAATAGCTGGAGGGATGTTATTTATCATATGCAGCAAGATAGAGTCCTTGATATTCCTACGTCGGGCATAGGCCAGATAAAAGACGATTCCAAGTCCAGTATACATGATCCATTCAATCAGATTGGTGGCATGTAAAAGCCCAAAGATGAGCGAGGTCACAATAGCCGCCAACCACTTGTTCCCTCCAGAAAAGAGGAGCTGACTGGCCAAACCACGAAATACCAATTCTTCAATAATAGGTGCGACAATACCAATCACCAGCAAGAAGCAAATGGTGAAAGGCCAAAAACCTTCCTTTAGTCCTGCCGTAAGGCCAAAGATTGCTCGGTCATTCATACTCATTTGATTGCCACTAACCAGCTGATTGATTACTGTTCCCGCTACTGCTATGACACGACCAGCCAGATAGAAGAGTAGAATGATACCAACATCTTTCCAGCTGATCTTTTGCTTCGCTTGGTCAGTATCTACACCTTTCTGGTACCATTTCCAGAGCCAGGTGATAAGGAAAGCAACGATGACGGTATAGGCCAAGGCTAAGAACCATTTGACACCACCCTCTAAATCACCTTGAAATCTGATAAGAAACATGGGCGTTGCATTTGCGACTACTATCAAGACAATCAAACCAATAAAAATCAAAGCCTTGGTAAATACTCCTTTACCTTTATCCATATTTTCTCCTCCTTTTATTTAAAGTAACGGCGAACCATCTGGTACTGCATGCAATTGATAAAAGCATGGATGAACAAAATCACTGCGTATGCAACCAGTTGATTGGTTTGGGTGACCATTTCGATGAAAAATACCACCAGATACAGAATGGGCAAGATGCGCTGATTGAGGTTAAACTGGATAACGAAGGCCTGTTCAAAGTTGGCCTGTTGCTCCCCCTCGTCCAGCGAGTACATGTAATCCTTGACTTCTTTCACTGTTGGGAAAGCCGATAGTTTGTAGTTGCGAATCTTTTGGGTCGTCTTGAAAACCAGAATCTGTCCAATAATCATCAGGATGATAAAAGCATAGTCAAAAGGAAATGACATAGTGGCTCCGTTCTCCTCTATGATAAACTTTGCGCCAAGTAGGATATTGAACAGGGCCAGACTAATGGCGACATTATAGAGAATGGTCGCATACTCCAAGTATCGAAAGGTTTTAGGATAGAGTTCATCCACCAAGTCATCATCCATCGCTTCCGCTGCCAAATACTGGGTATGCAATTTCCTAGCCTGCCATAGAAAATAGGCTGTTAGGATACTGAGTAAAATCAAAACAGGCCTCGTAAACCAGAGAATACTGTCAGCAGGAATGCCATTTGGCAAGCCTCTGAAATCAAAAGAAGCCGTGGTATAGCCGACTATACCGCCAGCTAATCCTGCTAAAATCATCCAGCCAAGATTGCGCAAAATCCGCTTTCCTGTTGTTAATTGTTTTCCTTGTTTCATTCCTCAACCTCCACTAATCGAAAGACATTTTCCAAGGGCTCATGAAAGACCTGAGCAATCTTCATGGCAATAATCACGGATGGCGTATATTCACCTCGCTCGATAAGACTGATAGTCTGGCGGGACACCCCTGCCAGCTTGGCCATCTCCGTCTGATTGACCCCATCCCTGGCCCTCAATTCCTTAAGCCGATTTTTTAACACTAGAGTCATAGGTCCACCTCCTTACCGATTCACTTGTTTTTGCCGTGTTAACCAGACAACTACAAACATGGCCCCCACTAGCCAGAGGATAAGGCAAAGAAAGGAAGTGCCAAAAACTTGGTAATCAGCTAACTCAACTGAATATTCAGAGTAGGAACCAAGGTAAGTAAAACCGATGATTTTTTCAATAGTCTTGTCCATCAGCGAAAACATAGGCAGGAGCATGGTCACCATCATGATGGGCATAGCTCCGATGGTAGCCTTGGACTGAGTATCTACCACGAGGGCAATCCCCATAAAGACGAGAAAAACTGTCAAGGAAGTGACCAACATGACCGGAATGTATTGCCAACCGAGTTCCACCAAATCCATCCCCAAGTAAAGAGGGAGAGAAAAGAGGTAGAACAGATTGACTAAGAAAGGAATAATAAGACTGGCTACCACGTATTCCCAGTTTTTTACTCCTGCCAGTTGAAGACTGCGTTGATTATTTTTTTCCGCTTCTTCCCCAACAACAATCGGCAAAAGGTATCCAGTCATAGCTGGAATCATGGGAAGAACCATGAACAGAATCATATCCTCCATTCCGTCTTGTCCTTTAAACATATACTGATAAAGAATCACCATCAAAATGGGCATGAAGAGATTGACCGAGACCATTTTATTAGCCAAAATCATTTGAAATCGACTCCAAATAAGAGCATTCATTCGTCTAACCATTTAAGTTTCCTCCTGTCAACGAAATAAAGATATCTTCCAAGGTCGGCTCGCAAGAATGAATGGTTTCTATTTCCTCTACCCGATCCAGCTGAACCAATTCATCATAGGCCATAACCTTTTCTTGTCCATCTTGGTAACAAACTCGAACTCGCTTATCTGTATAGTACTTCCTAATTAAATTAGCTGGCCTGTCAGTCTCCACTAGTTTTCCTTGGTAGAGCAGAGACACACGGTCACAAAGTAGGGTTGCTTCCTGCATATCGTGTGTGGTTAAGAATATGGTAGTTCCTTGCTCTTTCAGTTCCAACAGCCAGTCATGAATCATACGTGAAGTAGCTGGATCTAGACCACTTGTTGGTTCGTCAAGAAAAAGGAATTTGGGTTTATGAATCAGGGAACGGGCCAAAAGCATCCGTTGCTTCATCCCAGTTGAGAGTTTTTCAGCTGGCTTCTGCCGACTCTCATAGAGCCCGACACGGTGCAACAACTCATCTACCCGGTCATTGGAAACACCATGCCACTTGCTGTACACTTGAATATTCTTATAAAGAGTCATTTTTTCATAAAAGCCACTAGTATCACTGACAATTCCAATTTGAGCCAAGTCTTCACTGGTCAAGTGACTGGCTTTCTTACCAAAAATCTTGCTAGAACCTTCTGTTGCCAACAGTTGACCAGTCAAAATATTGATAGTGGTCGTTTTACCAGAACCGGATGGTCCTAAAAATCCGAATATTTCACCTTGCTCTATGTCAAATGAAATACCGTCAAGAGCTGTCTGGTCACCAAAACGTTTCACAAGGTTTTGAACCTCAACCATTTTTGTCATCTTACTCACCCTTTCTATCCCAAAGGTCTTAATTCCTTAATATTATCAATACGAACAATTCGCAGTTCAACTCTTCCCTTCTTATCTGTTCGGCTAATCTTTAGCCATTCATCGTCAATTTCTAGGGTATCATAATCCCCTGAAGTTCCATCTTCAAAATACAAACTGCACTTGCTTCCGATTAGTTCCTGAATCATCTGTGACATATTATTCTCTCCTTGCATCTTATTTCTTTTTTCCAATTTCTTAATCCGAAATTGCATTTTTTTCACCTTATCTGACAAGGTGATATTGACCATTGCTAAAATAAAGGCCATGATTCCGAAGTATTCCATTCTCCATTCCTACTTTCTCTTAAGGATTTTGACTTTGGAATGGTTGATAGCAACGTCGCTCTCCATCTCAAAGCAACTTAAAAATTGAACGTATTTCATATTTTTCTCCCTTTTTCACTCTCATTGTAACACTTCTTTTTCTTTTTGACAAGTATCGTTGTCAAA
The DNA here is from genome assembly GCF_041802885.1 of Streptococcus sp. GTDB lineage: Bacteria > Bacillota > Bacilli > Lactobacillales > Streptococcaceae > Streptococcus. The sequence goes on from NZ_JBHCHN010000020.1 coordinate 6,667, forward strand.
ATTTTTATAATTATTGTCAAAATTACAAGGATAATAGGCAAAAAAGACCAGCAGCTGGGCTGCTAGTCTAGGTTTGAACTTCAGTCGACATAGATTTTTGCCCCAAAGGGAAAGAGACTAATCCCTGCCAGCTTTACTGATTGGATGGCAAAGGGGATGCCGATGATGGTGATGGCCAGCAAGAATGCTGAGAAAAGATGCAGGAGGGCTAATTCCCAGCCAAAGATGAGAATCCAGATGAGATTGAGGAAGAGACTTCCGATATTGGTGCTCGCTTCTATTCGTTTACCAAAGGGAAAGAGACCAAAATTCCCAATTTTAAAGCACTGCAGGCCAAAGGGAATGCCGACCACTGTGATACAAAGCAAAAGCCCAACAAAGGTCCAACTAAACCAGGACCAGAGCCCGCCGAACAAAAACCAGATGATATTTCCAAGTGTTTTCATAGTGATTCCTCCTAGAATTTTTCTTCAGACTTCCGAGTCAAACTTGCAATAAACTTGTAAAGCCCGGAGTAGCGTCCACGATAGTTGCTTTTCCAAGGCTTGTCTCGACCTGCAAAGTGCAGAAAGACCGTATGGTCAATGACCCAATTCAAATCCCATTTTCCCTGACTCTTGGTTTGATAAATCAGGCTATACCGAGCATCATAGTTATAGATTTCATCTGGGATGGCAATGACCTTGTCCGCATAGAGGCCGTTTAGGACATCCTGGTCCGGCAAAATCAGCCAGTTGCGATTCTTGTCGATAAAGTCTAAAATGGCCTGGCGTTTGACATGATGCCGGATGGCTTCCATATTCATAAGCAGAATGCCAGTATTGAAATAAGAAGAATCCATTTCAAAATTCTTGAGGCGGAGCTTGTTGACGTAATCCAGAAGCCGGCCATCTTCATTGTGACTGGCTGCTGCGTACAATTGATTTCCCATCTCCATCTCATAGAGGTCCCTGAAATCATTTAAACAAATCAGATCTGCATCCAGATAGAGGATTTTGTCAACTTCTGCTGGCAGAAACTCATGAGCCAGGAGGCGGTAATAGATGGTATCAGGATAACGGTCGGTCGTTGGAGCATGTGCAAAGGCTTCTTCTCCTACTACTATCGGATGATAGACCATCCCCAATTTCTCCACATATTTCTTGATGGCAGTATCTTGCTCCAGTAGATTTTTTTGCATGACAAAAACCTGAAAATCCTGCTGGGGCATCTGCTGGGCAATGGAAAAAAGAACCACCTTAAATTGCTCCACATAGGCATCGTCAATCACAAATAGTAGATTCAATTCACATACTCCCCCTCTCTTGCCTCTATCCTATCATAAATCAAGAGAAAAACCAAACTCCAGTAGGAGTTTGGCATTAGATTTTACAGGTTGTCTGCAACCGCGGCTAGCAAGTCTTGGATCTTGCTGGCATCCGAACCACCGGCCATGGCCATATCAGGTTTTCCGCCACCCCGACCTGAAACGATTGGGGCCAGGGCCTTGATGAGATTTCCGGCATGAATTTCCTTGGACTTGCTGGCTACCAAAAGATTGACCTTATCCCCAATACTTGCGACAAGGACAAGTACATCAGAGTAATCTTTTTGTTTCCAGTTGTCAGCAAAAGTACGAAGGGCACCAGCATCAGATACTGATACTTGGCTGGCAATGTAGCGAAGGCCAGAGCTTTCCTTGACATCCTTGAAGACATCCCCGGCTGCGGCTGCAGCTGCTTTTTCCTTGAGTTCTGCTACTTCTTTTTGCAATTCCCGAACTTGCTCCGTCAAGGCCTGAACTTTGGCAGGAGCATCCTTCAACTGCGGAGCTTTAACAGCCTTAGCCACTTCTTTGAGGGCGTCTTCTTGAGCCCGATAGGCTTCAAAGGCCCCTTGACCAGTGACTGCAAAAATACGGCGGGTTCCTGATCCGATTCCTTCCTCTTTTACAATCTTGAAGAGACCGATTTCAGCAGTATTGCCCAAGTGAGTTCCCCCACAAAGCTCGATAGAATAGTCACCAATCTTGACAACGCGGACATTCTTGCCATATTTCTCACCAAAGAGAGCCATAGCTCCCATAGCTTTGGCAGTATCGATGTCCGTTTCCACTGTTTCAACAGGGATGGCATTCCAGATTTGTTGGTTAACTTCTTCCTCGATTTGGCGGAGTTCATCAGCCGTTACAGCCTCGAAATGAGTAAAGTCAAAGCGGAGAACTTCTTCATCATTGAGGGAGCCAGCCTGGGTTGCGTGTTCACCAATCACGTTATGAAGAGCCGCATGAAGCAGGTGAGTGGCTGTATGGTTCTTCTCAACCGCACGGCGACGCTTGCTGTCAATTTCAAGGGTGTAGGTGGTACCTACTGCCAAACTTGCCAAGACATCCACCGTATGGAGGGCTTGACCATTCGGAGCCTTCTGAACATCTGTCACACGGGCCACAATATCGCCCTTGGCATTTTTGATGACACCGTGGTCCGCAACCTGTCCACCCATTTCCGCATAGAATGGGGTTTGGTTAAAGACCAGGAGGGCTTGACCTTCTGAAACCACTTCCGAGCGCTCATTGTTGGTGATGATGACGGACAGTTGACTATCCAGAACTTCATTTTCATAGTCAAAGACAGATGGCTCGATGATTCCAGCTAGAGTCTCATTTTGCATACCCATGGAGCCACCTTTGACCACGCTGGCCCGAGCCCGCTCCTGCTGCTCCTTCATGGCAGCCTGGAACCCTTCGTGGTCAATCTTGAAGCCTTGGTCCTCGGCCATTTCTTCTGTCAATTCAACTGGGAAACCGTAGGTATCATAGAGTTTGAAAATATCCTTGCCTTCCAGGGTATCCTGTCCAGCTTCCTTCAACTGAGCTAACAGATGATCCAGGTGGCCAGATCCGGCATCAATAGTCCGAGCAAAAGTTTCCTCTTCGCGTTTGATGATTTTTTCAATAAATTCGCTTTTTTCAAGGATTTCAGGATAATATGATTCCATGATTTGGCCAACAGTCGGAACCAATTTATAAAGGAAAGTTTCATTGATTCCCAGTCTACGACCATGCATGACCGCACGACGAAGGAGGCGACGCAGAACATAACCACGACCTTCGTTACCTGGAAGGGCCCCATCACCGATGGCAAAGGAAAGGGCGCGGATATGGTCAGCGATGACCTTGAAGCTCATATTATCGCCATCTGGGTCATAGGTTTTGCCAGAAATCTTTTCGACTTCACGAATGATAGGCATAAAGAGGTCTGTTTCAAAGTTGGTTTTTGCCCCTTGAAGGACCGCCGCAAAGCGTTCCAAACCAGCGCCCGTATCAATATTCTTATTTGGTAATTCCTTGTACTCAGACCGTGGAACAGCCGGATCAGCATTGAACTGAGATAAAACAATGTTCCAGATTTCGATATAGCGATCATTTTCCAAATCCTCTTCTAGGAGGCGAATGCCGATATTTTCTGGGTCAAATTCTGGACCACGGTCAAAGAAGATTTCAGTATCTGGACCGGAAGGGCCCGCACCGATTTCCCAGAAGTTCCCTTCCAAAGGAATCAGGTGACTCGGATCCACTCCACAGGCAATCCAACGGTTGTAAGAATCCTTATCATCAGGATAATAAGTCATGTAGAGCTTGTCTTTTGGAAAAGCAAACCATTCTGGGCTGGTCAAGAGTTCAAAGCCCCATTCAATCGCTTCATCACGGAAGTAATCCCCAATGGAGAAATTCCCCAACATTTCAAACATGGTATGGTGACGGGCTGTCTTGCCGACATTTTCAATGTCATTGGTTCGGATAGACTTTTGGGCATTGGTAATTCGTGGATTTTCAGGAATGACAGAGCCATCAAAGTATTTCTTGAGGGTCGCAACCCCAGAGTTAATCCAGAGAAGAGTTGGGTCGTTGACTGGGACAAGATTTGCTGAAGGCTCAACAGAGTGGCCTTTTGATTTCCAGAAATCCAACCACATTTGGCGGATTTGAGCAGAAGACATGTGTTTCATAAAATAAGATATAGAGTCCGCCCGTGATTGGACAGAAAATTAGGAGTCTAACGACAGATGCTTGCATTTTAGGAAGACTATCTATTTTCCGACAATCACAGGACGAATTCAGTTCCTTTCTGATGTTTTGTTTTTTTGTTCACTAAGATTGAAAGGAAAACAGCCTTTAGCTCGGGTTCAATTATGAAAAATTAGAACCCTTTCCTTTCTTTTTTGTTAGGTACATCCATTAAGAACGAATCATCCTATCACGGAATAATTCTGTTCCTGGCTGTATTCTTTTATGGAGATGGTTGTTAACTACCATTTGAAGAATTGGCTTCCATTGCTTTGACATAATCAATGGCCACCACCAAAGAAATGACTAAGTCAGCATAGCTTTCATCATAAACTTCGATATTGTAAGTTGATGTCAATCTGAGCCATTCTTGGGAGATTCGGGCTAGGACCTGTCCATCTTTTTCCAGGTCAAAGTCCATGTCCCAAAAGTCACCTTGGATAATCATATTGAGATTTTCAATCTGATAACGGGGCTTAAAAAGAGTCCATTCCTTGCGCAAGGTGAAAGATTCCCCACTAGCCAAATTGACCTTGAAGGTTGGTAAAAAGGATAAAAAAATTTTCTCAATCTGACTAACCAGGTTCCCCTGCATATCTGTAATCGTGAACCGTTTTGGAACACGGAACAAGCTTCCCTCGCACTGATAGTGGGGCATACCGGCCTCATCACTAATATTGAAACGGCCACCAAGCGACCACAATTCCTGCTTTAATTGAAAAGTCTTCAACACCCACCTCCAAAAAAACAAAGACAAGCCCAATCAACGAAGGGCGATATAAACCGCGGTACCACCTTCATTTCATGAACTTGTCATTCTCATTTCACTTATTCAATTTTGCGGATTGAGCAGCATGTTTCTCTGATTATCCATGGCTCGCAGCTACCGCCATTTTTCTGAATCAAATCACTGAAAAACAAATCTCAATACTTCATTATACTGATTTTTAAAACCAAGGTCAAGTCTTACTTGTCAGATTTTTCCGTTGTTGCCGTTTCTGTTGTTCCTTGATCTGTTGAGCTAGAAGAGCCTGTTGTAATATACTGAGAAAGGATATTTTGGAAGGCTTCATCTTTCACTTTTACATTAGCATCTTGGAGGGCTTTAGAGATAACATTGGTGATAAAAGTAGAGTCATTTTGCTTAGCAGTTAAAATTGCTTCTTTCAAGACTTTCTTGTAATCTTTCCAGTTATCAGATTTTTTGGTCTTCGTGTTTAATTTCACGATATAGTAGTTCGATGTGTATGTTGACATATCTACTACAGGTACAAGGGCAGCTCCAACCTGACCTTCGTCTAAGGCAAAAATAGCTGTCTGAACTTCTGCCGGAATGGTTGTTGAGGTTGAGTCAAAAGTTACTTTACCACCATCTTTTGCAGTATCGTCAGTTGAGTTTTCTTTGGCTAATTTTGCAAAATCAGCACCCTCTGCCTGAGCGCTTGCTAGAACTTCTTTTGCCTTTGTTTCATCAGTCATTTTGATAATTTGGGCAGTCACTTCAGGAGTATAATTTTCATAAGCTGCCTTATAGGCTTCATCTGTTAGCTCTTTTTTAGCGGCTTCTGCTACAGCATACTCAACCAATTTATTGGTACGAATCTGAGCCTTATAAGTTTCTTTTGTCAAACCAGCTGAAGATAGGGCTTGGGCGAAGTTATCACCATATTGTTTTGCCATTTTATTGTAGGCTTCGTCTACTTCCTTGTCAGTAACTTTTGAGCCGTATTTGGCTTCAAAAACATCCTTGATAACCATTTGAAGCAAAACTTGCTGTGCAGCAGAGTTGCTCTTTACTTCCTTGTAAAACTCAGAAACAGTGATGGTACCACCCTTCATAGAGATGATATCTTTGTCAGCTCCATTGGAACATGCTGCTAGAGTTGCTGCTGCAAAAAGGGTTACTGCCCCTGCAATGATTTTTTTAGTTTTCATTTAAAAAATGTCTCCTTTTTTCATTAACTTTCTCATTATATCACAAAAGCTTAAAAGATGCTTAAAATTCTGTCATTTCTAGGTCCACTTGGTCAACATTTTTGCGTAACAGTAACAAGCCATCACTCATGGAAATAAGACTGGCCGTCAGGTCTGGATTATCCAAAGTCGCATCAAAGAGCTTCTGCAGTCCGCGATAGATGGCCCTTTGACCCCGATGGATCTCGCTGATATCCTTTGCCACATCACCACCTTGGAAAATATCATCGATGACAATCAAACCACCAACCTTGACCTTTTTTAAAACCTCTGGCAGAAAGACGATATACTTGGATTTGGCAGAATCCATAAAGACAAAGTCAAAATGGTCATCTGGCAAGTCCGGCAAGAGCTCCATAGCCTCCCCTTCCAAGAGAGAAATTTGCTTGCGGCTGTCAAATTTGGCTAAGTTTTCTCTGGCAAGACCCAGCATCTCAGGATTTCGCTCAATAGTGGAAATCCGGGATTGGGGACTGTTCTCAGCCATCAGAAGGGCCGAGTAGCCGATGGCTGTTCCAATCTCCAAAATATGCTTGGGTTGCAGGGTCTGCATGAGCAGGCGGAAATAAGCCACGGTTTCATGAGGGATGATGGGAATATTTTCCTGACGGGCAAAGTCTTCCAAGTCCTTCAAAAATCCTGTATTTTGCGCCAGGCTTGTCCGCATAAAATCCACAATTTCTTCATTGACAATAGGACGGCGCATATTGCGGTTTGCGTTCTGACTATATGTTTCAACCATTCTTCTATTATACCCTCTTTAGCTACTTTTTCAAACTATTTTTCCTGCCCTCCTTCTATTTGACAGGCGGATTTTTTCAAAATATGGTATGATGATAGAAATAGGAGGACATCATGAAAGCAAACCAGCGAAGACAAGAGATTTTAGATAGGTTGAAGCAAGCTAGTCAACCAATTTCGGCCAGCCAACTGGCTGCTCAGTTTGAGGTTAGCCGGCAAGTCATTGTTGGGGATGTGGCTCTCTTACGGGCCAGCAATCATGACATCCTCTCTACACCCAAGGGCTACTGCCTGGCTAAAGAACAGACGAACCATTCCTTTAAGGGAAGATTGGTTTGCAGCCACAGGCCAGAGGATACGGAGGACGAGCTCCTGCTCATCCTTGACAAGGGAGGGATGGTATTGGATGTAGAGATTGAGCATCCAGTTTATGGCATGCTGACGGCTGCGCTCAACCTCAAAACCAAGGAAGATGTAGTTGATTTTATGAAAAAAATGCACTCTTCCCAGGCACAACTCCTCTCCAGTCTGACCCAAGGCATTCATCTGCACACCATTTCTTGCCCATCAAGCCATGTCTTTGAAGAGATTCGGCAGGCCTTGACCAGTCGAGGTTATCTTTACAGGCAAGACTGAGAATTTCAGGAAAAATGAACAAACCTTACAGGTGTCTTGACACCTGTAAGGTTTTCTTTTATAATGGGAGTCACAAAAAGGAGGACATCATGAGAAAGACCCAAACCAAATCCCTGGCCTATACGGCCATCCTTATCGCCTTTGGTATCTTGATTCCCCTCATCATGCCCGTCAAGCTGGTTATTGGCCCTGCTTCTTATACCTTGGGAAGTCACGTGCCCATCTTTTTGGCACTTTTCCTCTCCCTGCCTATCGCAATTTTGGTGGCCTTGGGAACAACCATCGGATTTCTCTTGGCTGGTTTTCCCATCGTGATTGTCCTGAGGGCCCTATCACACTTGGTCTTTGTGTTGCTGGCTGGCCTGCTTCTGAAGAAAAATCCTCGGATCTTGGAAAAGTCCATTTCAAGAGGCCTCTTTGCCCTTGGAATCAATCTCATCCACGGACTGGCTGAGTTTGTCATTGTCTATATCCTGACAGTCGGTCCTGCAACAGAATCTAGCTATGTCTGGTCCTTGCTAGGCTTGGTTGGACTGGGAACTCTAATTCATGGTATGATTGATTTCTACCTAGCCTTCTACCTCTGGCGCTTTTTATCTGAAAAGGTCGGAATTAACTTTATTATAGAGAATTAGTAAATATATTCGGTCTATTTCCTATTATACGAGTTTATCATAAAAAAACGGAAGCCTGAAAAGAACCTCTCATTATAGACAGTATAAATAAGTTGCTTACTGTTCTTTATAAGGAGGTTCTTTTTCTTGTGACTAAAAAAGCGCAAAGTATTCGCACGAGTTTAATTATAGGTAGTTGAGAACTACCTCGGGTGGTGCTTGACATTCGTTCTCTCTTTCTTTATATTTTAAGTAACGAGAATACGTTTTCTTGAAGTTAGCCAAAGGGTATATGTTTAATAACTTTTATGGGATATTGGTCACCTACCTCTAGCTTGCCTTAGAACAGAAAACCCAAAAACAATTTAACAAAAGGAGAGTTTTTGATTGAATAATCTAAATGTTTCACAAAAGATAAGTCATTTTATCAATACACATGAATATAAAGAGTTAAAGGTATCTAATACTTTGTTTCGCTATCTGCTGTGCGGCGAGGGGAAACGGACATTAATTTTCCTAGATGGCGGAATGGGGACTTCTGAGGCTTGGTTTGAATATATCAATTTCTTTGAAGAAGAATTTCAAATTCTAACTTTTCCTTTTCCTGATAACTTACCTACGAATAGTGAGCAAGTAAATGCAATAAAAGAGCTGATGGATAAACTTTGTATTCATAAAGCTACCTTTATTGGTATTTCATATGGAAGCTTACTCGCGCAGTTATTCACGAAAAATTTTCCGGAGTATGTAGATGATCTCGTTTTAATTTCAGGAGCTGGATTAACTTCTGAGACAAAGCTTTCTTTAAAAAAATACAAGTTCCTATTTAAACTCTCCATTCTGTCTGCTAAAATCTTACCTTTTAAACTAGTACGAAAAATGATTATAAAAAAATCTATTAAAAATCTTACAAATAGAAATGATACCGAGCAAAAGAAGAGCTTAATTGAATCCTCTATCAATAAACTATATAAAGATTGCTCCAAAGAAACTGTGATGAATATGGGGTATCTTTTATTAAATCTTTTCGATAGTGAAAATTGTCAATCAACTGATTTTGATTTTTTGGATAATAAGACTCTGTTGATTTTCCCTGAAAATGACTTTTTCCCCAAGGAAACCCAAATAGCTTTACTGAATTTAATGAAAAATCCTGAAGTTATCTGGATAGACAGCGGTGCTCATGGTGATCCGTTATTTGACGATAACTATTTAAAAATAATTGAAGCATTTTTAAATAAAGGCTAGAACTGAAAAGAACCTCCTTATAAAACTTTTTATACGGAGGTTCTTTTTCTTGTGACTAAAAAAGCGCAAAGTATACGCACGAGTTTAATTATAGGTAGTTGAGAACTACTTCAGAGAACAGCGAGAGTATGCCTTCTATTGTCGGTTAAAATCAGATAATCAGGTACTGACTTGGACAAAGAAAAGGCAAGGCACGTTCACTACAACATGCTTGCCCGAAACTGTAAAGCAGAAAGTCCTCTCTATGTAGTGCTTGACAGATTGACTTTCTTTTTTTGAGGAATAAATTAATAAAAATCTTGTGCATCACCTATAATTAGGTCCCTCTTGACGCATTTTCTCCACATAAGAACACCAGTTATCGGTGAAAAGAATCCAGCAAACACTACACCAACAACCAGAGTCAGTAGAACTTTTAGGATGACCGCAAAGAAACCACCAAAATGATAAATACCATTTAACAATCTCCCAAGAAAACTTTCTCTGTACCACCACAGCGAGAATGGATAGAAAAAAGCTGCAATTCCTGTAAGTAAAGCACTTAATGACTTTTCGAGTATTCCAGGTTCTACTGTATGAAACAAACTAGTAAATAAGACTGAATAAATATAGTAACATGCTGGAATAACAATGATTAAGTGGATTAACTTTCTTTTCCAAAAGTCTGGTTTTAAATGACCATATACACCCTTGGTTTTAGCAAAAAAACCTTGGCCAGTGGTCACACGACTTGATGGTGGTGCAACATATTCTTTACGATCCGACATGATATCATCCCTCCATTTTAGTTGGCATTAGATTTTGGAATTTTCTAAATCCTCGTTTGTGATTAGATTAATATCTTCCACGTTATTATCTATAAGACGTAGAGCGAGCTTGCGAATAATCTTCTCATTCAAATTTCGAATCCATCTACCATTGCTGTTATCATTGCTTAAATGATAATTATGTTTTACTAATTCCGCATATTTTTCTTTATCAACTTTATAATTTTGTTCCTTGAGAATAGATAAACCAATTCCAATGAGTTGTTCAACTGTATAGTCCTCAAAATTAAAGTGGTTAGGAATTCGGCTTCTAAGACCCTCGTTCATTTTTAAAAATTCCATCATTTCATCAGTGTAGCCTGCAAAAATAATAACAATCTCTCCACGATGATCTTCCATGAATTTTAAAATTTCATTAATGGCTTCAATTCCAAAATCGTTCTTTCCGCCAGTGGACAAAGTATAGGCTTCATCAATAAAGAGGACACCGCCAAGAGCTGATTCTAGGACAGCCCTAGTTTTTTGGGCAGTTTCACCTATATATTGTCCAACAATATCTGAGCGAGATGTTTCAACATACTTATCTGAAGTAATTAATTTTTTTTCATACAGTAATTTCCCAATTATACGGGCAACTGTCGTTTTACCAGTACCTGGATTTCCTAAGAACAATGAATGGAGTGTCAGAGCTGAATTTGATAATCCCTTTTGTTCCCTAAGTTTATTCATCTGAGCCAGTGCAATAAACTCTTTTACTTCTGACTTGACTTTATCAAGACCGACCATCTCATCTAAGAGCTCAAATGCGGATTTGTCCCCAAATAGTTCAATATCAGATAAGTCTGTAACTTCGATAAAGTACCCCTCATCGTCTAGTTCAAACTCTTCAGCAGACTCATTTAATTTTATTTGTTTCAACGATTCAACTTTGAATTCAACATTTCGTTCAATTTTAACATTTGGCTGAGAAAGATTTCCGAAAAATATTGTGCTTGCTTCAACAGTACTTAAACCAGCTGAATATAAATTGATGTAATCATTATCTTTTCCAATTATTGAAAATGTATCAGCTATTAGTTTGGTTCTATCCAATAAAGAAACACTTTCGACAAACTCAGAGTATTTTCCAATCGAAATTTCGGAGTTATTAGTGAGAAATAGGGAGTCAATTTTAGCATTTTCAAGGAAAAGAGTACTATTTTCGCCATATACGGAACAATAATAATTTGCTTGCTGAATAGTTGATGAATCAACCGTAATCTTTGAACTATCTATTCTAAGACATGGATTATCCTGTTCGTTGTTTCCTCCAGCAATCAAACAATTTCGTAATATCCCTTCTGAGTTATCCGAAATATTTATTGCATTGTTTTCAGAATATTTTACTATACAACTTTCAAATAAATATCGACTATTGTTTAATTGTATTTTCGCATCAATTGATGAATTTAAAAACTCTACTTTAGAATCTTCTATGGTACATTTGTGTTCCCCATCTAAAATTTTACTCGGTCTGATTTCAGAATCTGAAATAGATAAATTTGAGTGATTATCAACATAGATAATCGGGTAATTTTCACCATTTTCTGCAGTATTTTCCAATTGAAGATTAGATGCTTTTACTACTGAATTATCCCTTACGACAAGTACATTACTTCCTTCAAACTTTTGTCTCAAATAAATATTCTTCAAAGTTACTTGAGCAGCATTATTAATAATAAAACCTGTACAAATTGTGGGGAAAAATGTCAATCCATCTTTTTCATAAGTAGTACCTACAATGGTAATATCTTTAGAAACGACAATATACTCATTGATTTCAAAATAGAAATCCTTCTCTAACTCAATAGTGTCTCCACTTTGAGCTGCTTCAATGGCATCAAGCAACTCCCAAGTAGTCCGTTTCTTGAAAAAAGAAGAATCATCCTTACCAACTTTATAATAAACCACAGTCCCACATCCTCGCTTAACATAGTAATAGCAATTAGTTTAAATGAAAATTTTGACAAATAATTTTTATTATAGCTCTATCCCAAAATTTTGTCAAAGCAAACCTTATTGGTATCTATAATATTCTTTCTTTTCTAAGTATTTCGATTTTCTATTTTTGCATCTATATCAATGTATAAATTAGAATAATTCAACTACTGAGCACAGTTTAATCTACAGATGAACGCCTTTTTTCACCAGGGCTTCTAATTCGGTCAAGCGGGCTTCAAAGACCTTGAAAGCATCGTTGAGATAGTCTTCCCGGGTCATGTCAACACCTGCTTTTTTCATGACTTCCAATGGATAGTCAGAGCTTCCTGCCTTGAGATAGTCAAGGTATTTTTCCTTGTCTTCTGGACGGCCATTGACAATCTTGTCTGCCAAGGCAGACGCTGCCGCAAAGCCAGTGGAGTATTGGAAGACATAGTAGTTATAGTAGAAATGCGGAATCCGTGCCCACTCAAACTGGATGAAATAGTTGTCTTCAGCTGACAGACCATAGTATTTCTGGTTGATGTCAGCGTAAAGCTTATTGAGGAAGTCAGCGGTCAGGACTTGACCTTCCTGATCAGCCTGGTAAATGGCATGCTCAAACTCTGCAAACTGGGTTTGACGGAAGACCGTACCACGGAAACCATCCAGGTAATGGTTGAGAATGGCAAAACGCACCTTGTCGTCTGTTACTTCAGACAGGAGTTTTTCTGTCAAGAGATTTTCATTGGTGGTAGAGGCAATCTCTGCTAGGAAAATCGGATAGTGGCCATAGACATAGGGTTGGTTTTCACGGGTATACATGGAGTGCATGGAATGGCCGGTTTCATGAATCAGGGTATAGAGATTATCCAGGGTATCCTGCCAGTTGAGGAGCATGAAGGCGTTGGTATCATAGGCACCGCCTGAATAAGCGCCTGAGCGTTTGCCCTCATTTTCATGGACATCAATCCAGCGCTCTGTGAAGGCTTTGTCCACTTTCTGGCTGTAATCTTCTCCAAAAATGGTCAGGGTATCCGCTGCCTTTTTGAGGGCTTCTTCATAGGTAAACTTATAATCCGTTGAGGACAATGGTGTGTACATATCGTACATCTTGAGGTCCTCAATGCCCAAGAGTTGTTTGCGGAGCTGGATATAGCGGTGCAAGAGTGGCAAGTGTTTATTGACTGCTGAGACTAGGCTTTCATAGACAGATTCAGGGACAAAGTTCTTAGACAGGGCCGCATGGCGCGCGCTCTTGTAGTGGCGCAGGCGGGCTTGTAAGTTATTGACCTTGACATTGGATTGGAGGGTTTTGGCATAGGTATGCTGGAACTGCTCATAGGTGCTATACATGGCCTCATAGGCTTCCTGACGGACCTCACGGTTCTTTGATTCCATAAAGGAAATGTAGCTACCGTGTGAAAGAGGAACTTGGTTGCCCTCTTCATCCCTAATCTCTGGAAAGCGCAGGCTGGCATTGTCCAAAATGGAGAAGGTTTCAGATGGTGCCTCAAAGACTTCGCTGGCTGCTGCCAGAACCTCTTCCAATTCCTGAGAAAGGATATGGTCGCGGGTGGCCAAAAGTTTTTCCAGCTGGAAGGCATACTGTTTCAAGGCTGGCTCTTCTTCATAGAAGGCCGCTAGTTGCTCATCTGTGATGGCCAAAAATTCAGGCTCATAAAAGGAGAAAACCTGAGAAAATTGGGAATAAAGGCCAATAGCCTTAGCTTGAAATTCCTGGTATTTCCCAACACGGGTATCCTGGTCGTTCTTCATAGAAGCGTAGACATAGAGCTTCTCCACCCGCTGGCTCAGGGCCAACTGGGTTTCACTGATATCCAAGAAGGTCTTGGCTGAATCTAGGAGATGGCCAGCAAAATCCTTGGCTTTTTCAATATCAGCCGTCAGGTCAGCCAGTTCTGCTTCCCAGGCCTCATCCGTTGGGAAGATGGTGGTCAAATCCCATTGGTATTTTTCATCAATTTCATTTCGTTGTTTGGTCATATTCTTTCCTCCGTGCCTTCTATTTTATCATAAAAGCGCTTTTCTTCCAAGATTGGACTGGGATTCTTGCTTGTAAAAGGCGGGCGAGTAGACTTGCTGGACCCGCTTGCTTTGCTGCTTCTGATAATAATCGGAAAAATCCTGATAGTAGCTGTCGAGATGTTCTCGGATTTGAGCAAAACCGATGGGAGACTGGGGAAGGCGGACTTGCGGATAGAAATACTCAAGGGGCTGGGCCAGTAGATTCTCCCCTTTTTCATAGGCCTGCCTTTGGAGTTCCATCCATTTGGGAGCTTGATAGTAGAGTTGCTGGGCGATGTAGCGGCCTAACTGCTGGTCCATTCTTCCCTGAAAGGAAAGCAAGGGCTGAGAAAGATAAGGTTGCCGCAAAATGGCCATGATCCGTCCTTTTTCAAAGGGAAAGGCCTTGGTCAGGCACTGAACCTGACCATGCCAGTCTTCATGAATCAGATAGCGAAGCCGTAAGACCTGCTTATCTAGGTCCAACTCCCAGAGATGAAAGCCCATATTTTGACTAAAACGCAAAAACTGCTTTTGCAGGGCTGTTAATTTGTCCTTAATCCAGAGGTCCTTGCCCAGCAGCCAGAGAACTTCAATACCCTGATCTTGGTAGGCTTTGGTTCGCTCCTGCAAGCGCTGGATGGATAGGCTGGAACATTGGACTTCAAGGGCCAATCTCTCCTCAACCAGCAAATCAGCAATCTGACCCAACTCTGGTAAGACAGCCTCAATCTCAACTGCCACCTCATGTTTCAGCCAACGATAGAGGGTAGACTTGAGTTCCAGGTGCTGGGCAGATTCGTTTTCATAAATATACTGACAAGATTTGAGGCTGACATGGGCAAAGTGTGGCCGCAGAATCGTCCCCTGTTTGAGCCGAACCTGTCCCTGACAGCCTGGACAGTAAAAACGGTCATTCCTTTGAGGCTCATCCATCACTAAGTTGACCAGGCATCCATCCTGATTGATAGCTGTTAACATAGACCCTCCTTCTACCTATCTATTCGCAAAAATAATTAGAACATCAAATCAGTTTGACATTCTTCCAAGTTTTATGTATACTGATGAAATAAAAGAAAGGAAGGTTCAGATGTACCCACAAAAGAAAAATGTTGCTCCGCTTGTACTTGGTATTGTATCCATTATCTTTTGCCTCGTGATTGCTCTAGTAGGAGTCGTTACAGGGATTCTTGGTTTGGTGACAGCCATTAATTCTGGCAAAAAGGATGGCTTAGACTACAAGTTAGAAATTGTTTTAAGTAGCATCGGCCTTACCGTTGCTGCCATTAACTGGATTCTAGGAATTATTCTGATCCTGAGCGCGTAACTATAGTCATAACCACCCGTGAAAACGGGTGGCTTGTACACCGGCTATAAGCCGTTTCTCTCCAGCGACGTCTAAAGACGTTCGCTGAACTTCGTTCAGGTTAGTGCTATAATTACTTGACTAATGCCCGTAACAACGGGCTTTTATCTTGTTCTAAAACTGCCATCTGAAAATGGATCTTCATACTCTTTGACACTCAATTTATCAAGTGCAATGTCATTTTTCTCCTGCTCGCGAATGTATTTCGCAACTGTCTTTTCGTTCAGCCCAACGGTACTAACATAGTAGCCTCTAGCCCAAAACTTTCGATTTCCATACTTATATTTCAAATTAGCGTGTTTGTCAAATATCATTAGAGCACTTTTGCTTTTCAAATATCCCATAAAATCGGAAATCGAAAGTTTTGGGGGTATCAAGACAAGCATATGAACATGGTCTGGCATCATGTGTCCCTCAATGATTTCCGCGCCTTTGTATTGACATAGATGACGGAAAATATCAATTAAGTCCTGCCTAATTTTGTAGTAAATAGATTTTCTCCGGTACTTAGGCGTGAAAACTATATGATATTTGCACATCCATTTGGTATGTGATAAACTGTAACTGGTTTTAGCCATTTCTTTTTCCTCCTTTATCTAACCTGAACAATTAGATTATATCAGGAAAAAGAAATGGAAGCTCAAAGCCTTGTCAGCCACCAGCATAGCTGGTGGTTTTCTTGTTTTTCTCTACGAGAAAAACTGGCTCGAAGCCATAATAAAAAGGAATCGCTACTTTCTGTAGCGATTCCTTTTTATTGCCGAATCAGGTAATCAAAGGCTCCCAAAGCTGCAGTGGCTCCTGAACCCATGGAGATGATAATTTGCTTGTAGGCAGAGTTGGTGCAATCCCCGGCAGCAAAGATTCCAGGGACATTGGTGGCCCCATGGTTATCGACGATAATCTCACGGCGATCATTGAGGGCAACCTCACTGTCCAACAACCACTCAGTATTTGGTACCAGGCCAATTTGGACAAAGACGCCTTGGAGAGAGAGGGTCTTCTCTTCCTGACTAGCACGGTCAGTATAGACCAGCCCAGTCACTTCCTCATCACCGATGATTTCCTTGGTAGCAACATTTGTAAATACTGTTACGTTTGGCAGGGCTGCGATACGGTCTTGCAGCACTTGGTCCGCCTTGAGTTCTGGCAAGAATTCCAAAACATAAACCTGTTTAGCCAATCCTGCCAGGTCAATGGCTGCCTCAATCCCTGAGTTTCCTCCGCCGATAACAGCCACATCCTTTCCTGTGAAGAGCGGGCCATCACAGTGAGGACAGTATGTCACACCCTTATTGCGGAACTCATTTTCTCCAGGAACATTGATATTGCGCCATTTGGCACCGACGGAGAGGATGGCTGTTTTGGCCTTTAGGACCGCACCGTTTTCAAGCTCGACCTCAATCAAGTCCGTCTTCTTGATAGACTTGGCTTTTTGGGCCTTCATGATGTCCACTGGGTACTCTCTGGTGTGGGCTTCAACTTGCGCCATGAGTTTGGGACCCTCGGTATAAGGGGTTCCAATCATGTTTTCAATGCCGACTGTCTCCATAACTTGCCCGCCAAAGGTTTCTGCCACCAAGCCTGTCTTGATGCCTTTTCGGGCCGCATAGATGGCTGCACTATTTCCAGAAGGGCCTCCGCCCACTACCAGAACGTCAAAGACTCCCTTGTCTTCAAAAGCATCCTGACCAATCGGACCAGCTACCATTTCGACCAACTCATCAATGGTGGCGCGACCAGAATGGAAGAGTTGTCCATCATAGAAGACAGCAGGTACGGACATGATTTTCTTGGATTCTACTTCTTCTTGGAACATACCGCCCTCTACCATGGTATGGCTGATATTTGGATTGAGAACCGCCATGATATTGAAGGCTTGAACCACATCTGGACAGTTGTGACAGGTTAGACTGACATAGGTTTCCAGATGGAGGGGCTTTTGAATGGCCTTGATACGGGCAGCCAGGTCATCTTCAATTTTTGGAGGACGGCCGGAAACCTGCAGAAGAGCCATGACAAAGGAGGTAAATTCGTGACCAAGGGGCAGACCAGCAAATTCCACGCCGCTTTCCTGACCCTGCTTGGCAATTTTAAAGCTAGGGGTTCTGGAAAGATTGGCTGGAGCAATGCTGATGCGCTCGCTCATGGCCGCAATTTCTTCCAAGAAATCACGAACTTTCTGGGAGTTTTCGTCATCTCCTAGCTGGGCCTGGAGGACTACATCCGATTCTAAGAGTTGTAAATATTGGGCCAGCTGGCCCTTGATTTGAGTATCTAATGCCATTGAATGTCCTTTCCTAAGTACAGAAAGGGGGTGGGAACCCCCACCCCACTATTATGGTTTGCTTACTAAATAACGATTAAATTTTACCAACCAGATCGAGGCTTGGAGTAAGGGTTTCTTCTCCTTCTTTCCATTTAGCTGGGCAAACTTCGCCTGGATGCGCGCGAACATATTGGGCTGCACGAACCTTATCAGGAAGGGTGCTGGCATCACGGCCGATACCACCTGCATTGATTTCCATCATTTGGATAATGCCATCTGGGTCGACGATAAAGGTGCCACGTTGGGCCAAGCCATCTTCACCAAGAACATCAAAGCCAAGAGAAAGGTGATGAGATGGGTCGCCAATCAGGGCATATTGCAAGGTTCCAACTACATCAGAATCATCGTGCCAAGCCTTGTGAACATAGTGGGTGTCTGTTGAAACACCAAAGACTTCAACGCCCAGAGATTGCAATTCAGCATACTGTTCCTGCAAATCACCCAATTCAGTCGGGCAGACAAATGAAAAGTCAGCTGGATAGAAGCAGAAAATAGACCATTTCCCTTTCAAATCCTCATTTGAAACAGTGATAAATTTACCGTTTTGATAAGCATCTGCTGAAAATTCAACAATAGGTTTTCCAATTAATGACATAAGTTGCCTCCTTTTTGTTTAGTTTCATTATAAATAAGATAATCAGGAATGTCCACTAAAAGGCTTACAAAATCTTGGAGAAAAGAAAAAGTTTGCAGAAAAATCTACAAACTTTTGGAACATCATCACCCAATCTGACTGCCATTTGGCACAGATGGATCAACGGTTAAGAGGTTTAAGTTGCCTTCATGTTCTGCGGAGAGGATCATGCCTTGGCTGAGCAAGCCCATCATCTTGCGCGGTTTGAGGTTGGCGACGATTTGGACTTTTTTACCGACTAGCTCCTGCTCATTTGGATAGAATTGGGCGATACCAGAGAGGATTTGGCGGTCTTCTCCATCACCAGCATCCAGACGAAACTGGAGCAACTTGTCAGAGCCCTCCACCTTTTTGACTTCCTTGACTTCCGCCACGCGGATTTCCACGGCATCAAAGGCCTCAAACTTGATGGCTGCCTTTTCATTTTTGAGCTCGACATCAGCAGGGTTCCACTCTTTTTCTTCCTCTTGGGAAAGGGCAGAGCCGCCACCCATTTGGGCTTGGATATAGGCGATTTCCTCTTCCATATCCAGACGAGGGAAGATTGGGGTTCCTTTGGCAACAACGGTCAAGCCAGCTGGCAATCCAGCAAAGTCCAAGCCTTCCAGAGTGGACACCTTGTCCATGCCCAGCTGCTCCATAATGGCATCTGAGGTGGTCATCATAAATGGCTGGATGAGGTGAGCCACCACACGCAGACCTGCTGCCAAATGGGCCATAACAGCTGCCAACTTGTCACGGTCAGCTTCTTCCTTGGCCAAAATCCACGGTGCTGTTTCGTCAATGTACTTGTTGGTGCGGGAAATGATGTTCCAGACTGCTTCTAGGGCTCGTGGATAATCCACCGCATCCATCTGCTTCTTGTACTCAGCGATATTTTCAGCTGCTACTGCTGCCAAATCTGCATCAAAGTCGGTTGCCTGAGCAAAGTTTGGTACTTGACCACCAAAATACTTGTTAATCATGGCAACGGTACGGTTGAGGAGATTTCCAAGGTCATTAGCCAGCTCATAGTTGATACGGCCTACATAATCCTCAGGTGTAAAGGTTCCGTCAGAGCCTACTGGCAGACTACGCATGAGGTAATAACGCAGTGGGTCGAGACCAAAGCGCTCCACCAGCATTTCTGGATAGACCACATTGCCCTTGGACTTGGACATCTTGCCATCTTTCATGACGAACCAACCGTGAGCAACCAAGCGGTCTGGCAGCTTCATATCTAGCATCATGAGCATGATTGGCCAGTAGATGGAGTGGAAACGCAGAATGTCCTTGCCCACCATGTGGAAGACTGTCCCATTCCAGAATTTGTCATAGTTGGCATGGTCTTCTTGACCGTAACCAAGGGCTGTCGCATAGTTGAGCAGGGCGTCAATCCAAACATAGACAACGTGTTTTGGATCAGATGGCACTGGCACTCCCCAAGTAAAGGAAGTCCGTGAAACAGCCAAATCCTCCAAGCCAGGCTCGATGAAGTTTCTCATGATTTCATTCATACGACCGTCAGGCTGGATAAAGTCAGGATGGGCCTTGAAAAAGTCCACCAATTTATCCTGATACTTGCTGAGGCGAAGGAAATAAGATTCTTCTGAAACCCAAGCTACTTCATGGCCAGATGGAGCGATACCGCCTACTACTTTCCCACTTTCATCTCGGAAGACTTCTTCAAGCTGGCTTTCTGTGAAAAATTCCTCATCCGAAACAGAGTACCAGCCTGCATACTCACCCAGATAAATATCATCCTGCGCCAGCAATTTTTCAAAAACATCCGCCACTACTTTTTCGTGGTAATCATCTGTCGTGCGGATGAATTTATCGTAGGAAATGTCCAGCAGCTGCCAGAGTTCCTTAACACCAACTGCCATGCCGTCAACATAAGCTTGTGGGGTCAGACCAGCCTCTTTTGCCTTCTCCTCAATCTTTTGACCATGCTCGTCAAGACCTGTCAGATAGTAGACATCGTGGCCCATGAGGCGTTTGTAGCGAGCCAAGACATCGCAGGCAATGGTCGTATAGGCCGACCCAATATGAAGCTTCCCAGATGGGTAGTAAATCGGAGTTGTAATGTAAAAGGGTTGTTTGTTTGTCATTCTTTTTCCTTTCCGCGCTAATGGAACGCGTTTTTGATAACAGTTTATTATACCAAAAAAACATGCTGGGCGCATGTTTTTGGGGTTATTTATTTGTGCCAGGATGTTATCTGCCATTCCTTGGTATAAAGAGCATATTTGAACATGTTGTAGTGAGTTTTCTAGTCAGATTGTTCTTGTTTTTTCCTCCATTTTCGGATAAATAGTCCTACTATCAAATAAAGAATATTTGGAACAAGCCCTACGGAAAGCGAAAAGAGGGCAGCCTGCTCTTTTTCTACAACCACTATTCCTAATAAAAGCAAGGGATTTATGACAGCATCTTCCATAGTATGCATAATGACTAATGGCCATACGGATTTCGTCATTCTAAAAATTTCCGTATACATGACAGTCCAACATGTAACGGTTACTAGTCCAACTAAGAAAAATGTCAGTCTTCCAACAGGCAAAGTATTATGGATTTCACTTTCAGATAGAAATATCATAATATAAGGCAAGTGCCAAAACCACCATATAAAACTTACAAGTAAATATAATGTCAAATCAGACAATTTTAATTTTAAAAGTTGATTTGTAAGGTAGGCTCTCCAGACTGATTCCTCAAATATATTTTTTACAAATTGATAGATAACCTGTGTAAACAAGATGCCAAGATATGCTGTCATGCCGATGTTTACATTGGCGAAGCGGATGCTCTGTGTGAATACCCCTAATACTATAACAAGGAGAGTAACTGATGAGTATATCAAAAAACTCAGCAAGTATAATTTTTTATTGTGTTTAAAGTTAAGAGAAAATCCTGCATGCTGCCAACCATCGCCTCCAAAAGTTCGAAGAAAGATGGTGCATATTAAGGGAGAAACTAACCATATCAGCATTCCTAGGGAACCATTACCTGTTGCTGTTCCCATATTCTCATAGTTAGCCTGACCAGTAAATTGATCAACAAGATAACCTATCCATCCACAAATGATGCTAATGACAGCAAAGATGATAATGTTTCGTTTGATCTTAGATGTTTGGTTCATATTAGAATCTCCTTTCACTTAAAATGCCATATTTCTTAACCTGTCATATACTAGTATGATTTGGAACCGGCAGCAATCACGCGGAAAATCATGGGGTAGGGATGTTTGCTGAACTGATTGATTGTTCCTGTTACAAAGATATCCTTCTCTGGACAATAAAAAGCAAAACTCCCTGTTATGCCACTGTGTCCACGAATCTCTCGGACCCCTGCGAAAAAGACCGACAGGATAGGGCTCACGGTTAGCTGCATCATGCCGCTGCCGTATCTGAGCGGATGAAACTGAATGGGGCGAAAGGTTGGATTGCTGATATGTGTCGGTGAAAAGAGTTCTCCACCGAAAAAGGCCCTGATAAAGCGCATCAGTTCTCTGTTGCTGGTCACAATACCGCCTTGATAAAACTGGCTAGCTAAATACTGCTGACACGTTACAATATCTTGCCCCTTATAGATTGGAGCAAGGGATTCGTAGCCAGTCGCCCAATGAGTTTGCTGGAGGTTTAAGGGCTGGCAGACAGCATCATCTAATAATGACTCTGGGGACTTGCCAGTCACCGCTTCTGCTATTTTCCCCAAAAGCATAGCATTGACATCAGCATAGTAGGCCCTCTTTCCACCGAGGCTGGATTTTGCAGATAAAGTTGATAAGATACCAAGCGCCTCATCCCATTCCACTCGCCGATCTTCCTCCAAAATACTATCCATCAGGATTTTACCGTTAGTCTGGCGATCTGTTTCGTAATTTGGAAAGCCCGAAGTTTGATCAATCAGATGTCTAACTGTGACCAAT
Source organism: Streptococcus sp. (assembly GCF_041802885.1). GTDB lineage: Bacteria > Bacillota > Bacilli > Lactobacillales > Streptococcaceae > Streptococcus. Next base: position 28,918 of record NZ_JBHCHN010000020.1, read on the forward strand.
TCGGCATGAGGCAGACGATCTGTCAAGTCCTTGGGAAGCACTTCGGTCAATCTCGTGCTGTAGGTCAGCTTTCCTTGATCGAGCAATTGAAAAACAATGGTATCGGTGTAGAGTTTTGAAATACTAGCAACAGCAATAGGCATATCAATGGTCAGATCGCCTTTGTTTTCCACCAGATACTGACGATTACCTTGATAGGCCAGCAGTGTTGCATGATGGATACTTTTATCCTTTAAAAAAGCTGTCATCAAAAAACCTCCAATCTATCTTTTCATTTATTCATGTTCAAGTGTTTTTCCTTGAAATTCTTAAACCAAGCAAGATTAAAAGCAGCAAGATCGATCCCGTACTCTAGGGTTGCAAGACTGAATTGACTATAGTCATCCACAACCTGTACAATATCTGAAGTGTTCTTTATGTCACAAATACCATCCAGATAGACAGTATCCTCCCTGAAATAATCTACCGCCTCTGATTTTTGAAGTTCAGGCATTAGTCTTTCTTTCATTTCTTGCAAAGTCACATAGTCTTCCTGCAAAGACGCAATCAACTTGTCAATCAGGTAGGTCCGCTCCTCTTGTGATACCAGCCCCATAAACAAAAATTTTCCAAGATCCATATTTTTGGTTTTGCCCATGTCGATGGGGACTTTTATCCATTGAATCAGGCTTTGACGACCTTCCTTAGTAATGGCATAGCGTTTTTTGAACCTACCATTTTCAGTAACCTCATCATAAGTCACATAGCCAGATTGCAGCAATTTTTTGAGAGCAGCTTGAATGCTTCCCAGACTGTCGCTGCACATAGATTGAAAATGTTCTCCAATGACACTCCTCAGCTCATAGGCCGTCATTCTTCTCATCATAAGAATGCCTAAAATAATGTTATTCATTCTTCTTCCTCCTCTTTGTATACCTTATAGTAACATAACTTTTAGATATAATCAAGCAATATAAGAAGCCACCAACAAGCAAAAAAAAACATGCTGAGCGCATGTTTTTTGGTATTCAGCTCTCAATGGAAGTTTCAAGTATCATGGTAGGCCCCTAAACATCTCAACTTGAATCCGACTGCTGTCAATTCCCTTGCTTGAAAGAAAGGCTTTCATCGCTTCCACATCATCGGGCTGGCCCGCCAGGAGATAAGTGGCTTTTGGGCCATAGTAATCAATAGCTTGCGCTAACTGTTCTTTACTTTGGGAAAAGCCAGCGCTGGTTTGGTAAGTCAGCAGTTCTTGATTAGCGGCCAACTCTACAAATTCACTATCAAAAGCCATCACCCCTTTATCTAGGTGACTGAGAACAATCTCTCGCTTACCAGCCCATTCTGTGATAATGGGGTGTATAGCAGCGATGCCAACATCAGATGCAAAGCAAACCAGCGGACTAGCATCCTCATTCACTTTCAACGTTGAGGTCAGCCAGCTCATCTGGATTTTCGCTCCCTTATGCAGAGAAGTCAGGACTTTCTTGTATGTACTGCCGCTATTGTAAGTGAGAAGCAGAATTTCATTCTCAACAGGCGTTGAGGCGATGGTCAGCCAGCGACTCTCTTTGCTATCAGTCAAAGTAAACTTGGCATAGGAACCTGACTCCCAGACTAGATGTTCAGGTTTTGTCAGGTGAATGAGAAAAAGTTCTCCGTTCAAATTTTCAATGGATTTAACCGATACTGTTTTGCTTCGGTCAAGATAGGCATAGATTCCCCAGCAGGCAAGAAGCCCCACTGCAAGAATGGATAGGATAAGGATGAGCATAACTGTCTCCTTTCGTCATTCTAGCGCCAAAACTTTAGGCTCAGCCAGAGCGCAAGCCCAAGGACTGGCACAAAGCCAATCAGCTTGATAATCAGGTCTGTATCGGGCAGACTGTAAATATAGAGCATGGTCGCCGTAGCTGCCAGCCAAATTCCTACAATCTGTACGATAGCTGGCAATCCAGTCATCATACAGCATCCTATGGCCACTAAGAGCAAGCCTCCAGTCGCAAATGTCATAAAATCAGGGCTCATCAAATGGACAGGATGTAAATTCATGCCCCAAATTACCACCAATATTCCTGTAACTGCAAGCGCCATTCCGGCAATCGTAAATCCACTCATTTGATTTCCTTTCTCTGTATTCATGATCGTCCTCCTTTTATGTTATTGAATGAATGATATTGAATGTTCATTCATTTTTTTCTCAAAAAATAAAGAATGAAGCTTCTTTATTTAAATATCCCTTTGACAAAGTTGGTCGCCAGCGTCTCAATAGTCTGGCCAATGGCCGGAAAATCCGTTTCCGTGATGTGCATATCCATGTAATAGAACAGTTGATAAACCTGCAGGATTTCCTGAATTTTTTCTTGGGAAAAGCCTTGGCCTAGCATGCGCTCTGTAAAATGTTGGATCAAAAACTGATGAAAGGTGTTTTCCTCCTTGCCGTTTTCGGAATCATAGTAGTTGCGCAGGTAGTCCGAGATGGCTGGGTTGTACCATTCTGACAGGATTTTATTGGGAGAAATCAGCTTTCTGGACCAGGCAAAGAGTTGGCCTACCAAGTCAACCGCTTCCCCCTGCCAATCGATTTCCTCCATCATCTTCTGGCGAATCCGCTTATTCTCCTCAACATAGACATCCAGAAAAATGGCTTCCTTGGAATCATAGTAGTTATAAAAAGACCCCACGGCCACCTTAGCCTGCCGAGCAATCTCAGAAATCCCAGTTGCCTTGTAGCCCTTTTGACCAAAAATATCCAAGGCTGCAGATTTGAGTGCTGTTTTCTTATCTTCTGTCATTGGATTCTCCTTTCTTTTTGGTGGTGAATGAATTTGATATTTTATTCATTCATATTGTAACTCTTTTGAAATCCGATGTCAAGTAGTTTCTCAAAATTGAATTCCTCCCCCTTCCTTTTTCCTTAGTTCACGAGTTTGTGGTATACTAGCTTGTAATGATTTGAAAGAAAGAGGTGCCCTATGTTTACAAAGAAAAATATTTTGATTCATCTGTTTTTTCTGATGATTTCTGCTGGTCTGTACTTCTACAATTTGAGAGAACCTGATTTGGTTTGGAATATGTTTTTGGCTTTAGTAGCCCTCGATTTCGCCATTTTATCAAAGGCAAACAAGGGCTGGCCCATCAAGATTTTGTCCGCCCTCCTCTGGCTCTTCTTCTACCCAAACACCTTTTACATGGTGACGGACATTGTCCATATGCACTTCACCAGCACTGTTCTCTGGGAACGCGAAAGTATGATTCTCTTTATGCTGTATGTGCCTAGCATCTTCTTTGGTGTCATGGCGGGTGTGGAGAGTCTGCGTCAGATTTTCGCCAGTTTTGAGGTCAAATCCTACTGGATCAGGCTATTCTTGATTGCTGCTCTGTCCTTCCTTTCCAGTTTTGCCATCCACATCGGCCGCTATGCCAGGCTCAATTCTTGGGATATTTTCACCAGACCCATGCTTGTCATCCAAGAAATGCTGGCCGTCATCTCCTGGGCAGCCCTGCCCTTTATCCTCGGCTTTACCTTTATCCAGATGATGGTTTTGGTCTTTGCGGAGGATGAATGAAAATAAGGAAACAGTTTGCGGCTGTTTCCTTTTTTCATACTTTGCATCACTTTTATCTGACAAGTTTCAGTAATTCCTCGTAAGAATTGACCACCCCATATACCTGATCATCAGCAATCAAGCCTTTTGTAGGTTAAAATATAAAAAATTGTCAAAGGATAATGGATTGTGATATAATAAGTGTGAAAAAGGGATTGAGCGCCAACTCAATCCCAGTAGAACCGTTTTAAAGACGGGACGAATGAAGAATACAGTCAACCTGCTAGTTCACTCTGTCAAAGTTTCATAGCGGTTGGCTGTCTTTTTATTTTCTAGTGTTTTTGAAAATAAATGTCAGTAGCACTATAAGTAACGTGCCGAACTGAAACAGAAGACCTAGTGCTTCTGCGACAGACATTGCGGCAAACCTTTCTAGTTCGGTACTGCATAGGCACCACCTTCCGAAATAGATTTCCGCCCCGCTTTTGGAACTTTTCTACTGTTCTATTATACCATATTTTCCACAGGTTTTACTGTGGATTTTTAAATTCATTCACCCACACATTATACCATATTTCAAAGTATTCTGAACAGCCTAGGAGGGAGGTTTTCCCAGTAAAAGTAGCTTACTAACTGGAATTTACTTTTGCCTCCCACTTTCTCCCCAATCCGTGCTATAATAAATCGAATATTGTTTAGGAGAGAATGATGGGTGCGATTGTAAATGCTATTTGTATTATTGTGGGAGCTGGTATTGGCCTGATTATTCACAAGGGATTATCCCAGCGCTTTAGCGATATTATGATGAAGGGGGCTAGTCTCTGTGTTCTGGTGTTGGGTTTCCAAGGGGCTATGAAGGCTGCGGATCCCATTTTATTGATTCTTGCCCTGACTTTGGGGGCCATTATTGGCGAAGCCCTCAATATTGAACTAGCCATGGAGAGATTGTCTTATCGTTTGGAAAAAATCCTGGTCAAAAATCCTCAGGAATCCAGATTTGCCCAAGGTTTTTTATCTGCCATTATGATTTTTTGTGTGGGGGCCATGGCCATTATTGGCAGTCTTCAAAGTGGACTTTTGGGGGACCACAGCATGCTCTACAGCAAGGGAATTATCGATGGCATTATCTCCATCCTTCTCGCTGCAACTAATGGCATTGGCGTCATGTTTTCCGCTTTTGCTATTCTCATTTATGAAGGAGGGATGACCCTATTAGCTGGTCAAGTTGGTACCTATTTGAGTGACCCTGTCATTGCGGCCATGTCCTCGACAGGCTCCGTCCTTCTCATCGCACTGGCCTGGAATATGCTGGAGATTACCAGCTTCAAGGTCATGAATTACATCCCCGCCGTCTTTCTCCCCATCATCCTAGTGCCAATTTTGGCCTGGTTGGGCCTATAAGATTTCAAACCGAGCTCCGCTCGGTTTTTTTGGTGACAAATGTCATACTGTGTCATGACATTATGGGCTAATGCTTTTTGGGTAGTTTTTCTATAATAAATGTAGAAATACAGAAATGGAGAAATCTGATGAAAAAAGCCCTCATATCTGCAATCATGAGTTTCGTCCTCATTTACGCCACTTGTATCCTCTTTAGTCCTGCTAATCAGGACTTGGCAAAAATCATCTTCCAATACCTCTCTTGGTCATTGCCTGCTAGTATTATCATTGGTATCCTGAACTATACAGGGATTTGCAAAGATTCCACTCATTAAGAAAGGAGCAACACCATGTCCAAAGTCATTGACGTGAAGAACCTCAGTAAGAACTTCAAGGATAAGAAAGCCTTGTCCGGCATATCCTTTGAAGTCTATCAAGGGGACTGTCTGGCCTTGATTGGGCCGAATGGTTCCGGAAAAACCACCCTCTTTAACTGCTTGTTGGGCGACTACCATCCTAGCACTGGCGATATTGCCCTGCTGGGTATGGGGGCCCGCTCTCCAGAGCTCAGGGAAAAGGTGGGCATACTCTTTCAGGAAAACTTGACCGAGCAAAAAATGAAGGTCAAGGAACTCTTGGATTTCCAGAAGGCCATCTATCCTAACCCTTTGACTGACCAGCAAATTGATGACCTCTTGCGATTTAGTGACCAGCAGAAAGACCAATTTGCAGAAAAATTATCAGGCGGTCAGCGCCGTCTCTTGGCCTTTGTGCAGGTTTTGATTGGCCAGCCAGACATTATTTTCCTGGATGAGCCGACCGCTGGTATGGACACCTCTACTCGGATTCGTTTCTGGGAAATTGTCGGGGATCTAAAGAGGGCTGGCAAAACCATCATCTACTCCAGCCACTACATCGAAGAAGTCGAACATACAGCTGACCGAATTTTGGTTCTCCATCAAGGACAGCTCCTGCGGGACACCACTCCTTACCTCATGCGGGCCGAAGAAAAAGTCAAGGTCTTTACATTGCCAGCGGATTATTTGCCACTCTTGGAGCAGCAAGCAATTGAAGACCTGGTCATTAAGACAGACACTATTTCCTTCAGCAGCAAAGAACCACAAATCATCTGGGACCTCTTAACAGAAGTCCGCTGTCCGATTGAAGATATCGAGATGACCAATCGGACGCTCTTGGATACTATTTTTGAAAATGAGAAGGAGATGGAAAATGGCACTTCTGCAAAAAATAAGTTCGCCTAGTTTTTCCACATCCACTTCAAGTTAAAGGAGACCTATCATGAACACCTTTCAAGCCATACTAAAACAAGAATACTTGATCAACAAGCGGTCCATTTCCAACCTCATCATGGCCATCGGTATGCCTGTTGCCTTTTTCCTACTCTTTACCACCATCTGGGCCAATGATGAAAGCATGCCTGCCGAGGTGGCCAAGGTCTGGATTCGTCAGTATATGATGCAGATGACCGCCTTTTCCAGCCTCAGCTTTGCCTTCTTCTCCCTGCCCTTTGCCTTCCAAGAAGATCGAAACGGCAATCGCCTGCGGACCATCCAGCACAGCCCCATTCCTATCTGGCAATACTATGCCAGCAAAATCATTGGAATATTGGTCCACTTTATCCTGGCCATCCTCGTCGTCTTTGCTGTCGGACATTTCCTCAAAGGCGTTGACATGTCGCTGACTGACTGGCTGACCAGTGCTGGCATTCTCTTTGCTGGTGCCATCTGCTTCATGCCCTTTGGCGCTCTCTTTGCTCATATAAAATCAAGCCAGACCCTCTCTGTCATCGCCAATATTTTTTACATGGGAATGGCCGTTTTAGGGGGCCTTTGGATGCCAGTTCAGACTTTTCCTGACATCATGCAAAAAATAGCCAAGCTGACACCGACCTACCATTTCAATAATCTGATTATTTCCTATTTTGAGAAGGATTTTTCCAGCCAATCCCTGCTAATTCTCCTTGCTTATGCTATGATAGTATTAGTAATAGCCTTAGCAGTCGGAAAAAAACTTGAGGTAAAATAATGTTTCGTGCTTTTCAAAAAACGGATCCTCTCTACTATGTTGGTCTTGTCTTTATGGTCTTTCCTCTGGGCGGAGTAGCCTGGTTTGGCTATCCTAGCTGGACCATCATTCTGTCGACCCTCTTTGCCCTGGCCTACATTATCATCATCCATATCAAGGATTCCTATCGAAAAACCATCGCTTTTCTCTGGTTCTATCTGTTGTTCTACATCATTTTTATGACCACTCAGATAGAGGGCAGCATGATGTGGTTCTTCTTCTATTTGGGAAATTTACTAGCCTATCGGTTTGAAGATTCTTTGAAAAGCTATCGCTTCATTAGTTTTTTGGTCGGATTAATCGGGACCTCAATGGCTGGTTTCTTTCTCGTAGACAGCCCCGTTGGAAAAGTTTTCAGCCTTGCTGTCAGTCTTTTTACCTTAACCATCCTCTATTTTCAGAGGAAATCCGTTGAAGAGGAACGCATCCAGAAGAAAATCTACCAGCAAAACAAGACCATCAATCTGCTGGCTGCGGAAAATGAGCGCAATCGAATCGGCCGTGATTTGCATGATAGTCTGGGCCACACCTTTGCCATGATGACCCTGAAGACCGAGTTGGCCCTCAAGCAGCTGGACAAGAAAAATCTGACAGCGGTTAGGAAGGAACTGGAAGAGCTCAACCAAATCAGCAAGAAATCCATGAAAGATGTCCGTCAGCTGGTCAACAACCTCAAGTACCGAACCGTCACAGAAGAACTAGACAATATCCGCGAGATGTTTGCCCTGTCAGGGATTGCATTAGAGGTTGAAAACACCGTCAATACCAATCAACTCTCCCCTGTCATCCAGTCCAGCATGACCATGATTTTGCGGGAGTTGACCACCAATATCATCAAGCATGCCAAGGCCAGCCATTGCCAGATTAGCCTACAACGAACTGGCAAGATTATCATCCAAGTCACCGATAATGGCCGAGGCTTTCCGCCACTAACAGGCCAAGAATTGCATTCCATCAAGGAACGCTTGCAGCTGGTAAAAGGACAGGTCGACATCCTATCCCCGGCCAATCCAACCAGCATCCGTGTCATCCTAGAGGAAGGAGAACTGCCATGAAATTATTAGTTGCTGAAGACCAATCCATGCTCCGAGATGCCATGTGCCAGCTCCTTCTCATGGAAGAGGATGTGGAGGAGATTTTTCAGGCCAATAATGGCCAGGAAGCCATTGAACTTCTGGGAAAACAGCCCATCGACGTGGCTATCCTAGACATTGAAATGCCCCTCAAGACTGGTTTGGATGTTCTGGAGTGGGCACGCGCCAACCATCCCACCGTCAAAATCATCATCGTGACCACCTTCAAGCGTGTGGGCTATTTCCAACGAGCCATCAAGGCTGGAGTCGATGCCTATGTCCTAAAGGACCGCTCCATCTCAGACCTCATGGCCACCGTCCACACGGTTCTGGCAGGTCGCAAGGAATATTCTCCCGAGCTGATGGAAACCGTCATGAACCAAGACAATCCCTTGAGTACCCAGGAACAACGAGTGATGGAGTTGATTGCCGCAGGCAAAACCAGCAAGGAAATCGCCTCCCAGCTCTTTCTATCAGACGGAACCGTCCGCAATTACACCACTTCCATCTTCAACAAACTCAACGCCAACAACCGCGTCGAAGCCATTAACATTGCTCAGGAAAATGGGTGGATATGAAAACAACTGGAAAATCTCTTCCAGTTGTTTTTTGCTTATTCTCCTTCGACGAATGCTAATCAATTTTGTTTAGCGACTATTCTCTGCCGTGTTCGTAGTTCTTTTGATTATTTGATATATCCATATTATCCTGCCTATATGAGCTAATGTTATCATTTTGTTATCGGCATTGATAACACTTGCTCTGCAACTGTGGATAATAGCAATATGTTCCGACTCAAATTATAAGCGATTTTGCTTAGAAAATCAAGATATTAAAATCGCTTTCCGAAAACACCTATAACGCAAACAGGGCATTTTCATAGTCTTTAACATAGTATCTGAGATTCTTTCTTCCTTTTTGGACAATCGTATGTCCTTCCGTTTCCAGCTTCTCTTTCTGCGCCTCAACGCCGCCGGGATATTTTTCGTTTAATTCTCCATTAGCCTTTAATGTACGCCAATAAGGTGTTTCATCTTCAGAACGCTGATAACTCGCCCACGCAACAATCGAAACAAATATTCCTGCTGTAATCGGCTCCGTAAAATCGGCTCCACTTTGTTTTGCAAAATAATCTCTGATTGTACCTACTGTAAGCAACTTCCCATAAGGCACAAGCCGCATTATTTTGTCATATTCAATCGGCGGTGCAAAATACATTTTGTCTCCGCCATACTTTTCTATGCTTTTTTCATCCGTAATCGTCTGAAATTTTGGCATATCCTTGCTATCGTGTAACATTGCATTAAAATCTTTTTTATCTTCATTTGCCATTATCAGCACCTCCTGTACTCAAGTATAAGTCAAAGAAAAATCCTATGCAATGAGACGGTTTCAAAACTTCTATGTAATTTCAACTTTATAATTTGCTATCTAAAAGTGAAATCTTCATATTTTTGACATTGACAAGTGTTTCCTGCTTACATTTCGGACAGTAAAGGGGAAAGTTTTTCAGTTCTGTATCTTCTCGCATCTGCAATCTTGTTTTGTTTCCGCAGACAGGGCAGCATATCCATTCTACTTTGTTCAAAGTTGACTCCTTTCTTTCAAGTACCGCTATTTCTCAAGATAGTCTATTAAGGGTAACAAATATTTTTCATCTGTCCAATCGCAGCTTTGTCCTACCGCACACATAAGTGCTTTCATCCACGGTTCATATGTGTCTGGATTCTTTTTTGCCACCGACTTTTGTAGCATTTTACACAAATTCCTATCCATAAATCTCATCTTACTTTCATCCCAAGCACCTCTCCCATAAAAAAGCGGAATATCTTTTAAATCTCCTGTCAAATTATGTGCCTTGATTTCCGCAAACGCACTCTCATCATAAGGGGAAGCACCAACGCAAAGTATCGCTATTTTTTTATTTCTCAATTTATTTATATTCTTCTTCAAGAAAGACAAACCTGCTATTCCAGAGGCATATATACCACCACATAATAAGACTATTTCATAATTCATTACTTCGCTAATCAACGCTTTCGGAGTTTCAACACATTCAAAACCTGTCATCTTGCGTAGCCATTCAACATATTTTTTTGTAGCTCCATATTTAGATTGATAAATAATAATCCCTTTTTTCATAGTCGATACCTTTCTTCCAAAATAGTTTATCTGCTTTTATGGTTATTCTTCAGAACATAATGCCTGTCTTAAAAATGCTTCGTAGGCAACTTCTTGCTGTGTATATATTTCATCTGTAGAAATCCCTGGTGTAGTTACTGAAAATATAGTGCCGATGCCGATGGTATAAATCAGCATATTCAAGTGTAGCCGTTTTGCCTGTTTTATACTGATATTCAATTTTTCCGCAATAAATTCAGCCATATGAGGATTCGTTTCTGATTGATACAAGTCATTCAATGAAGAAATCCCCTCTCTTTGATGTAAAATGAATATTCTGAATAAGTGAGGTTCCTCTTGTGCTAAACGAATGTATGAATTGCCTGTACTACGAAACAAATCGTCTTTGTTAATGTGCGTTGCTACATATTCCCGTATAAAGCAATTTATCTGTTCAACTACATCTTGCCGCAGTCCATCCATATTTTTGCAATAACTGTAAATGGGCTGAACAGAACACCCTATTTTATCAGCAATATTTTTTACCATAACCTGCTCCATACCGCTTTTCCTTGCAATCTCAAAAGCAGCATTAACAACCATTTCTTTTGTAATTCTCTGTTTTGGCACTTCCAACCTCCTGTATAATATAGTTATATAAATCATTTATATAACTATATTATACATCGGATTTGTTATTTGTCAATTACGAAACAAGAAAAAAGGGCAGAGATTTCTCCCAATGTCATTAAGTTAACTAACCTATCACATTTTGTGGTAGGTTAGTTTTTTCTATGCTACACTAAAAATAAAAGGAGAAAATCATGCTCGACCAGATTAAATCTCATTTATTTGACAGTATCATTGACATTATTTCCACTGCTGACCGGTTTGTGCTTCATCCTGAAAAAGATTTTAGTCGGAAAAGTCAGCTAACGATGAAAACCATGATTCAAGCTATAGTTTCTTTAATTGGTAAAATGCTTAACTTAAACTCATATCAAGGTCAGACGAGTTTTGCAGCTGGAACATTCGCTCCCATTCCTGTGCTTCTTTCTTTGTAGCGAAACCCCGCTTACATTTCTGCTTGCGTTCGCCTTTCCAATTCACATACCTTGCCATCACATACCAAGTACCGTTGTCCTCATTTTTGAATACCGGCATCATTCCTTCTCCTTTCCGGCTCCGTAGATCCTTTCATAAAAATACTGACGGTTGACACGCCCTGCAATCGTAATAAATCCCTTCGCTTTCAGTTCCTCGTTCAGCTTTCTGATGAGCTTATAGGCGTAGGGCTTGGATACATTCAGTTCCTGCGCCACATCATCGGCACGGATAAATCTGTTTTCCATAAAAATCACCTTCCCTTCTTTTTTCAATTTCATTTATTTCGTGTCGGAATACTTTCTTGCCGCCTTCCGATTTGCCCGGGCGGGTACGCCATTACCGTGACGCACGACGGATGTTGAATTAAACTTATTTGCTTAATGCTATTTCATTATACTAAGCATATTTGCTTTTGTCAAGCGGTTTCGGAGAAAATATTAAACTTTTTTGTTTTGTTTTCTCTTGACTTTCACTAAGCATATCTGCTATACTATGTGTAGATACATAAGCGAGGAGTGTAAACACTATGGCGATTGGTGAGAGAATCCATTTTTTCAGGCTTTTGCGTGGTATGACGCAAAAATATCTTGGTACGGCTGTCGGGTTTCCCGAAAGAAGCGCCGATGTGCGCTTAGCGCAATACGAAACCGGTTCACGCAAACCGAAGGCGGATTTAACGGCTGCACTGGCGCAGGTGCTTGATGTTTCCCCGCAGGCTCTTGATGTTCCTGACATTGACAGTCAGATCGGTCTCATGCACACCTTATTTACCCTTGAAGATGTTTATGGGCTGACCATCGGCGAAGAAAACGGAGAAGTCTGCCTGAAAGTCAATAAGGACAAAGGCAAGGATGCTGTCGAGCTATCAAAAATGCTCTATGCTTGGAAAGAGCAGGCAGACAAGCTCTCTGCCGGTGAAATCAGCAAGGACGATTATGACCGCTGGCGTTACTACTATCCGAAATACGATACCACACAAATCTGGGCGAAAGTTCCCTCGCAGGAATTAAGCGACGCATTAGTCGAAGTATTCAAAGATAAGTTAAAATAGAGTCAGCAGGAGGTTACAGCATGAAACGATATAAAATAGCTGCTTGGTTAATGATAATTCACGGTGGATTTATGGAAATCGGTGGTGTTTTATGTGCCCTTCCTGCGCTAATTTTGGGTTCTGGCAAATTTGACATCGGACAATATTTTTCTTTTAAGCTCCAATATTTCCAAGATAACCTATATATGATTTTATTTATGGGTGCGATTTTCGGTGTTATGCGAATCATCGGTGCTATAGGACTTCTAAAAAATAGAATGTGGGGACTCGCCCTTTCCGTAATAAACTGTGTTGTTACTATGATATTGATGATGTTTATGCTTCCATTTGGCATACAAGATGGACTGCTTGCCTGCATCGCTTTAGTTTTAATTTTGACACAGTATTTTGGCAACCGAAAAATCATTGAATAATTTCCTTTCTCTTTAAAGCAAGTTGAAAGAACGACAAAAAGCCCTTAGCCATGAGTTTCACACCCACAGCTAAGGGCTTTCTAATATGGATTTATTTGTTGCACAACCGCCTGTCAATTATTCTCTAACCATAAAACCACTGGATTACAAGAATAATGGCTCTTATGCAACTGTTATCAATTTGTTATCAAAAGACTTCTTAAAGTACCGAAAACCCGCATAAATACTGGATTTTTTCGACCTATCAACTTATTCCTACTCAATGATCTTAAAATTCTTGAGGTAATTGTTCTTGGTCAGCTCCCCAGAGAACTGGTCCCCCACCTTCAGGAAAGGCAGCTGATCAATGGTCTCTTCTGTCGCCTTGACCTTGTAAATCTTGCCTGAGGAAGAAATGTAGTAGACGGTGGAGCCTGAAATCATCTGGCTGGCCAGCTGGTCGACCACTCCCTTGATGACTTCCACGTCTTGGTCCGTTCCAGCTGCCTGACCTGAACCCGACAAAACAGAAGTGTCCGAGTCTGTGAATTGGGAAATCAGAGTCTCGATGTCATTGTTGACCGTTACCTGCTGGTAGTCTTCCGCATCCACCACTGCATAAGATTTGACCAAGCCCGCATCATCCTTGAGGGAGACGATGTAGTAGGCCTTGTCATTGAGTTTGGCCAGGGTTGGCGCGGTTGCCTTGTATTTCTTCTCTTGCACCTCTCCTTCTGCGGAGGCCATGGCAGCCGATTCGGTGGCGGAAGCCAGCTTGTAGTTGGTCACTTCCCGGGTCCGCATATTGACCAGGATAAAGCCCAAATTGGAAGAATCAGCTGTTGCTGAGGTTATCCCTGTGTAAAGATAAATATCTGAACCGATGGAGATGTAATTGTAACTATCAGTAGTTTTCTTGACACCCGTCTGGCTAAATACCGTATTCCAGAAACCATCTTGATAAGTATAGTAATCATCCACACGGGTAATGACGTTATTGGCCGAGAAGACCCGGTCCACCCATTCTGGGATGTCCTCCAAATCGTATTCCTTGGTTTCACCAGTTGCCGCATTGAGCAGGATGACACCGGATGGATCCTTGGAAGTCAGCATAAATTTTGGCTTGTAAACCGTAGCCACATAGTAGGGATTGCCCTCATCATCGACTTCAAAGGAAGGGTCCCCAAAGATGGTGAAAGGATACTTGAAGCGCAGATAGCGCAGGGTATCACGGAAAAGGTATTCCGAGTCAGAGTATTTCATAGACTCTGCCAGCCGCACCAACTCCGCCTTGCCCGTGGTCTGGTTGACCTTGACATAGTAGCTGATACCTTCCTGACGGTTGGACAGCCATTTCCAGAAGTTTTTATACTCTAGGGGAGAAACCCGATAGGGTTGTTCTCCGATGGTAATCTGACGGTAATCATCGGAAATCCCAAACTGGGAAACCTTGTCGATGGTCCCCAGATAGGTGTCCCCGATTTTCTCCGCAGAAGCCCGATCCAAGAGGGCCAGGGTTGAAATATTGGTTTCTGGGAAATCCTTGTTAAAATCAGCTTCCTTGACCGTGATGACATTGGCATAGCTCTTGGCCCGGAAAATACGGGAATTGAAAAAACCAAGGCCAAACAAGAGAGCAACAATCAGCAAGATGGTACCACCCAAGCGAATCAAAACCTGATCATAAGGACCTTTGGTCTGGCTCACATCTCTCCGTCCAACATTCGGCTTCTTAGTTTGCTGGCCCACCGAATCAGCAAGGGCCACAACGAAGATGCCCACAAAAGCCAGAATCAGCCCCTCCACCACAAAGAACCAAAAGCCTGTATCTAGCGGATTAAGGGCTGGTAAAAAGACCCAGTAACTGGCAGCCATCAAAAGGAACCACAAAACCAGAAACAATCGCGTTATCATCTTTTTCATAAGGGACCTCCTCGAATGGATATACTAACATCATTATAGCAAAAAAACAATAAGAACACTGAAAAAAAGTGGGGTTCCCCACTTTTTGGCCTACTGACTCCGACTAATCCAATAAGAATAGAAAATGGGCACCAGAACCATGACCAGCAAGGCCCCAAAGAGCACATACATCACGGCCCAAGAAAGAAAACCATTGACGAGGATGATGAGGCCACCCAGAACCCAGAGTCTGCCCGCCAGCCGGTGGGTTTTATTCCAATTTTCCTCATTGTCCAAGGTCCAGGGAAGCCGAATACCGACTGTGTAGTTCTGCTTGGTCTTAGGCAGGTAATTGCCCACGACCAGAAAAACAATCCCCACCATCACCAGACCAATTCGGGTCGAATTGCTAATTAAACCAAGGGCAGCCCCGTAAATGGAGAGCTGAACCAGCCCACTGATAAAGGGTACCAGCCAGTAGACCAAGGTCTTCATCTTCGGGCTCACGTTACTAGCCTTGGGGTCCAAGGAAGTGACGATGACTGCAAAGAGATGTAATCCCAACATCACCAAAGGAATCAGAAAGACAACCTCCAGTTTGCTAGAAAAACCATCAGCCTGACCGTCCAAACCAAAGTGGCTGGGCAGGCTTGCGGGTAAGTCTTTCCATAGGATGACCCCTACCAGGATGGGCAAGAGTGTCAAAATGGATGTCAGGAACAGTAATTTAAGATTGATTTTTTTCATCATTGCTACCTCTCAGGTCTGCAAACCAGACCATAATCTCCTCTAATACAGAGGCGTTCAAATCATAGTAAATGTAATTTTTTTCCCTTGTCTCCGTAATCAAATCAGCTTTTTTCAAGATACTGAGATGGTGGGAAATGGTGGCCCCAGTCATCTCAAACTGACCAGCAATTTCGCCCGCAGACAGGCGACCAGCTTTCAGCAAATTTAGAATCTCCCGCCGCACAGGATTGGACAAGGCCTTAAAGGTATCGGCAAAGGTCATAATTGACTGTCCTTTCTCTTAAAAAGAATGATGAGCGCCACTATCACAAAAGGCAGCCCAGAAAGTAAACCAAGAGGAGTAGGCCCCAGAATCCTCAAACTGAGGGCCTGTTCAGAGGGTATTTGAAATAAAATACCTAGGCCTGCACTCGCGTTTACAGCACCGTGTAAAAGGGCAGGTGCCCAAAGGGAGCCTGTTTTTTCCATCATAAAACTAAGCAAGACACCGATGCTGAAGCAGAAAATAAACATGGCCACAAGGCCCAGCCAAGGTACTCCCCAATATGTGCTTTCAAAATTATAGCCTTGAAGATTGAGGGGTAGGTGCCAGAGACTCCAAATGAGACCTGTGAGGAGATGGCTATATAAACTAGAAAACTTCTCTCTAAATGCTGGGTAAAGGTACCCCCGCCAGCCGATTTCTTCCCCTAGGGCAAAGAAAGTATTGATGATGGGACCGTATGTTACAGCAGCAATGACCTGAAATATGGCAATAAGACCTAATGGAACACCTTGTGGCTCTGCTCCTACTGCCTTTAACATGTCTTCAACAGAGGCGAATTCCAAACTAAATTGACTCCGAAAAATCAAGAAATAGAGGCCCAATCCTAATATCGTGAGGAAGGCAGGCAACCAGATTGCAAGGAGGTAATATTTCCAATTGTTCTTAAAGGCTAGTCTAAAATCTGCTTTTAACGGATAGTGGCCTGGCTCTATCTTCCTCAAGATGAAGTAAGCTAGGGCAGGCATCCACATGGCCAAAACCGTTCCAACTTGGCTGATGGGTTCACCTAGCTTCATACCCAACAACCAGATAAGTAGCCAAATCGTCCAGCTCAAACCAAAACTGAGAAAAATAAAGTTTCTTATTTTGTTCATAGCCTCACCCTCTTTCTATTTAGAAATCTTTCTAAATAGATTCTACCACTTCTGCAGTAAATGTCAAGAGCTATTTCGATTTTTTTCTAAATAGTTTCAAACCCCAAACTCGCGAAGGGGCCTGATTTTTGTTAAAATAGAAATAGAAGAACGAATTGGAAAGGTTACCATTTTTTACATGAAACTGATTTCTTGGAATATTGATTCCCTCAACGCTGCCCTAACAGGCGAATCCCCACGCGCCCTCTTATCCCGCGCTGTCATTGACACTCTTGTTTCCGAAGATGCGGACATCATCGCCATTCAGGAGACCAAATTATCTGCTGCAGGTCCGACCAAAAAGCACTTGGACATCCTCTTGAGCTACTTCCCAGACTATGAAACCACCTGGCGCTCCTCCGTCGAGCCAGCTCGCAAGGGCTATGCCGGAACCATGTTCCTCTACAAAAAAAGCCTGCCAAGCCCCATCATTTCCTACCCTGAAATCGGGGCCCCATCGACCATGGACTTTGAAGGCCGCATCATCACCCTGGAATTTGATGACTACTTTGTAACCCAAGTCTATACGCCAAATGCTGGCGATGGCTTGCGCCGTTTGGAAGACCGCCAAGGCTGGGATGAAAAATACGCTCTCTATCTGGCAGAATTGGACTCTCAAAAACCTGTCCTTGCCACAGGTGACTACAATGTGGCACACAAGGAAATTGACCTGGCCAACCCGGCCTCAAACCGCCAGTCTCCCGGCTTTACAGACGAGGAACGCCAAGGCTTTACCAATCTTTTGGCCAAGGGCTTTACCGACACCTTCCGCTACCTTCATGGAGATGTTCCCCATGCTTATACCTGGTGGGCTCAACGCAGCAAGACTAGCAAGATCAACAATACAGGCTGGAGAATTGACTACTGGCTGACTTCTGAACGACTAGCTGATAAGGTCAGCAAGTCTGAGATGATTGATTCTGGCAGCCGCCAAGACCACACACCAATTGTTCTGGAAATCAATCTCTAATGGAAATATAAGCAGATACCATTTTGAAAAGGAGGAGAAATGAACAGAAAATATATCGAACGTCAGTCGCTATTGGTTTCCGTTTTTGTCAATTTCATCATTGGCATGGCTGGTCTATTGGTCTATATTGTGACCAACCTCAATGCCCTCCTGCTCGATGGTGTCTTCTCCCTCATCGCCTTTGTCTCCTCTCTGGCCGCTCTCTATATTTCAAAAAATAGCCATCGAACGACAGAGAGTTTCCCAAATGGCATGTATTTCTTAGAGCCCCTCTATGGTATATTGAAATCCATTGCCACCCTGCTGCTTCTGGTTATTACCCTGCTGGAAACCAGTGCCTCAGCTTATGCCTATTTTGTCCATCAAGAAGGACAAGCCATGGTTACTGGACCGGTCCTCCCCTATACCATCGCCATGGTGCTTCTCTGCTTTGGTTTGGGAGCCTACAATAGTAACCAGAATCGGAAAATCAACCATATGAGCACCATGCTGGCTGCTGAAAGCCGCGGCAATTATATCGATGGCTTGATTTCTGCGGGTGTCGGTGTTGCCATTATCGCCCTGAGTCTAGTAGACATCCAAGGACCGCTCGGATTTCTCCATTACACAGGCGACTTCTTTATCACCCTGATTCTGGTCATTATTTCCCTGAAAGAGCCCATCAGTGTCCTCGCCAATTCCTTTAAGGAGTTTGCCCGCTCCACCATCCAAGGCAATCATATCCATGATAAGGTATTGGAAATCTTCCACCAGGTCCTCAATTCCCAGGCGGATAAGTTGGATATCCTAGTTTTCAAACAAGGCATGTATATCAAAGTCAAGATTTATATCCTGACACCAGACGATGCCCAGCTCATCGAAAACTTGGCCTCCAAGAAAAGCCAATTTATCGACTTGCTGGAGCAAGAATTTGACCACTGCAGCCTCGAATTTTCATTTTAATCAAACAAAATACAGGACTGATTATCAGCCTGTATTTTTTGAATTCCTACAACCCCAAATCCTCATAAGGTATCCGGTAGCCAATCTGCAAGACACGACCGTCCTTGATGAGGATGGGGCGCTTGATGAGCATACCGTCTGCTTCCAAGAGTTTCAAGGCCTCATCGACCGTCAACTGGTCAAATCTATCCTTGAGCCCCAAAGCCCGATAAGAGTTGCCCGAAGTATTAAAGAACTTTTTCAGCTCCAAGTTGGATTTGTCCAACAAGCCCTTCAATACCCCCACCTGGGGCGGATTGGTCTTGATGTCAATGGCCTCAAAGTCCAGGCCCAAGCGCTTCAACTCCGCCTTGGCCTCCTTACAGGTGCTGCATTTTGGATATTCATAAAAGGTGTACATCACTTTCCTCCTCGTCTTTCATGGTCCAATAACCAAGATTTTTTCTCTAAGCCACCCGCATAGCCTGTCAAACTGCTATCGCTTCCCAAAACCCGATGACAAGGGACAAAGATGGATAGCGGATTTTTCCCAACAGCCCCGCCAACGGCCTGGGCTGACTTGCTGCCCAAAGCCTGGGCCAGTTGACCATAGGTCCTGGTCTGACCGAGCGGAATCGTCAAAAGTTCCTGCCAGACCCGCTCCTGAAAAGTCGTTCCCTTCGCAGCCAAAGGCGGCAGACTTGGCAGTTCCTCACCCGAGAAATAGGCCTCCAGCCAACGCTTGGCTGCTTCCAGCACCGCCGTTTGCTCCCTACGCATGGCGCAGTTTTCAAAACCCCGCAGTTCATATTTTTGCCCCTCAAACCAGGCACCCAGCAAAGCCTTCTCTGTTGCCACAAGAGTAAGAGGCCCTAGAGGACTATGAACAGTTTGCTGGTAGAAGATTTCTGACATCTGGGGCTCCTTTCCAAAAAGGCCAGTCTCCATGACCGGCCCGACTTTCTTATTTTTTGCCTGTAATCAGACGAACCTTGACAATGGGTTCGCTGCTATCAAAGAGCTGAACCAGCTGATCAATCTTGGATTTATCTGTTTCATCCAAGTCCAAGAGGGTATAGGCATAATCCCCTTTGGAACGGTTCAAGATGTTGGCGATATTGATATCCAGATCAGACACCGCAGTTGAGATGGCTGCTACGATGTTTGGAACATTTTTGTTGATGAGGGTGATCCGATATGGAGCATCCAAGACCTGGTGCATATTCGGGAAGTTGACGGAGTTGGTGATTTCCCCAGTTTCCAAAAAGCGACGAATGGTCTGGCTGGCCATGATGGCACAGTTCAATTCTGCCTCTTCTGTTGAACCACCGACGTGAGGGAAGACGGTGATGCCTTTTTTATTGAGCAATTCTTCCGTACCAAAGTCCGTCACATAGCGCTTGATAACACCAGCTTCGATAGCCTCAAAGAGAGCCGCATTGTCCACCAACTCTGCCCGAGCAAAGTTAATCAGAGTTGTTCCCTTTTGCATCAGAGCAAAGGCCTCTGCATTAAAGGTTTCCTTGGTATCTGCTGTCAAAGGCACATGGACTGTGATGTAATCACAGCTAGAAAAGATTTCCTTAAGATCGTTGACCCGCTTGACATGACTGGAAATGCTCCAAGCCGCTTCAATGGAAACGTAAGGGTCATAACCTAGGACATTCATGCCTAAACGG
The DNA here is from genome assembly GCF_041802885.1 of Streptococcus sp. Classification (GTDB taxonomy): domain Bacteria; phylum Bacillota; class Bacilli; order Lactobacillales; family Streptococcaceae; genus Streptococcus. Next base: position 49,058 of record NZ_JBHCHN010000020.1, read on the forward strand.
CGGGCATCATTGGCGATGCGGGCCCCGATAGCACCTAGACCGATAACTCCCAGGGTCTTACCTGAAATCTCTGTTCCAGCAAACTGGGACTTGCCTGCCTCGATTTGCTTAGGAACATCGTCACCTGAAAGGGTGCTAGCCCAGTTGGTCGCCGCAAAATAATCACGGGCAGACAGCAAGATGGAGGTAATGACTGCTTCTTTTACAGCATTGGCATTGGCACCAGGAGTATTGAAGACCACAATCCCCGCAGCTGATGCAGCATCGATAGGAATATTATTGGTCCCAGCTCCAGCACGGGCGATGGCCTTGAGGTTGTCTGGAAACTCCGCCCCATGCAGGTTTTGACTGCGGATAATGTAGGCATCTGGATTGTCAGACTTGTCCCCATCAATCTGGAACTTATTTCCTAGCTCTTTCAAGCCGATTTGGTTGATATTGTTAAAGGTTTTGACACTATATACCATGTTACTCACAAAGGCAGGCTGGCTGCCCCTTTCTATTCCTTAAAAATAATGCTGGTCGTCGCTAAATTTCTTGATAAAGGCTGGTTTCAGACTTATGCTTGATTTTCTGATAGGCCAACCGTTCGCCATCAATGGGCACTTTCCCACAGTAGACAAAGCCCAGCTTTTCGAGAATATGCTGCATAGGCTTGTTTTTCTCATGGGTATCACAACGGAAATCAGGTCCCTTGTGGCCCTCAATCAAGCCCTGCAAGAAGGTCTGAGCCACCCTTTGGCCCCGATAGATCTCCGAAACGGCAATCCGATGGAAGGTCACATAGAGGTAGTTATCATGTTTCCATTTTCCATCATAGATAGCCGCATACTCTGCCTGATTGCCCAGGTAAACAGCAGCATAGGCCACAATCTCCCCTTCTATCAAGCCCACATAACCACGATTTTCCAGGATATCTTCAATGACATCCTCCTGATTGGGATAGCCATTTTCACCCTGCCACTGACTGCTGCCTGAAGCGGCCAAGAAGGCCTTGGCTTCCTCTAGAATCTTGGTGATTGCCCCAACTTCATTGGGATGCGCCAAACGAATTTCCATATTAGCCTTTCAAATCAAAAATTATTTGTTTTCTTCTTCAAATTTTTTCATGAAGTCAAGGAGGTCAAGGACACCCTGACGCGGGAAGGCGTTGTAGAGACTAGCCCGCATACCGCCAACAGAACGGTGGCCCTTGATATTTTTGAAGCCTTGAGCATCTGCTTCCTTGGCAAATTTGGCATCCAAGTCCTTACTTGGTGTCACGAATGGAATGTTACAAACTGAGCGGTCCTTGGCAAATTTCACTGGACTGGTGTAGAAATCAGACTGTTCGATGAAATCATAGAGCAGGCCTGATTTCTCACGTTCGATTTCAGCCATCTTATCCACACCGCCAATCTCATTTTTCACCCAGTCAAAGACCAGTTTAGAGATATAGATATTGTAAGCTGGTGGTGTATTGTAGAGGGACTCATTGTCCGCCTGAATGCGGTAATCCAGCATAGCAGAAAGTTGCGGTTGGGCATTGAGGAAGTCCTCGCGGATAATCACCACCGTCACCCCAGCTGGTCCGATATTCTTTTGAGCACCAGCATAGATGAGGGCAAAATCTTCAACATTGTAGCGAGCCGCCAAGATGTTGGAAGACATGTCTGCCACGATTGGGACACCGTTGGTATCTGGCAGGTCATAAATAGCTGTTCCCTCAATAGTATTGTTGGTGGTCAAGTGAACATAGGCTGCTTCTGGATCGATGCTAGCTGGATCAAAGCTTGGAATATGATCATAGACCGTATCTTCTGAAGAAGCCAGAAGAATGGGTTCAAAGGGGATAGTTTTGGACAACTTCACAGCCTCTGTATAGGCCTTTTTGCCCCAAGACCCAGCAACCAGATAATAGGCTTTCTTCCCTTGAGCCAGATTGAGAGGCACCATGGTAAACTGCAAAGATGCACCTCCCTGCAAGAAGAGAACCTTATAGTTATCCGGAATGGCCATCAGCTCCCGCAAGGTCTTCTCTGCATCCTTGATAATCTTGTCAAATTCTGGAGAACGATGAGACATTTCCAACACGGACATACCAGAGCCTTGGTAATCCAGCATTTCATCACGGGCTGTTTCCAAGACAGCTTTCGGTAAGGTAGCAGGTCCTGCTGAAAAATTATAAATGGTCATCAATGACACCTCCAAAATAGTTTAAGAGAATTATAGCATAATTTTCTGAATTTTGTAAAGATTGAGGCCAAAATCCAGACCTATTTACGAACGTTAAACGTTTTCTAAAATAAATTACCTGCTTATAGCGAACGTTTTTGCAAAATCAAGCCCCACAGGCAGTATAGGGTCAAATGTTGGTCCATTTCTCTTTCCATACTTTTCTGAATAACAATATCCCTTATTATAAAACTTGATTCATGGTATAATAAAAGAAAAAACTGAGGTAAAACATGCTCATTAAAGAATTTTGTGCTGAAAATCTGACAGACCTAGCCAGCCTTACAACCCCTGACATTACTCGTGTTGAGCTCTGTGATAACCTTGCAGCTGGCGGCACGACACCCTCCTATGGGGTCATCAAGGAAGCGGCCCGCTATCTCCATGAAAAGGGCATCAGCCTGGCCACCATGATTCGGCCAAGAGGCGGAAACTTTGTCTACAATGATCTTGAACTGCGGGCCATGGAAGAGGATATTTTACAGGCTGTGGAACTGGAGTCGGATAGCTTGGTTCTTGGTCTTTTGACTACTGACAATCAGCTGGATACAGAAGCCATTGAGCAACTCCTTCCAGCAACCCAAGGCCTGCCCCTGGTCTTCCACATGGCCTTTGACCTCATTCCCGAAGACCAACAAAAGGCAGCCATGGACCAGCTCATTGATTATGGCTTTGTTCGTATTCTCCTCCACGGTTCAGCTGAGCGTCGTGATATCTTTGACAATGTGGACCACATCAAGGAATTGATTGACCATGCGGCTGGACGTATCGAGATTATGATTGGCGGTGGAGTCACAGCAGACAACTGCCACCAGTTGGCCAACCTGACAGGAACCAACATCGTCCATGGGACCAGAATTTTATAGAAAAAATGATGCTCGACAACGACGGGCATCATTTTTTGCTCTCTGTTTTTCAGTCCACCCCATGATAGGCATTGTAGACTTCTTGGCGGTTGAGACCTAGGTCCTTGGCCACTTTTTTGATGGCCTGGTTGGGCTTGTGGCCGGCATCAATGAGCTCTTGTACCAAATCCAGTGGATTCTGGTTTTCCAGTTTTTCATCTGCAACCTGCCCATCATAACCAGACACGATAATGAGGCACTCTCCTTTAAGCGGATTCTCAGAAATATATTCCATCACTTCTGAAATCAGGCCCCGTTGGTATTCTTCATAAAGTTTGGTCAATTCCCGTACCACCACCACTTGGCGATTACCATAGACAGCCTGCATATTTTCCAGCGTATCGGCCACTCGATAGGGAGATTCATAGAAAATCTGGGTCTCTGGATAGGCCTTTTTGCTTTCAAAGAAATCCTTTTGCTGCCCAGCCTTGCGGGGTAAAAAGCCGTAGAAAATGTGGGGCTGAGGTGCCAAACCTGAGGCAATCAGGGCCGTAATTCCAGCTGAAGCCCCAGGAAGGGCAACGACTGGAATCCCTGCTGCGATGGCAGCTTTGACCAAGTCATGACCGGGGTCTGAAATGGAGGGCAGACCTGCATCCGACACCTGGGCCAGGGACTGGCCTGAAAGAAGCAGGTCAATCAAACCAGGGGTTTTTTCAAAGGCATTGTGCTCATGAAAGGAAATCTGCCTGGTTTCAATGGCAAAATGCTTGAGTAAAAGGCCTGTATTTCGTGTATCTTCGGCACAGATGAAATCCACAGATTTGAGGACTTCCACTGCCCGGAAGGTCATGTCCTGCAGATTGCCGACGGGAGTCCCTACTAGATAGAGGGTTCCCGCATCAGACTTTCCCTTAAAAGATTTTTGTATTTGCATCCTAATCTCGATTCAGTAATTCTAGGCAGAACATACAGGGTTCATCATTGTCACGGCGCTGTCCATAGGAAAAGGTACAGATATGAAAGCCATCTTCATAGATATTTTCCAGGTTTTCCTTACCGTAGTTGGATGTTTTTACATCCTCTTTTTCTTCCCGCGACAGGCGGTCCCTTAATTTAGAATTTTCCAGTCTCAGGGCCGTATTCTCATCAATAACCCCCTGTAAATGCTTCTTGATGGCATCGACTTCTGCCAGGGTCATCAGGAGATTTTGCGAGAAACCATCCAAGGCATCAAAAATTTCTCTCTTGTCCATCTCTTCTTCTCTCACTTCTCTTTTAAAATCATGTATTCAAGTGCATTTTGTAAACTGACATTGCTCTTCCACATCCGCCTCACTTCTAGCAAGTCAGCCAAGCGGACTAGGGCCTGAGGATTGTCTTTTTTTTCTGCCAGAAAAAGGGGCAGCAAATCCAAGAGTCGCTCCTGGTCTGACTTTTCAGCCGTTAAGCTGGCCAACTGGGTCACCAGCAAGTAGGCCCGCTCAGGAGCATCCAGAAGGGCAGTTAGGAACTTTGGTACCAAGAGCAACTGGTCCTGGAAGGCCTTGCTTTTCATCAAGTCTCTGGCCTCTTCTCTGCTGGCTACCAAATCCGCCAAGATTCGGGCCTGACTTTTGAGCAGGCCATCTTCTTCCAACTGACGAATCAGGAGTTCTCGATTCTTTGGAAAATGCACTAGCTGAGTCCGACTCTTGATGGTGGACAGGATTGCCTCTTCATGGCTGGTCAAAAGAAAGACCGTCACATCGGACTGGGGTTCTTCGATGACCTTGAGCAATGAATTGGCAGCATTGACATGCATCTTATCCGCATCGCAGATAATAAAAACTTGCTTACTGGACTCAAATCCCGACTGGGAAAAATCCTTAACCAATTCGCGCACAGTTTCTGTCTTAATCAGGTTGCCCCGGGGTCGAATGATCGTCACATCTGAAAATTCTTCCTGGGCAATGAGGCGGCAATTACGGCATACACCGCAGGGCAGGCCCTCTTGACCTTCCTGACAAAAACGAGCCTGACTGAGAAAGATAGCCATGTCAAAGCTAGCAGATTCTCCTGAAAAGAGATAGGCATGGCCCAGTTTCTTCTGCCCTAAAATCCTTTCAAAGCGTTCCAGAATCCGTGGCTGCAATTTCTTTAATTCTTGATAGTTCATCTTCTCTTATTTCTTAAAAAAGCGCTCTGTGATAATTGCAAAAGCATCCGCAATCACAGCCTCTAGCTCCTGGCTGGCATCCACTTTGACCATCCGCTCTGGATGCTGTTCCAGCTGGGACAGATAGCCTTGGCGCACGCGCTCATGCATGTCTACTGTCTCCATATCCAGACGGTCTACATCATGGTGGCGATTTTTCGCGATACGGGCCAGCCCCTCCTCCACATCAATATCAAAATAAAGGGTCAAATCAGGTACCAAACCATCGGTCGCATAGGCATTCAGCCAGTGTATATCCTGGACATTCAGACCTCGACCGAAACCCTGATAGGCAACAGAGGAGTCAATAAAACGATCGACAAGAAGGAACTTTCCAGCATCCAAGGCTGGCAGAATCCGCTCCTTCAAATGCTGGCGACGGGCCGCAATATAGAGGAGCAATTCCGTTTTATCATCCATGGCCGTGTTTTCAGGGTTTAAGATGACCGAGCGAATCTCTTCAGCAATGGCCACACCGCCTGGCTCCCGAGTCGTCACTACATCCATCCCGCATTCAGCCAGTTTTGGAAGCAGGCCCTGCAAGACCGATGTCTTCCCCGCCCCATCTGGGCCTTCAAAGCTAATAAAAATCCCCTTGTCCATGTCATTCCTCATTTCTCGTACTTCTTTTCATTTTACCAAAAATAGTGCAAAAAAGCACCCTTTATTTTCCAACCTGACTGTGATAGAATGGAGACAGAGCTTATAAAGGAGTGAGAAAATGCGGTTTAAGAATATCCTTTTGATTGTAATAGGTGCAGGCCTCTTTTCTTTTGGTCTCAATTATCTGGTCATGCCCAATGGCCTCTATGAAGGTGGCGCTACGGGTCTGACCTTGATTCTCTACTATTTATTTGGTCTCCAGCCCTGGATCATGAATATCGTCATCAACATCCCTCTCTTTATCCTAGGCTGGAAAATTCTCGGCAGAAGGGTTTTTCATCTCAGCCTTCTGGGAACCCTGGCCGTAACGGCTTGGCTAGCCATTTTTGAGCGAATTCCCATTGTGGTGGATTTGGATCACGATTTGATGATTGTCTCCATGTTTGCAGGTATCTTGTCTGGTATTGGTCTCGGAATCATCTTCAAGGCGGGGGGGACAACAGGAGGGAGCGATATTATCGCTCGTATTGGCCACAAATACAGCCACTATACCATCGGTCAAATCATCCTGGCCATCGACATTCTGGTCTTGATCTTAACCGTCATAGTCTCCCAAGACCTGCGGGTTGTCCTCTATACCATGTTGCAGGTAACCGTCGCTTCACGGGTCATTGATCTCATCAGCGATGGCGGATACGGCAGCAAGGGCCTCATGATTATCAGCCAAAAGTCCGAGGAGATTGCCGCAGCTATTGACAGTCAAATCGAGCGCGGTGTCACCCTCATCAAGGCCCAGGGTTTTTATAGCCGGACCGACACCAATATGATTTATTCCGTCATCTATAAGAGCCAGTTGCAGGAAACCAAGGACTTGATTCATCGCATTGACCCCCATGCCTTCATCACCATTACCGATGCCCACGAGGTCCTGGGCGAAGGCTTTACCCTAGACAAAAACAAACAACCCCTTGAACAGTAAAAAGGCTTGGATATAAATCCAGGCCTTTCAAATTTTCTTCGCAACTGTCGGTAAGATGCTTTCTACTTCAATCTCCGCCTCTTCCAATGCTACTTGCAGACTATCCGTATCCACTTGACCATCTATCTGCACTTCAATGGTCACAAAGCCAGGTTCTGCCTCGATCTGCACTGTATGTGCTACATTGTAGCCCTTTTCAGAGATAAGTTGCAGGACCTTACTGAGAATCCCCGCTTCATCCTTGACCAAACAACGGATGCGTACGCCATCTTCCCCATATCCTGAAACACGGAGGAATGCCTTAAAGACATCACGGTCCGTAATAACACCAAATAATTGACCAAAGTCCATCACAGGTAGAATGCCCACCTTATGTTTGAACATGAGATAAACTGCATCCTCAAGACTTGCAAACTGCGAAACTGTGATAACATCTCGAATCATGACATCCTTGACCTTGGTCTTATTGAGCAAATAATTCATTTCATAAATGGACAAACTGGTTGCCTTTGATGGACTAGCTTCTGCAATCGTCCCTTCTGTGACCAAGCCAACAAGCTTATCATTTTCAATGACCGGCAAACGATGCAAGCCCTGCTCCCTCATCATATCCGCCGCATGTGCAATCGTCGTATCTGGTGAAATATAAATCACCTTGCGCGTCATAAAATCTTTAACTGCCATCGAACTGCCTCCTGTTTTATTAATATTATTATATCATATATTATTGAAAATGCTTCCAAAAATCTGTGAAAATCTGTAAAAGTTTTTTAAGTTCTATCTATAAAGAAAACTGCCCTCTGGCAGTTCCTATTCCCAACCTAAAATGAGGCGTCAGAGTTGGGGACAAACCAGCAACCTAAATTGCTGGTTTTCCTATCTCCCGATTAAAACAGCCCCTCTTAGGGGACAAAGAAAAAGCCTCGAGAGACTTTTCCTTTTCCTATTTCCAACCTAATCCTCGCTCTTTTATTTCTAGGCTCAGGCTGAAACAGTTCGCTGAACTGTTTCACTCCCCCGGACCTGATGTTAAAGAAAAAGCCATGCATGGCTTTTTCTTTTCCTATTTCCAACCTAAAAAGGTCCCCAGGACCTTTTTAGCCACCCAGATAGGCTTTTCGGACTTCGTCGGATTCGAGGAGTTCTTGTCCTGTTCCTGAGAGGACAATTTTCCCTGTTTCGAGGACATAGCCACGGTCTGCGATGGAGAGGGCCTTCTTGGCATTTTGTTCAATCAAGAGGACGGTGGTCCCTTGCTTCTGGATATCTTGAATGATATCGAAGATTTCCTGGATGAAGATTGGAGCCAAGCCCATCGATGGCTCGTCCAAGAGCAAGAGTTTGGGCTTGCTCATGAGGGCACGGCCCATGGCCAACATCTGCTGCTCACCACCAGAGAGGGTTGCCGCATCTTGGTTCTTGCGTTCTTCCAAACGTGGGAAGCGGTCAAAGACCTTCTTAAGATTCTTCTGATTTTCATCCCGGTCTTTGTGGAGAAAAGCTCCCATTTCCAGATTTTCCATAACAGTCAAACCAGAGAAGACATGGCGCCCTTCAGGCACTTGAGACAGTCCGCTGGCTACAATTTTACGGGCTGGCGCTTTTTGAATTTCTTGACCTAAAAACTCAATCTTACCGCCACTTGGACGGACCAGACCAGAGATAGTACGAAGAATGGAGGTTTTACCGGCACCATTGGCGCCAATAAGGGAAACAACCTCCCCCTCATTAACTTCAAAGGAAACATTTTTAACTGCCTGGATGACGCCGTAATGAACTGACAAATCATCTACTTTCAACATACTGGTCATTAGGCTTCACCTCCCAAATAGGCTTCGATAACGCGCTTGTTATTTTTAATCTCTTCTGGAGTACCATGGGCAATCAAACGTCCATACTCCAGGACATAAATGCGTTCTGTCACTTCCATAACCAAACTCATATCATGTTCAATCAGCATAATGGTGATATTGAACTGGTCCTTGATTTGGCGAATCAACTGGGTCAATTCAGCTGTTTCCTGGGGGTTCATCCCCGCAGCAGGTTCATCCAAGAAGAGAATTTTAGGTTCAGTTGCAAGGGCACGAACGATTTCTAGACGGCGCTGCTGTCCGTAAGGAAGGTTTTTGGCCAAGGTATCTGCATCCTTATCCAGATTGAAGATAGCCAACAATTCCAAGGCCTTGGCCTTCAATTCTGCTTCGCTCTGATAGAATTTTGGCAGTCGGAAGAAGGAGGCTAAGAGATGAGGCTTGTGGTGATTGGCAAATCCAACAAGTACATTTTCCAAGACAGTCATATCCTTGAAAAGGCGGATGTTTTGGAAGGTACGTGATAGACCGAGCGAAGCAATCTTATAGGGTGTCTTACCATTGAGTAGGTTGTTATCCAGCGTAACGGTCCCTTCGCTAGGCTCATAAACCCCTGTCAGAAGATTGAAAAGAGTTGTTTTACCTGCACCGTTTGGACCAATCAAGCCGACCAATTCCCCCTCATGGAGCTCCATGGTGACATCTCCAACGGCGGTCAAACCACCAAAGTGTTTGGTTAAATTTTTTACATCAAGAAGTGCCATTACTTGCTCTCCTTTGCTTTTTTCTTAAAGAATGATGAGAAAGTCAATTCCCATGTCCCCAGGAGTCCACCTGGACGGAAAACCATGACCAAAATCAGGGCCAGAGAGTAGATAATCATTCGTAGGTCCGAGAAGTTCTGCAGGAACATATTGAGGAAACCAAGAATAATAGCGGCTAAAATAGTTCCTGTCATGGATCCCAGACCACCCAATACTGCAATAATCAGATAATCAATTGAACGCATGATGGTAAAATCTTTTGGCACAACCGTTCCAATATAACCCACATAAAGAGAGCCTGCAATACTAGACACAATAGCTGCGATGACAAAAACCGTCACCTTGACCTGAGTGGTATTGACACCCATGGACTCCGCTGCAATTTCATTCTCACGCACAGCAATGACCTGGCGACCAAAGGAACTACGTAGGAAATTGAGAAGCAGGATGGCAATGCCTACAACAAAGAAGAAGACCAGACTCCAGTTTGTAAAAGGTAAAATCCCTGTCAAACCAGCCGCACCATTGGTAAAATCTCCGCCATTGATAATGGCAATACGGATAATTTCAGAAACCCCTAAAGTTGCGATAGCCAGGTAATCTCCCTTTAGGCGAAGGGTTGGAACACCAACAACCAAGGCAACCAAGGCCGCCACCACGCAACCAATAATAATGGAAATATAGAAACCACCATAGGTTGGATTGGCCTTGGTCATGATAGCTGTTGCATAGGCACCGATGGCCATAAAGCCGGCTTGCCCTAATGAAAACTGACCAGAAAAACCAAGAACCAAGTTTGTTCCTAGGGCCATGATGATGGAGATACCAATCCCCATCAGGATTTGGACATAGTAGAACCCAATCACGCCTGAGCTAATAAGAACTGACAAAACACCAAAAATAACAGAGACTAGCGCAAGCCAAGCAAGAATAGATTTGATATTGTTTTTCATATGCTTACACCTTCTCCTTCACATTTTTACCAAGTATACCAGCTGGTCGAACCAGTAGAATGACAATCAGAATCCCGTATACCACTGCATCACGGTAGCTAGAAAGTCCAATGGTAATAGCCAATGTTTCTAACAAACCAATGATAAAGCCACCAAGGGCTGCACCAGGAATAATCCCGATACCACCCAATACCGCAGCAACAAAGGCCTTAATACCTGGTGCCATCCCCATGAGGGGCTCTACAGAATTATAGTAAAGACCAATCAGAACACCCGCTGCACCTGCTAGAGCAGAGCCTAAAGCAAAGGTAAAGCTGATGGTTGAATTAACATTGATTCCCATGAGCTGAGCTGCATCACTATCAACAGATACTGCTCTCATGGCTTTCCCCATCTTAGTTTTTTGAACAATAAACTGAAGAGCAACCATGAGGAATATAGAAACTCCCAGAATGGTCAGCTGAACATTGGTTACCGAAATAGGACCAAGATTGTACTTAACTGTCTCCAGGGCCTGTGGAAAGGCACGAGTATTGGCACCAAAAAGATAAACCATTCCATATTCGAGAAAGAAGGATACCCCGATGGCTGTAATTAAGGCTGCAATTTTTGTGGAATTTCGCAGGGGACGATAGGCCAAAAACTCAATCAAAACACCCAGGCAGGCTGTCAAGATCATCGTCAAGATAAGAGCAACAAAGAAATTAAGCTGGAAGCTGTTGATGAGGTAATAACCAATAAAAGCCCCCATCATGTAGAGGTCTCCGTGGGCAAAGTTAATCAACTTGATAATGCCGTAAACCATGGTATAACCTAGGGCAATCAGAGCATAGACACTCCCTAAAATTAGACCATTTACCAATTGTTGGAGCATAGAGTCACCAAACTTTCTATAACATAATAATATCTGGGAAGGTATCTGCCTCCCCAGATTCATTTCATTTAGGTGTAAAACTTATTCTGCAGTGACAGCTTCTGCTGAAGCTTCTTGACCATTGTCAAGTTTCACCATGATAGCAGATTTTACAGGGTTGTGGTCTTTATCGATAGAGATTGGACCAGTCACACCTTCAAAGTCTTTCAAGTCAGCAAGATTTGCTGCAATGTCTTTTGAAGTCTTAGCATCTTTAGCTGCTTCTGCTGCCATGTAAACCGCATCATAAGCAAGGGCAGCGAACATGTTTGGCTCTTCACCATACTTCTCCTTGTAAGCTGCTACAAAGGCTGTTGCTTTTTCAGACAAAGCTACTTTTGTAGAGTAACCAGATACGTAATAGACATTTGAAGCGTTTTTCTCACCAGCACCCTCGATGAACTTCGCATCCGCAAATCCGTCAGGACCAAGGATTGGTTTGTCAATCCCCATTTCACGCGCTTGCTTAGTAATCAATCCAGCTTCGGTGTAGTAACCTGGGATGATAATAGCGTCAAATTCTTTGCCTTTGACCTTGGTCAATGCTGCTTGGAAGTCCTTGTCACCAGATTGGTAAGTTTCTTCTACAACAATCTCTCCCTTGTAGGCATCCTTGAAGGCTTTAGCAATCCCTTTTGCGTAATCGCTAGAGTTATCTGAGTAAAGAACAACTTTCTTAGCAGATAGGTTGTTGGTTGCATAGCTTGCAAGAACTTTACCTTGGAAGCTATCTTGGAAGGTTGAACGGAAGATAAACTCTTCTACTTTACCATCTTTAACAGTCAAATCGTCTTGTGTACCTGAAGGGGTAATCAATGGCACAGCAGACTGTGTGGCACCTGGAGTACCAGCTGCTACAGCTCCTGAAGTTGCAGGACCAATGATAGCTACAACTTTTTCTTCTGTTGCCAAGTTCGTGTTGACAGTGGCTGCTTCGGCATTGTCAGATTTGTTGTCTTTTGAAATAACTTCAATTTTCTTTCCATCAATACCACCTGCTGCATTGATCTCCTCAACTGCTAGGTCTGCACCGTTTTTCTCTGCCTGTCCATAAGCTGCTACGGCGCCTGACAATTCTAAGTTGTAACCAATTTTGATGGTTTTCCCAATTTCATTACCAGTTGCTGCAGAACTGTTGCTTGCTGGGGCTGAACCACAGGCTGCCAAAAGAGCAGCTGATGCCATACTCACGATAGCGAGTGCAATTTTATTACGTTTCATAATGTCTCCTTAAAACAAACTTAAAATGATATGTTAGTAATATACTGAATTATCTGAAAATTGTCAATAAAAAAGAAATATTTTTTTTTACATTTGAATATTTCTTTCGGATTCGCGCAACAAGCTACCTACAAAATCCTGGTCAATGTCCTTAATATAGGAGGGGGTGATTTTCTTGACAAAGCGCTCTTTTTTCAGGTTTGCCATGATGTCACCACACTTTTCCTGGTCCACATAGAGGAGGATATAGCGCATACGGCGGGAATGGTAAAGGATGTCACCAAACTTATTTAACTTTCTGGCATCCCGATTGTAATGAAGGTAGATGGTGAGGCAAGTCCGTTCTTTTTTCTCAAACATAAAAACTTCTCTTTCAAATCATTCTGGAACTATTATAGCAAAAATTAGAAAAGGTTGATAGTTTTTTGGCAAAAAAAAGAGAGAGCAATGCTCTCTGTCATCCTTACTTCTTGGCAGGATCCATAATTTTATCGATGAAACCGTAGGCTAAAGTTTCTTCGGCAGACATCCAGTAATCACGTTCAGCATCTTTGTGAACTTGTTTGACGGTCTTACCAGAATTATCAGCCAGGATCTGCTCCAACTTGTTCCGGGTTTTGAGCAGGTGCTCAGCAGCAATAGCCATATCTGTCTGCTGGGTGCCGCCACCAGTGCCACCCATAGGTTGATGGATCATGTATTCCGCATTTGGCAACATGAAACGTTTGCCCTTTGCTCCAGAGGAGGCGATAATAGTTCCCATCGAAGCGGCTGTTCCCATGACAATAGTCTGTACATCTGCCTTGATAAAGTTCATGGTATCCACAATGGCCAAACCTGCAGAGACAGAGCCACCTGGTGTGTTGACATAGAGGTAGATGTCCTTAGTAGGATCTTGGGCATCCAAGAAAAGCAACTGAGCGATAATGGAGTTGGCCATGTTGTCTTCAACTGGGCCAGTCAGCATGACGATGCGGTCTTTTAAGAGGCGAGAATAAATATCATAGGAACGTTCGCCACGGCTGGTTTGTTCAATAACTACTGGAATCATAAGAGTCTCCGTTTCCATTTGTTTTTTCTATAAAACCTATTATAATTGTTTGGTCAAAAAAGGTCAAATAAAAAGTTTATCTTGCAAAAAAGAGTTTGGGACACAAGTAGTTCCAAACTCTTTTTTTCGTTTTAGATACTTATAGCGCAGTGGTTGAGTGGGCTCTAATGCGCTGATAAATCAGCTTTTACAGCCCTACTCAACTGTGCGGAGGTGGGACGACGAAATCGAATTTCTCCGAAATTACCGATTTCTGTCCAACTCTCGTAATTTTTATTTGGTTCCAAAGAGGCGATCTCCCGCATCCCCCAAACCTGGTACAATATAACCTTGCTCATTGAGGTAATCGTCCAGGGCAGCGGTGTAGATGTCGATGTCTGGATGGGCTTCCTGCAGAGCTTTAACACCTTCAGGCGCAGATACGAGGGCAACAAACTTGATATTTGAAGCGCCACGTTTTTTCAGGGAATCAATGGCCAGGATAGCTGAACCACCGGTTGCAAGCATGGGATCCACCACGAAAATGTGGCGACGGTCAATGTCATCTGGCAGTTTGACCAAGTACTCAACAGGCGTCAGGGTTTCTTCATCGCGGTACATGCCGATATGGCCGACTTTGGCAGAAGGCACTAAACTCAAAAGGCCATCTACCAAGCCAATGCCCGCCCGCAGGATGGGAACAATGGCCAACTTTTTACCCGCAATCTGTTTTTGTACTGTTTTGGTGATAGGTGTTTCGATTTCTACGTCTTCAAGAGGCAGGTCGCGCAGGACTTCGTAGCCCATAAGGAGGGCAATCTCATTGACCAACTCACGGAAATCTTTGGTTGAGGTGTCCTTGCGGCGCAAAATGGACAGCTTATGCTGGATGAGCGGATGTGAAATGACTTGGAATTTTCCCATGGTGAAACCTCTCTTTGTTTATTTTCTATATTTTACCAAAAAAAAGGAAAAAATGCTTGTGAAAATGCAAATTTTCCAAATGAGAATGGGGATGCTTTAGTCCAATTTTTTAATGACCCGTGCTGGATTTCCGGCGATGACCACATTGTCGCCAAAGGATTTGGTAACAACAGAACCTGCACCAACTACGACATTGTCTCCGAGGGTGACCCCGGCTAAAATCATGGCACCGCCACCAATCCAGACATTGTCTCCAATGGTGATGGGGGCTCCGTATTCAGGGCCAGCAATCCGTTCCTGGGCATCCAGGGGGTGTAGAGCTGTATAGAATTGAACATTGGGGCCCAGCATGGCATTATCCCCGATGGTGACCGGACAGGTATCCAGGACTGTCCAGTTAAAATTGGCATAGAAGTTCTCACCAACAAAAATATGGCAGCCGTAGTCTAGGGTAACTGGGTTTTCCACATAGAGGTGTTTCCCTGTCTTTCCAAGCCATTCTTTCATCAGTTGGCTACGTTTTGCCCCATCCATTTCTTGGTTGACACGTTCCCGGTATCGTCTAGCCTCATGGCGAAGGGCAGAAAGTTCAGGGTCCGCAGCATTATACATCTGACCAGCTAACATCTTTTCTTTTTCTGTCATGAGATTCTCCTAACTAAAATTTGATAAGGTGATTGCTAGTTTCATTATAACAAAAAGAAATCGCAGCTGCGACTTCTAACTAGGTTTCTTTACCAAAAACCTGAACGATGCGTTGGCAGGCTTCCTTGACAGTTTCGAGGGGCGTGGCTGTATTGAGTCGGGCGTGGAATTTACCTTCCTTGCCGAAACTGAGACCGTCGTTCAAGACCACCTTGGCTTCCTTCATTAGTTTTTCTTGAATCTGCTCATTGGACAGGCCATAGGCTGAGAAATCCAGCCAAATCAGATAGGTTCCCTGGGGTTTCATGACCTTGATTTGGCTATGTTCTGTCAGGAAATCCACTGTATAGTTGATGTTTTCTTCCAAAACTTCCTTCAGTTGGTCCAGCCAGTCCCTGCCATGACGAAAAGCGACTTCAGTGGCAATCAGGCCTACCGTTGGAATTTCATGCTGGTTGTTGGCCAACTGCTGCTTGGTGAAGGCTTTTCGTAGGCTCGGATTTTCGATGATGGCAAAGCTATTTTTGGTCCCTGCAATATTGAAGGTCTTGGTAGCTGAGCTTAAGATAAGGCTGAAATCTTTGAAATCTGGCGAGACAGTGTTAAAACTGAGGTGCTTGTGGCCAAAGAGGGCCAAATCCTGGTGAATTTCATCTGAAATCAGGATGACACCGTGTTTCTGACAGAGCTGACCAACTTTTTCTAACTCTTCCTTGGTCCAGACACGGCCCCCTGGATTGTGGGGGCTACAAAAGATATAGAGCTTGACCTGATTCTCTATGATATCAGCTTCCAACTGGTCAAAATCAAGGGTATATTGACCATCCTTTTCAACCAAGGAATTGCTGATGAGTTGCCGCTTATTGAGTCGAACGGTGCGGGCAAAGGGTGAGTAGACAGGGCTATTAATCAGGACCGCATCCCCTTCTTTGGTCAGGGCTTGAATGGCCACCGTAATGGCTGGCACAACTCCTTCGATAAAGACGACATCTTCTTTCTGAATGTCATAGCCATGCTGATTTTTCTCCCAATCGATAACGGACTGATAGAGACTGTCTGCAAATAGAGAATAGCCATATACATGGTCTTGTGCATAAGCAATCAGCGCTTCTTTAACCTGAGGCAAGGGCAGAAAATCCATATCCGCCACCCACATCTGCAAGAGATCTGGATCTGTCTCACTGCTATGCCACTTCATGGTGTTTTGCCCAAGGCGATTTGGGCGGGTGGTAAAATCGTATTTGGTCATCTTAGGCCTCCAGGGCTTCTTTTAGGTCGGCAATCAAGTCTTCCGCATCTTCGATACCAATGGAAATACGCAGCAAATCATCGGTCAGGCCATAGGATTGGCGGATGTCGGCTGGAATGTCCAAATGGGTCTGAGTAGATGGGTAGGTGATCAGGGATTCAACACCGCCCAGGCTTTCAGCGAAGGTGAAGACAGACAAGTGATTGATAATGGTTGGAATCTTGCTCTCGTCTACAACCTTAAAGGAAATCATGCCGCCCTTGCCTGTGTAGAGAACTTCCTTAACAGCTGGATGGCCCTTGAGAAAGTCTACGACATACTTGGCATTTTGGGTTGAGCGCTCCATCCGTAGAGACAGGGTTTTGAGCCCCCGCATCAGGAGATAACTGTCCAGTGGAGAAAGGGTTGGCCCTGTTGTATTTTGGTCGTAGAACAACTTATCGTAAATGGCCTGGTCGCTGGTAATCAGGACCCCTGCCAGCACATCATTGTGGCCTGACAGATACTTGGTCGCCGAATGCAGGACAATATCAGCCCCCAGGGCAATGGGATTTTGATAAATGGGGCTGTAAAAGGTGTTGTCTACAATGACTTTGGCGCCATGGGCATGGGCTTTTTCTGCCACCTTAGCAATATCAAATTCCACCATGAGAGGATTGGTTGGTGTCTCAATGAAGACATAGTCTGTGTCCTCGCTGATAGCTGCCAGCATCTCTTCTTCTGTGTTGGTATAAGTGAAGAAATAGCGTCCCTTCTTCTCCTGTTCATTGAACCAGCGGAAGGAACCGCCATAGAGGTCTCGGGCTGCGACAATCTTGGATTGCTCCGGGAAACTGTTAAAGAGCAAAACCAGGGCTGCCATGCCAGACGAGGTTACCAAGGCATAGTCTGCCTTCTCAATCTTGGCCAAAGTTTTTTCCAGGGTCAAGCGGGTCGGATTTTTGGTTCGGGTGTAATCAAAGCCAGTCGATTGGCCAAACTCAGGATGCTGGTAGGTGGTTGAAAGGTAAATGGGGGCAATCAGGGCCCCTGTTTTTTCATCTGAGTTGATACCGGCATGGGCTAAAATAGTATCTAATTTATAATCTGACATGTCTCATCCTCCACAGTATTTCTACCATTTTACCATTTTCCTATGGCCTTTTCTGCTCCTGTCCCTATATAAATTTCAAAAGCAGGTCTTAGTTATTATCTATCGGTCAGGTGGCAAATGGCGATTTTTGCTTGTCAATCTGGTCTAATCGGTTTACAATAGAGTCATGATAAAGATTGAGACTGTATTAGAAATTTTAAAAGCTGATGACAACCTTCTTTCGGCAGCTGAGGAAACAGGCGCTAGTCAGCTTATCTTCACCCAAGTTAGCTATGATAGCCGAAAGGCTGATGCCAATACCCTCTTTTTTGCCAAGGGGGCTGCCTTTAAGAAGGAATTTTTGGAAAAAGCCATCGCTGCTGGTTTGCAGGTCTATATCAGCCAAGTGGACTATCAAGTGGGTATTCCTGTTATTTTGGTCAAAGATATCAAGCAGGCCATGAGTTTGCTGGCCATGGAATTTTACGACCATCCAGAGCGAAATCTCAAACTGCTGGCCTTTACTGGGACCAAGGGCAAGACCACTGCTGCCTATTTTGCCTATCATATCCTGAAACAAAGCCACAAGCCTGCCATGCTGTCTACTATGAATACGACCCTGGATGGCAAGACTTTTTTCAAGTCCACCCTGACCACACCTGAAAGTCTGGACTTATTCCAGATGATGGCTGAGGCGGTCGCAAATGGCATGAGCCACCTAATAATGGAGGTTTCCAGTCAGGCCTATCTGGTCAAACGGGTCTACGGCTTGACCTTCGATGTCGGTGTCTTTCTCAACATCAGTCCGGACCATATCGGGCCAATCGAGCATCCCAATTTTGAGGACTACTTCTACCACAAGCGGCTCCTGATGGACAATAGCCGAGCGGTCATTGTCAATAGTGGTATGGATCATTTTGATGTCGTAGCCCAGCAGATTGCCCAGAAAGACCATGATTTCTATGGCAAGGATTCTGAAAACCAGATTGTAGACAGTCAGGCCTTTGCTTTTACAGCTTCCGGAAAATTGGCTGGCCCCTATGATATCCAGTTAATTGGTCATTTCAACCAGGAGAATGCCATCGCTGCTGGTCTGGCCTGTCTGCGATTGGGGGCCAGTCTAGCAGATATTCGCACTGGCATTGCCCAGACCTCTGTGCCTGGTCGGATGGAGGTTTTGACCCAGCAAAATGGGGCCAAGGTCTTTGTTGATTATGCCCACAATGGCGATAGTCTGGAAAAACTCCTGTCGGTCGTTGCCGAGCACCAGAAAGGCCAGAATATCCTAA
The DNA here is from genome assembly GCF_041802885.1 of Streptococcus sp. Lineage (GTDB taxonomy): Bacteria > Bacillota > Bacilli > Lactobacillales > Streptococcaceae > Streptococcus. The sequence continues at coordinate 67,767 of NZ_JBHCHN010000020.1, forward strand.
TTCTGGGTTCGACTGGAAATAAGGCGGAAAGCCGCCGGGCTGATTTTGGCCGTGTTATCCAGAATAGGCCGGACCTCCAAGTCATTTTGACAGCCGATGACCCCAACCGGGAAGATCCCCAGAAGATTGCGGAGGAGATCGCTTCTTATGTCGACCGGCCCCTGACCATTATGGTAGACCGAGAAGAGGCCATTCAAAAGGCCCTGTCCCTGACTTCCTCCGCTGCTGATGCGGTGATTATTGCGGGTAAGGGGGCTGATGCCTATCAGATCGTCAATGATGAAAAAGTAGCCTATCCTGGTGATCGCCAGGTTGCTTCTCTCTATCTATAAGGAAAGCCAGATTATATCTGGTTTTTAATTTTTCTTTAATTGTCAGAAAACTATTGTTTTATGAGAAAACTTTGGTATAATATGTTTAGAAATAGATAAAGGGAGGAAAGCTGTGACATCCATTCAGGCTGATGCCATCCGAGTGGTTTACGACGATCGGGTTATCATTGACTCCTTGTCGACCACCATTCCCAAGGAAAAAATCACCACCATCATCGGTTCCAACGGTTGTGGCAAATCGACCCTGCTCAAGGCCTTGACCAGGATCCTTCCTGTCCAAGCTGGAGCAGTCTATCTGGATGGGCAGGCCATTGCTCAACTGCCAACCAAGGAGGTGGCTCGAAAGCTGGCCCTCCTGCCCCAGGTCTTGGAGGCTACGGAGGGAATTTCAGTCTATGAACTGGTCTCCTATGGTCGCTTTCCCCATCAAAATGGCCTGGGCTATTTGTCTGACCTGGACCGGGAAAAAATCAACTGGGCCTTAGAGGTCACGCAAACCACTGCCTATGCCAGGCTGCCAGTGGATGATTTGTCTGGTGGTCAGAGGCAGCGGGTCTGGATTGCCATGGCCTTGGCTCAGGATACAGACACCATCTTCCTGGACGAACCCACCACTTATCTGGACCTCAACCATCAGCTGGAAGTCCTTGAACTCTTGAGGGACCTCAATCAGACCAGACAGAAAACCATTGTTATGGTCCTCCATGATGTCAACCTGTCGGCCCGTTTTTCAGATTATATGATTGCCATGAAGGAGGGGGAGATTCGCCATCGCGGTCCTGTCTCAGACATCATGACGGCAGATATTCTCCGTGATATTTTTCAGATTAATGCCCAGCTCTTGCAGGTTCCTGGCCAAGATTACCCCACATTACTAACCTATGATTTAATCAAATAAAAGGAGATTTTTTATGAAAAAGTTTTTAGCAGCATGTAGTTTGGTGCTTGCCTTTGTTTGGCTGGCAGCCTGCTCCAGCTCACAACCTTCTACCGAGGTTGAATTGTCCAGCATGCCTGAGATTGAAGGCATCACCTACCACGGGGATATTCCCAAAAATCCTCAAAAAGTGGTCAACTTTGCCTATTCCTACACAGGTTACCTCCTGCAGCTGGGAATCGATGTCTCTAGTTACAGCCTAGATTTGGAAAAGGATAGTCCTGCCTTTGGTGACCAACTCAAGGACGCTGTTCAGCTGACTACTGCGGATACCGAGGCCATTGCTGCCCAGGAACCAGATGTCATCTTGGTTTTTGCTGGAGATGATAACCTGGAGACCTTGAAAGAAATTGCCCCAGTCATCGAAATCACCTATGGCAAGAGTGACTATCTGGAAATGCTGACGGATGTGGGACAAATTTTTGGCAAGGAAAAAGAAGCCCAAGCCTGGCTTGACCAGTGGGAGGAAAAAGTAGCTGCTAAGAAGAGTGAATTGAAGGACATCATTGATGAAAGCACCACCTTCACTGTCATGGATTTCTTTGACAAAAACATCTACCTCTACGGTGACAACTTTGGTCGTGGCGGTGAGTTGGTCTACAAGGCTCTCGGTTTTGCAGCCCCTGCCAAGGTCCAAGAGGACATCATCAGCAAGGATGGCTGGTTCAGCGTTTCCCAAGAAGCTCTGCCAGACTATATCGGTGACTATGCCTTGGTCAATGTCAATGCCAGCACCCAAGAAGCTGCAGCTTCCCTCAAGGAAAGTGACATTTGGAAGAACCTGCCTGCTGTCCAAGCTGGCCATGTGTTGGAAGTGGATTACAACCTCTTCTACTTCTCTGACCCTATGTCTCTTGATTTGCAGATTGAGGCCTTTGTCCAAGCTGTCAAAGACGCCCAATAAAAAGGAAAACATACATGAAACAAGAAGAAACTCTTCTTCATCATCCAAGAAAGCCAAAGCAACTTTGGCTTGTTTTTTTCATCATCTGCCTGCTATTTTTGGCGGGAATCTATCTGAGTTTGCGCTTTGGAACCATCTCCTATAGCCACCGTCAGCTGATAGAAGTCTTGCAGCAACCCACGGTCCAATCAGCTGTCCAGGATGTCGTTGTCGATTTGCGGATGCCACGAGTCCTGGCAGCCATCTTGGTGGGGGCTGCCATGGCCCAGGCTGGAGCCATGATGCAGGGAATCACCCGCAATGCCATTGCCGATCCAGGCCTTCTAGGCATCAATGCTGGGGCAGGCCTGGCCCTTATCCTAGCCTATGCTATCTTTAAAAGCCTGCATTACAGTCAAATCTTGGTCATTTGCTTATTGGGTTCTTGTTTGGCAGCCATCCTGGTTTTTTCCCTTTCCTATCAGGCTCAAAAGGGCTACAATCAGCTGCGGCTTATCCTATCCGGGGCCATGGTTGCCAGCCTCTTTTCTGCCCTTGGTCAAGCTATCACCATCTACTTTGACCTTTCAACTGCGGTCATCGGCTGGCAGGCAGGGGGCTTGGTCCAGGTCAACTGGAAGATGTTGGCCATGATTGCCCCCTTCATTGTGCTGGGTCTTATCCTGGCTCAGCTTTTTGCCCATCAGCTGACCATTCTCAGCCTCAATGAAACAGTAGCTAAAAATCTGGGGCAACGGACCTTCCTGATGACCTTGATATTACTGGGCATCGTCCTCTTACAATCCGCTGCGGCTGTGGCCCTGGTCGGCTCCCTCTCCTTTGTCGGCCTCATCATCCCGCATTTTATCCGCATGTTTACAGGGAAAAATTACCGAATCCTCTTGCCTCTGACGGCCTTTGCGGGAGCTAGTTTCCTCATCTGGGTGGACCTGATTTGTCGGTCTATCAACCCTCCAGTTGAAACTCCGATGAGTGCTGTCATCAGCATCATTGGCCTGCCTTGCTTCCTCTGGCTCATCCGAAAGGGGGAACACTTATGATGAAAAAGAAACACCTCCTTCCGACCTTTACCATCCTGCTCCTCTTGCTGCTGCTAGCTTTTCTGATTTCCTTGTCTGTTGGCTATGCCAACTCCTCTTTTTCTGATCTCCTGGATGTAGTAACTGGACGGGCTGATTCATCCACCTTGCTCATCATCGGGCGGATTCGGTTGCCCCGCATCTTGGCCTCTATGATTGGCGGAGCTTCCCTGGCCTTGGCTGGCTTGCTCCTGCAAACCTTGACCCGCAATCCTCTGGCGGATTCGGGTATCTTGGGTATCAACACGGGTGCTGGCTTGGTAGTTGCCATTCTGGTGGGACTTTCATCCAGTATCCATCCCGTTTTGCTAGCCTTCACTCCCTTCTTTGCCATGCTGGGGGGAGGTTTGACCATCTTTCTAGTCTACTGGCTGGCCCGTAAAAAACTCTATGGTATCCATCCCACGCGCTTGATTATCACAGGAGTGGGAATATCCAGCATGCTGTCTGGCATCATGGTCAGCATTATCAGCAGCCTGGATGATTTCAAGATGGAGTACATCGTCCAGTGGCTGAGCGGTCGAGTAAACGGCGGAGATTGGTCAACCTTGATGATATACAGTCCCCTTCTTATCTCGGTCTGGTTAGTAACCTTTAGCCGCTGTCGATCTCTCAACATTATGAATCTCAATGACCAAACCGCCATGGCTCTGGGACTGCATTTGCAAAAGGAAAGGCTGGCCACTCTGGTCTTGGCAACTGCTTTGGGCGCCCTTAGTGTCGTACTCGTTGGCAACATCACCTTTGTGGGACTGATTGCTGGCCATATCACGCGCCGTTGGTTGGGCAATGACCACCGCATCACCATTCCAGCCAGTATGCTGCTGGGTAGTCTCCTTCTCCTTTTGGCCGACACGGTGGGACGAGTTTTGCTGGTCGGAACAGGTATCCCAACAGGCATCATCGTCTCCTTGATTGGAGCCCCCTACTTCCTCTATCTCTTAAAACAAACCCAACCCAGTTGAGCTCAACTGGGTTGGATTTTGTTATGTGAAAGACAACGATCACACCATATTTTCACTTGTTGACCGACTTCTTCTCTGGTCAGTCCATCTACATTTAAAACATCTACATGCTCCTGTCCTAAAAACCATTGTCGTTTTAAAGGCAACAAGTGTTGCAAGTAAAAATCAAAGAAGTTTCTACTCCGACTCTTATCACTTTCCTTATTTCTTCGTAAATACGCTTCTGATGCATCCAAAAATAAGATGCGAGTTGGCACGCACTGCTTTAAACTGTTCAATTCATCTCTCAATGCCTCTTCGACTGGCCAATCTTTCCCAATTGCTTTGGGATAATGTAGGGTATAAAACTCAATTTCCTCTGCCCCAAAATCCATGATTGTACATAGGAAATTCTTTGCCTTCTCCCATCTTTTGATTTCATGCTGAATCCATAAACGCTGAATTTCTACAAAACCTTCAAATGTATTTTTGTCCAACTGCCGTCTCGTAATTTCTTTAATCACCTCACTGGTATCTTCATATTGGACATGAAGATAGGGAGCATGCTCCTTTAGATAGTCGGCAGCACTTGTCTTTCCCACTGCCATACAACCTTGCAGAGATAAAATCATCTTTCTAACCTCCTATTTTTCTAATCAAAATACTTCTTTAAAACCTTGATTTCTTCCTGACTTAGTTGCCGGTAGGCTCCGGCTGGTAAGGTATCTTCCAGCTCAAAGCCACCAAAGGAGATACGCTTGAGATAGGTGACCTTGACACCGTATGCTAAAAACATCTTCTTGACCTGATGAAATTTCCCTTCTGAAATGGTGACTCTAGCCCTGCCATGGCCCTTTTGGCTGGATAAGACGGTCAACTGAGCTGGCTTGCAGCTGGTTCCATCCAAAAAGGTCACCCCATTTTCAAAAAAAGCTGGTGCATCAGGATGCAGGGCATCATTGACCTCTACATAGTAGGTTTTGTCCACATGGTGTTTGGGATGGAGCATGCGAAAACCCAAGGGGCCATTGTTGGTGAGGAGAACCAGCCCTTCAGTATCTCGGTCTAGGCGTCCAATGGGAAAAATTCCAGGCACTCGGTCCTCCTCCCTCAGTAAATCCAAGACCGTCTGGAATTTAGAATCAGAACAGGCTGAAACCACACCAGCTAGTTTGTTGAGGAGAAAATAACTTTCTTTTGCGGTTACCAGTTTTTGTCCTGCCACTCGGATATCCTGCAGATGGCTGTCCACAATCTGACCTGGCCTCTGGACCACTTGCCCATCGACCGTGATTTGCTGGCTGCGAATCAATTTTTTTATTTGCCTGCGGCTGGCCAAGCCAGCCCCTATGATGGCCTTGTCTAATCTCATGATTTGATTATACCAAAAAAGAACCCTGAAAGGCAGAGTTCTTGATGGAGGTTACAATTTTGATGCTGCGGCTTCGTCTGCGATGACAATGACATCCGCATGTTTTTGGAGGATGCTGGCTGGCAGGTCTTCGGTCACAGGACCATTGACCATCTTAACCACCGCATCTGCCTTTTGCTCCCCAAAGGCCAGCAAGAGGATGGTTTTTGATTTCATGATGGAGGCAATTCCCATGGAAACCGCCTGTTTAGGTACCTGGTCGAAGTATCCGAATAAATAATTTGAATTTTGTAAGTCCAAGACACATTAACGATTTACTCTATTTATTCCTCCGTAAGTTGACTTTGGTGCCTTGAAGTGTCACAACCTTCGCAATTCTTCTTTTACTAAATCCTTGCTCACCACCTCATTAAAGAACGGCAAACCAACAATACGATAGCGGTCATCATCAACCAGTGTTCTCGCCTCGTCTCGCTCAGAAATTTGAAGCAAGAATTCTTCCTTCCAGCGATCATACTCTATGAGCTGTTTTCCTTTCGGTTCAATGAAAATCTGCCACGAAATATTTCCAGTCCTTTTATCGTTCGCAAACATAAGAAAATCTGGTTCGAATGGTTTTCCGTTGTCAAAGTTATAAATTCTTACGGCTTTTTCATTTCGAAGCAAGTAAATATCGGTCCATTTTTCTTCAAGATCTCCAATCACATCTTGGATGGTTTTCACAAGATACTTTTCTTCGTCTGTTCCAAAGTTATCATCATATGCATACCAATCCAAAACATCTATATTAACATGGATTTCATTATTTGGATCCTTTTGTGAAAGTCCCATTTCTTTATTTCCGTTTGATTTGATGGTGTATTTCCTTAAAATATTATCTTCAAAAATGTCTTTAATCTTGTACTGTTCAAACTTTTCTGAACCAAAATAACGTTCCTCAGTCGCAATCAAATCTTTCTCGATAACATGAAGCAGTTTTTCCGTGATATAAAGTTTATCATCTGGAGTAAAATCAGACATCATTTGATATTGAGATTCAACTCGAATATCAATATCTGCGAGCATACCAATAAAGGCAGATACACTTCCAAGAGCTACAAAGGCTTTTTGGAGATTATCAAAGGTAAATTTTTTGTTGCGATTAATAGCTGCTCGAACAATATTGTTGCCGATAACTTTGCTAAATTTGAAAGTAATTACCTCTAAAGATTCAGAAACGTACATTGCTTCATCAAAAGCTTCAATGTCTCGAACGCCTTGGGTTGGCAATTTGATTTCAAAAGACTTAGGAATAAAGGATGTATCGAATAGACTTTCTTGTCGCTCTCCGAGCATTTGCTCATACGGAATCCTACTATTCATCCATACGACACCATCAGTATACGTCCGTGTCCTCTTAAAAGACTCCTTTAGATTGAGTTCACGCGCTTTCAAATAACCATCATCAAGTAAACCATTCTCACGCAGAACCTGTTTGAACTCTGAAATATATTTTGGATTATTAGCAGAGTGATAATGAAGTTGTTCAATGACACGGAGTTCATTATTTTCATTATCATCAAACTTACGAGTGTATTTTTCCTCCAGATTATCACCAATCACAAAGGGATAGTAGCGTGCTCCGCGACCTATCAGCTGTTTCTCTGTGTTTGTTGTTTTTCCTGCGACAAAGCCATTTTTCGTAGTCTTACCATCTCGAGTATCGTAGAGGCGTACAATATCGAAAAGGTTAAGAACATCCCAGCCTTCATTAAGCATATCCACAGCGAAAATCGCACGGATTTCATTTGTTGGTCGTTCCAGGGTGTTGAGGAGGTTGAGACTGTCTTTATTCTTATTTTTGCCATCAACTAAGAGTAAGCGTTCTTTTCGAAAATCCTCTCGAAGCTCTGCTATCAAATCAGCATCTGAGATGTCAACTTTTTTGAAATAGGAAAATGCTTTTTTCAAAATATTAGACTTCTCATCCGTTTCTGAAACAAGGTCACGATGTATCTGAATATCGGCCGGAATAAGACTATCCAGCAAACCTAAAAATGCGTCCAAATTTTCTTGACTTTCTGCAATTTTCTGTGACTTAAACATGACCAAGGGTTTTAGATTAATTTCGTTTTTCAGCGCGATTTTCTTACGGTATTGGCTAATGATAATTGCTTGTAGCATACGATGATTGACATCACCATCCACCAGGTGAAAGAGTACATCTTTGGAATATTTATCTAAACGAAATTCTTTCAAATCATACTTAAACAACAGGGAATTTTGATATTTTTGAGCGATCGCTTGGTTTGTTAAATCAATTGTTGCGGTAAACTCAAAGATACTGGACTTTTTCGCTGTCTTTTGAATCACCTCAATGGTACTCGTCCAGCTGGTATTATCCTTTTTCTCGTTCGTGTCCAATCCAGCATTCAAGTGGTGAGCTTCATCCGCCAACATGACAACCGAAATATCTTTAAACTGCTCATAAGAGAGACGATTTTCTCTCGGAGTATTAAGGTCTTGGTGAAGCTTTTGGATAGTAGTAAAGACGATGTTAATACTATCATCACGGCTATCTGAAAAATCCGTCACTTCACGCACTGTCACTATTTGTCCATCCATGACAATCTTTTCCGCAAAAAGATACTTACCAGAAGCACTTTCTAAGAAGTTATCCTTTGTTTTCGTCAGGATATTATCGTTGTTCACAAAGAAAATAAAATTTCGCTCACCTTGCTGGTACTTCTCCAAGATAACCGCAGCCATCAATAGCGTTTTACCAGAACCCGTCGCCATATTGTAGAGAACTTGCTCTGGAATGAGACGATTTTTGTCTGTTTTGTAGTGAAGATAACGTCCAATAGCCTCCTGCTGATAAGGTCGTAAGGGGTACTTCAAATTTTTCGTGAGGTAATCTGGCAAATCTGCCCGAAAATCCTTAAAGCCAGACCGACTGACTGTATCATAGGTTTCGTAAATAAATGGCATGGCTTACTTTTCCTTTCCGTAGAAAGCGTAATTGAGCTTTTTGTCCTCTGCTGAAATCTGATAATCACTATCATCAATATCAGAATAATTCACATAGAGGTTATTGTTATCAATGATTTCAGACAAGATTTGCTTTTGCTCCGCCAAGGACAATTGACAAAACTCATTCTTTTTCAACTTTTTAGGGTCGATGCGATAGGACAAGAAAGAAGATTTTTTCGCAAGCTCAAACAGTTCTAATAATTCTTCCGTTGTTGTTGCCTCAAAAATCGCATTTTTGAAATCTTGAGCGTCGTTTTTCAGTTCAGCATAGACAAAGCTACCACCACCAGACCAGTTGACAGCTTTGGAGATGCCAGTTTGATCGCCCCCTATAACTCTACTTAACCTTGCCACACTATCGTTTTCCCCATAATTTAGCTGTTCCAGTCCAATATATTGTCGTTTTAGCTTGTGGGCTACAGCTGCAGTTGTCCCTGAACCCAAATGATAATCAAGAACCAAATCACCGTTATTTGTAGCTAGTTCAATAATTCTTCGAATCAATTTTTCTGGTTTTTTCCCACCTTTTAAGGTGACACCACCTTCTTTGGCAATACCTTCATAAGGTGTATCCGTCCAGATATTTGAAAGCTGAATACTGGGAACACGATTTCCATCAATTTCTCTAATTTTTTTAGAATAGAATGATATTTCTTGCCCATTTTTAACGTAAACATCATAGTTTTCATCTCTCGACTGAAAAAATATTGTCTGTGGGGTTTTTCGGGACTTATCGCGTAACTCTACTAGAATAGAACTGGCGTTATTGTTTATAGTTGTATAGCGAAATACTGAATCCGCATTTTCCAAAGCAAAATCAGCGACAAGGTTTTCAAAAAAGGTTTGGCCTAATTCCTTTACAGCAAGACGCTTCGTCTCATAACCTTGCTGTTTCGCAACATATTCTCCGATATTCTCGATTTTCCAATCTGTAAAATTATCTGTTTTATTTACAACGTATTGATTATAGTTAGGGTCATAATCCGAGCGCACAAATTGCGGATTATATTTCCACTTAGATTTATCCTTGGCAAACGATAAAATATACTCTGCTGTCTCAAACACTCCTGGATTGACACTAGCAAATCCCGAAGGAGACTTAGTCTTTAAAGTGATTTTATTTATGAAATTATTCTTCTCTCCCTTATTGAAAACATCTTTGAGCAAAACATGCAGTTCACCTACACCATCATCACTAATTTGAACAAATAATGCACCATCATCAGATAATAATTCCCTAGCGACTTCTAATCTATTTTTCATAAATACTAGCCAAGTGGATAATTTGAAATTAGAATTATATTGGAATGTATCTTCCGGTTTAATTTTCTCAAAATAATATGGCGGATCAATGTAAATCAACTTAACCTTCCCTGCAAAGCGTTTCTTGAGGCTATGAAGGGCAATGAGGTTATTACCTTTGATAATGAGATTATCAGTGTCATTAAGTTCTTCTACTTCATGCTCGCCAGTTTCATCATACCGTTTGAAGTTGGTCAAAACCTTATCATCTAGTAGACGATTGATTTCAGTAGGTGCCAGAGTTTCGTTAAAGAAAATCTCCTGACGTTTGGCATCCTCCTTAGTCTGTCCCCCCTCTAGCACACAATCTTTGTATGGAAAATTCAGGACAACTTCCTGATTTTCTGATAGGTACTTGTCGCCGGTCGCCAAACCGATTTTAGTCTTGTAGGCGGTAAAGCTGTCAGGGAGAAACTCCTTATTGTTCAAAAACTGCAAAAAGACGTCTTTCTTGAAGACAAGAGCGCCAGTATCTAGAGTAGAAAAGAAATGCTTGGAAATATTATCATTACTCATCAATAGATTAAGGAGTTCAGGATTGTATTGCCTCGCCAGCTCTGCCAGTTTATTTTTATTGAGCACACCTTCCACCATAAAAGTGTCATTTTGTGCCAGAAGTTGCTCCAATTCTTGCTTCATTATTAGGTCTACCTTTCAGCTAAAATTTTGTGAAGGGCTGATAGGATTCCTTTATTATGAATATAATAAAGGAAGGGTATACCCTTCGGATTTCTTAAATTTTTATGTTTCTATTATAGCATATATTGAGCTCGTTCTCGCATTTTTCTTGACGGTTTTCACTGTTCGTTCAAATCTATCTGATTAAAAAACTAAAGTGATTTTATTGTGCAAATACATTGTAAATTCAATACCAAAAAAGAACCCTGAAAAGGCAGAGTTCTTGATGGAGGTTACAATTTTGAAGCTGCGGCTTCGTCTGCGATGACAATGACATCCGCATGTTTTTGGAGGATGCTGGCTGGCAGGTCTTCGGTCACAGGACCATTGACCATCTTGGCCACCGCATCTGCCTTTTGCTCCCCAAAGGCCAGCAAGAGGATGGTTTTTGATTTCATGATGGAGGCAATCCCCATGGAAACCGCCTGTTTTGGTACCTGGTCGATACTGTCAAAGAAGCGGCTGTTGGCTTGAATGGTATCCTCAGCCAAGTCCACCACATGGGTGGTCATGTCAAATGGAGTTCCTGGTTCGTTGAAGCCAATATGGCCATTGCGGCCAATGCCTAAAATCTGCAGGTCAATAGGATGGCTGTCAATAATGGCATCATAGCGCTCAACCTCTGCCTGCAAGTCTTGGGCAAGTCCATCTGGCAAAAAGTTCTGTTGGAAAGGCTTGGCATCAAAGAGGTGCTGGCGCATAAAGGCAACATAGCTCTGCTCATTTTCAGCAGGGAGACCTACATATTCGTCCAAGTTGATACTGGTCACATCAGAAAAATCCAAGTCACTATTGACAATTTCTTGATAGAGGGTCAAAGGGGTGCTTCCTGTCGCAAGTCCCAGTGTCTTGGCGCCCGCCGCTAGCTTTTCAGACAAAATTTCAAAAGCAACTTTCCCGCCAGCCAGGTCATCTTTTACGGTGATAATTTTCATTATTCTTCCTCCTTGAGTGGTTATAACCATTATATGGTATATACCAATTTTTGTCAACCACCAAGTCCCATAAAATGTCCCCATCTATGGTATAATGAAGACATGTTACAACAATTATTAATTCTCTTTTTTATTGGCTTTGGTCTTTGTCTGATTGCCCACTTTCTCCGTAGTCAAAAGGGCCTCAAATACACACTAAATATCATCGGAGGCCTCCTTATGGCCATTCCATTTGCTCTCTTGATTTACTTTTTATTGATTATTTTCTCTCACTAAGGACGACTATGAATACCAAAGATTTTGATTTTGATTTACCTGAGGAGCTGATTGCTCAGACACCACTGGAGGTACGGGATGCCTCTCGTTTACTCATTTTGGACCGGAAAAAAAAGACACTGACTGACAGCCACTTTGATAGTATCCTGGACCAACTCCAGCCAGGTGATGCCCTGGTCATGAACAATACCCGGGTTCTGCCTGCCCGTCTTTACGGCCAAAAGCCTGATACCCATGGACATGTGGAGCTACTTTTGCTGAAAAATACCCAAGGTGATCAGTGGGAGGTTCTGGCCAAGCCAGCTAAGCGCCTTCGAGTCGGTGCCAAGGTTGAATTTGGCGATGGCCGCCTTCTAGCCACCGTTGTGGAGGAATTGGAACATGGTGGGCGCATTGTAGAATTTAGCTATGAGGGGATTTTCCTAGAGGTCTTAGAAAGCCTAGGGGAAATGCCCTTGCCGCCCTACATCCATGAAAAATTGGAGGATCGCGAACGCTACCAGACCGTCTATGCCAAAGAAAATGGCTCCGCTGCCGCCCCGACTGCCGGCCTCCATTTCACAGAAGACCTGCTCCAAAAAATCGAGGATAAGGGAGTTCATCTGGTCTATCTGACCCTGCATGTCGGCCTTGGAACCTTCCGCCCTGTTTCGGTAGACAATCTGGATGAACATGAGATGCACTCTGAATATTACCAATTCAGCCAAGAGGCTGCAGACACCCTCAACCAGGTCAAGGCCAAGGGAGGCCGAGTCGTGGCGGTTGGGACAACCTCTATCCGCACCCTAGAAACCATCGGCAATAAATTCGACGGCCAGCTGAAAGCCGATGCAGGCTGGACCAATATTTTCATCAAGCCAGGTTATGAATTTAAGGTGGTCGATGCCTTCTCCACCAATTTCCACCTGCCCAAGTCTACCTTGGTCATGTTGGTGGCTGCCTTTGCAGGCCGTGATTTTGTTTTGGAAGCCTATCGTCATGCGGTCGAAGAGCGCTACCGCTTCTTCAGTTTTGGCGATGCCATGTTTCTTTCTTAAAAGGAGGAAGGATGAATAAAATTGAAAGCCGTCACCAGCTCATCCGTTCTCTGGTTATGGAAAATAAAATCCATACCCAGCAGGAACTGCAGGAGCTACTGGAGCTCAACGGAGTCGAGGTGACCCAATCCACCCTTTCGAGGGATATTAAGTTGCTCAACCTGGTCAAAATCACCGAATCAGGTTCCAGCTACTATGTGATTAACAGTATCGCCCCCTCCCGCTGGGAAAAGCGCCTGCGCTTCTATATGGAAGATGCCCTAGTCATGCTCAAACCTGTTCAGCACCAGGTCGTGTTAAAATCCTTGCCGGGCTTGGCCCAATCCTTTGGCTCCATCCTGGATGCTTTGGAAATCCCCAAGGTCGTGGCAACCGTCTGCGGAGACGATGTCTGCCTCATTATCTGCGAAGATGCCGATGCGGCCCAGGAATGTTTTGAATATCTCAAGCAGTACACACCCCCATTTTTCTTTAGTAAACGCTAAAGAGCTAGGTTTGCCTAGCTCTTTTCTTTGTATATGAAAACCTGGGTGCCTTCTTCCACCTGGCTGTGGACGCGGATGGCCAAATCCAGCTTGTCCAGCACCTGCTTGGTCATGTAGAGGCCTAGACCTGTGGCCTTCTTGTGCTCATGTCCATTGTAGCCTGTAAAACCTTCCTCAAAGAGGCGGGGCAGGTCTTCTGGCAGGATGCCCATGCCAGTGTCCGCAATCTGGATGCCGTCTTCATCCAGTTGGACCTGGATGTGACCGCCCCTTTTCGAATACTTGATGGCATTGTCCAAAATCTGGGAAATGGCAAAGGACAGCCATTTTTTGTCCGACTTGAGCTGCCAGTCACCGCTGACTTCCACGGAAAGCTCCTTTGCCAGGCAGGATACTCGGTATTTCTTGACCAGATCAACCACCAATTCTCGGACGGAGCAAACTTCGAATCGGAAATCATCCTTGTTGCCAGAAAACTTGAGGTAGGTCAGGAGGGTATCCAGGTAATTTTCAAGCCGCAGTAATTGCTGGCGAACTTCCTGCCGGTCCAGCTGATCGGTCTGGGCCATGAGGGACAGGGCCGATAGGGGGACTTTCATCTGGTGGCTCCACATTTTGACCATGGTCTGCAGGGATTCCATTCGTGACTTTTCAACCAATCCTTTCTCTGACTCAGCAGCTAATAACTGTTCAATCAACTGTTGATAAGCTAGTTCAGATGGTAATGATAAGTCATCCAAATCCTGAACAAAGAAAAAGTTCTGTATCAAGAGCAGTTTCTTCCGAAACTGAATGAAAAGCCAAATGGTCACTATCAAAAGAAGGGTCAGATTAAATAGAAGACTGACTACAAAGTAGCCCAGCGGCAGATGATAAAGATAAAAGCTTAGAAAATAGAGTGCGGACATCAAGGCATACATGCTATACCAGATCTTATATTCCTGAAAGAATTTCCAAATCATTTGAGTAAATAGCCAACTCCTCTCACAGTATGCACACGATCAAAACCAAGGGGAATAATTTTTTTTCGCAAACGGGTTATGTTAACACTGAGGGTATTTTGGTCGATAAAATTCTCATCTTCCCAAAGTTTCTCAAGTAATTCCTCTTTTGATACTACCTGGTCCTGATGGGTGAATAAAATAGTCAAAATCTTATTTTCAGTCGGAGACAGGGAAACTTGATCGTATCCATTTGATAGGACGCCATCGCGATTGAGCGTAAATTCATCCAGCTGAAAATCATCTGTTGTAAATTTCTGGCTTCTGCGCAGGAATGCAGCAATCTTTGCATCTAAGATGGTCAGGGAAAAAGGTTTTGAAATAAAATCATCCCCGCCCATATCCAACGCCATCACCGTATCCATCTCATCATCGCTAGAAGAGATAAATAGAATCGGAACTGTTGATGTCTTACGAATTTCTGTTGTCCAATAAAAACCGTTGAAATAAGGGAGTGTAATATCCATCAGAATCAAATCTGGTTTGATGGTTTCCACTTCATTTCGAATGTCTCGAAAATTGTTGACACGATACACTGTATAGGATTGACGCAGATGATTGGTCAACAAATCCACAATAGTCTGATCATCTTCGATAATAAATATTTTTTCTTGTTTCATCATATTGTTATTTTATCAAAAAAGTGACGAAAAATCGTCACTTTTCCTTAGCGCTCAATCAGTTTGTAGTAGGTTCGGCTGGTAATTTTGTAGATGATAAAGTAAATCACTACGATTGCTACTACTGTCGCGGCACTGATACTGTAAATCAAGATGTCACCTTGCACTCCAAAGAAGAGGAGTAATTTCTTGAGAAGGGGCAAAGCAATTAGATAGTGCAACACTGCTACTCCAAGCGGCATAAAGAAGACATAGAGAATTTGTGAGTTAATGGATTTCTTAACGGCCTCAAAACTCATCCCCACCTCTTGCAAAATCTTGTATGAACGCTTATCCTCTGTTCCTTCTGATAATTGTTTGTAGTAAATAATCAAAGCTGCGCCTAAGAGAAAGGCAGCTCCTAGAAGGAAGCCGATGAAAAGGAAACCGCCGGTTAACTGAATTCCTTCTTTTTTGAAAGCAGCTTCTGTCGTGACTACTCCATAGACTTTATCTGTTTGTAGGCTACCTGTCTGAATAATAGAGGCTTCTTGTTCCTTTTCTGTCAGTGTTGCAAAGCTGCGTCCTGACAGAGACGCTGGAAAGTTTGCATATTGATTGTAGGCTGCCATCATGCTATCTAATGTCGCCTGATTTGGTACAATTAAGACACCTGCACGGACAATTGTATTCAGCACCTCCATACCTTGAATCTGTTTGATATTTTCAACGTTGGTAAAAGTATTTCCAAACCAATGAAGTTTCTTAAACACTAACGGATTGATGCGATCATAGTCGTAAAAAGCTACTTCTCCTGCTTGCAATTCCCTTAAAGAATTGCCCATTTCTCGGAAATCATCCTGTGTTAGAACATTCAACATCCCTACCGCATCAAAACCTGACATGACAGGATTTTTTTTCATGAAAACTTCATCTACTGTCATTGTCGATTTGGTTTCAAAGGGTACAGTAAAGGTAGCTTGGAAATAGGTGCGTAGTTGCTCATTGGTAAAGTTGGGATTTAGGGCCTGAACAGACGGTACAAACTGCTCCCTGATTGTTTGGCGTGCCTCATCGGGACTCGTTTGAATATCCATTAATTCAATTTTGACATTATTCTCCTGCGGAAAATTCATCTCCACCAAATTTGCAGATCCTGTATAAAGGGCAACGGTGGTGCCGACCGTTACAAAAGCCATGGTTGCCAATAAGGCGATATTCGCCAAACCTGTTGCATTTTGCTTCATCCGAAAAATCATCTGAGAAGTATTGATAAAATGTTCTGGTTTGTAAAAATAGTTCTTGTTTTTACGGCGAAGTTTTAGATACCAGGTGGTAAAACTGATAAAGAAGAGGTAGGTTCCTGGAATTACAAACATAATGGCTGTGAAG
This sequence comes from Streptococcus sp., assembly GCF_041802885.1. Classification (GTDB taxonomy): domain Bacteria; phylum Bacillota; class Bacilli; order Lactobacillales; family Streptococcaceae; genus Streptococcus. Next base: position 84,052 of record NZ_JBHCHN010000020.1, read on the forward strand.
AAACGGGTCACACTGGTCACTGCAGACATTTGCCCTGATGATAGGGACAGGTAGTAACCACAGCCAATCAAGGCCACACCAATCAAGGCCAAAAAGACATTACCACGGGGCTCACGCTCACCTTGGTGCTGATTTTTAAAGAGGGCAAGCGGAGCAGTCCGACCGACTTTAAGGATGTTAATCAGTTCCAACACTGCAAATATGACTGCAAATAACGCTGAGCTAATGAGAAAAGCAACAGGATTGACACTGAAATTCAGGGCATCGTACTGGATGATATTCGCAAAGATCAGGTAGAGAAAGTTGGAAAATACAGCCCCAAGGAGACTTCCGACGACAACAGTAATCAGATAAACCATGGCTAGCTCGATGGTGGAAACTAAAGCAATTTTTCCCTTGGTCATCCCTAACATATTATAGAGACCGAACTGGCGACTACGCTGTTTGAGCAGGAAATTAAAACTATAAATGCTCATTATCAAAGCAAAGATACTAAGGACAATGCTCGCCAAGCCAAGTGCATAGTTCCCCGTACTAATCTTTTCAGCAACTGGACTAGTTTGAATTAACAAGGTTGTATTGGATAAGACATAGGTCACTATACAAGACAGGATAAAGGGGAGGAACTGTTTCAAAGATTGTTTGAGATTATTCCAGGCGAGTTTGAAATAAAACATCCTACTCACCTCCTAACAAGGCGCTCATGCTGAGAGAAATTTCCTTGCTAAATTCATTGTTGGACTTATTCCCCCGATATAGTTGGTGGAAAATCCGCCCGTCCTTGATAAAGAGGACCCGATTGGCATGGCTGGCCGCATTGGCTGAGTGGGTCACCATGAGGATGGTTTGCCCATCCAAATTGATTTCCTCAAAGAGGTTGAGCAGGTCTTCTGAGTTGCGGTAGTCAAGGGCTGCAGTCGGCTCATCAGCTAAAATAATCTGCGGTTGAGTAATGAGGGCTCGGGCAATGGATACTCGCTGTTGCTGGCCGCCTGATAGCTCGAAAGGTCGCTTGTTCAACAACTCTACAATCCGTAATTTTGGGGCAACATTCACCAAGCGGTTCTCCATTTCCTGATAACTTTTCCGGTCCAGGACCAGGGGCAAAAAGATATTATCACGGACATTGAGGGTGTCCAGCAGGTTAAAGTCTTGGAAGACAAAGCCTAGATTTTTCAAGCGAAAGCTGGCCAGGTCCTTTTCCTTGATTTTGGTAATATCCTTGCCATCCAAGATAACAGACCCGCCGCTTGGCTTGTCCAAGGTCGCTAGGATATTGAGCAGGGTGGTTTTGCCAGATCCCGACTCACCCATGATGGCGATAAACTCTCCCTTGTCCACCTTAAAATCGACATCCTGCAAGGCATTGGTCACTTCCTTTGAAAAGCGGGTCCGATAAACTTTCTCCAAATGATTGATTTCTAATAACATATCATACTCCTTTTTTTATTATAACCTAAATGGCTGATTTTCCATAGATGGGGTGAACAGAGGTCCTGACCTGCTTGAGCGGTCTTCTGCCCAGCCAATACCAGATGGCCAGACTAGCAAATCCGCCAACTAAGATGAGGGCAATCGTGATAAAACTGTACAAATCAAGATTTGACATGGTCCAGACCTCCTTTTGTCAAGATAGTTGAAAGCAGATAAACAAGGACACTGATGATGGCCATAGACCCCAAGACAAGGACAGCCACCAAACTTCTGAGCATTCGCATCATAGACCTCCTTCTCCCCAGCCAGATGCTGGGCTTTTCTTTACACTCTCAGTATACCGAAATCCCAGGCCCTCAAACTTACAAAGCCAACCTGTCAACTTACAGTTTTGTAAGGTTGAAGGGAATAGGGGGAGTAAAAATTGAATGCGCAAAAAAACACCCCTTTCGGGGTGGGCACTTGCTAATCTTCCATGACCAGGAGCATGTCCTTGTGCGGGATGTCATCTTCTAGGTACATGTCGGATATGGGTTGGAAGCCGAAGGATTTGTAGAAGGCTTCCAGGTAGGTTTGGCCGGAGAGCTGGATGCGTTTTTGGCCCAGTTCTTCGACCAGAAAGGCTAGGGAGCGGGCCATGAGTTGCTGGCCCAGGCCTTGCCCGCGGTGGGATGGTGCGACTAAGACGCGACCGATAGAGGCTTGGGGAAAACTGAGGCCAGGTGGCAGAAGACGGGCATAGGCGACGATGTCGCCATTGTCTTGGCCAAGGAGATGGTAGGATTCCTGGTCCTTATTGTCCACCTCCTGGTAGGGGCAGGCTTGCTCCACCACAAATACAGCGGTTCTCAGATAGAGGATGGCATAGAGTTCATCCAAGGTCAGATCTTGAAATTGTTTGATGGTCCATTCCATGGGGCTTCTCCTTTGATTGTTATTATCCTAAGACTGGCTGAGCAATAAGTCCATCCTTTTTATTTAGTTCGTGATAACACCTTAGCGCAGTGGTTGATTGGCAGATTTGTTCGTGTTCCACACTCCAAATCTGACCTCTACGACTGATGCGAACAGAGTTCGCTCTATTTGCAACCTCCAAAGGTTCCCCAAACCTTTGGAGCTGTGCGGGGTGGGAGTGAAACAGTCTGGGGATAGACTGTTTCAGCTCAACAACTGGAAATAAAGGCTTGTTGACGAACTCTTTTTCGATTTGTCGAGTTCTTTCCCACTCCCACAAAGCCTAGAGTGGGTAGGACACTCTAGGCAGGGGTCTCATTCCATCTAGATTGCGAATGTTGGGGGGACTGGCCTTAGGATTCAGCCTTTGATTTTTTATAGAAAATAGCAAGGCCTACGATACCGAGTCCAATCAAAGCTCCAATACCAAGCATTAGGAGGTTATTGGTGGAGCTTGTTGTTGTCTCTGTATCCGCACTATCTGTTGGCAAGGCCGCCACCCGTTCTTCCATGGAGCCTTCTATTTCCTTGAGGCGGGCAAAGGTTTCTTCTGCCCGTTTCATACTTTCTTGGGTTGCTAATTCACTGGCCTTTTCTGGATCAGAGGCTACCAGGCTAATCATTTCTTTGTCAAGAGCCTCTTGTTGGGTCATCCACTCGGCTTCCAGGGCTTTGACTTCATCAATGACTTCTGTTCCGAATTCATCTGGATATTGCGCTGCCATGTCATTGATATGGGAAATGACCCAGTACCAGGAATCAGGGCTGTACTCTGTACTCTTATCTTGATAGGCCTTGTAGGTATCCGTGATATTGCCATAGTAAGGCAGATAAGGGGCATTGCGTGGGCTGCCCATAGCCAACCACATGACACCACCACCTACTTCTTTTGGCAGACTGTCTTTCAAGTGGAAGATGTGGGCTTCCATGACATTTTGGTTGGAAATGGGATAGGCATAACCATCAACAGCTTTCTTGCCATCTGGTTTGCCCTTACCATCCAATTCCATCTGGTCCAGAGGCTTCAAGTCCAAGCCTTCAAAGTGATTGCGCTGCAGGGCCATGGCATCTGCCAGGCTGTACTTTTTATCACTGGAATGCAGCAATTCATAATACTCGTCTTCATAAGTAATGTCCGCATCTGGATCCAGGGCCTTGATACCTGAGTAAGATCTGGACCGATTGCCATCAGAGAGCGGTGGATTGTAGGATTGGGCGATATGAAAGGCTCCGTCCACTTCCTGATAGGTTCCCGCCTCTTTAGCCAAATCCATGACACCGGCGGATGCGATGACATTTTCCGTATCAGAAAAATCTACATGGCCCAGGTAGAAGGTGTTTGGAAAGACAGCGAATTTATCGCTTGGGAATTTGATGGCTACATACTGGTGACCGGACAGGATTTCCATATACCAGATGCCTTCCTTGTCGGCCAGGAGGACGATATTGCCTTCTGCTGAGCCTTTTTCCGTCACGATTTTAGCCAGAAGCTCCACACCCTCACGGGCTGTCTTGGCATTTTGCAAAACCACACTGGCCATGGAGGACTCTGCTAGGCCATTTTCAACATAGGGGTCCAGCGCCAAAATCTTATCATTGGCAGTGGCGGATACGGTGGCAGAAATGGAGAGGCCATGTTCATTGAAGCCGGCCTCGTCATAAACACCTTGTTCTGGTGTCACATCTGGTACAGCTGTGTATTTGTGAGAGGTGGCTGGCAGGGGATATTCAAAGCCATTGGCCTCATCCTTCCAGGTCGCTCCCTCAGGATTGTCCGTACGAGGATAGACGACAAAGGTCTTATTGTGGTTGGGCTCCAAATCTTCTGTTCGGCCATAGAGCCAGGAACCATCTTCCGTCAAGTCTTTTCCAATGATGAATCCAGTACAGGCCAAGACAGTTGGCTGGAGAACAAAGAGACTAGCACACATCAATAGGAAAAGGGCGATACATTTTTTAAGCATGTAACATCCTCCTTATTTAATATGATTGCGAAAAAATGGCCTGTACCAGCCTGAGATTCCTTCAGTCCGATAACAGGCTCTGATTGGTTTATTCTTTTACAGCTAAACGATAAAGGGCTTCTGCATAAATGTCCATGGCCTTGTAGAGATCCTCCAGTTTGATTCGTTCATTTTCCTGGTGCTCTGTCTGCAAGCTGCCTGGGAAGCAGGCGCCGAAGGCCACACAGTTTGGCATGGTTCTGGCAAAGGTGGCACCGCCTGAGGATTTGGCAGGAGTCGCATCTCCTGTCTTGTCCTGGTAGACACTCATCAAGGTCGACACCAATTCACTGTCCAGAGGGACATAGAGGGAAGCCAGGTAGTCAAATTCTTCATAGTGAAGGTGATAGGCCGCAGCTTTTTGGGACAGGGTCTCCACCAAGTCTTCCTTGTCTGCCAAAACAGGAATCCGAATATCCAGACGGATTTCAGAAAAGTCCTGGTTGAGGGTCAGGCCAGCGATGTTGAAGCTCAGGTCCCCCGAAGGCTCATCTGTGATAAGACCAAAGAGGCTGGAGCCGGTCGCATCCTCTCCCACTGCATCCGCAATAAAGCGAAGGGTCGGATGGTCAGACCATTTCCTGAGAGCCTTGGCCAAACGAACAATGGCATTGACACCCTTGACGGCATCTTTGGCATGACGGGATAGTCCAAGCACGGTCAGGCTGCCATCTGCCAATTCATAGTCAAAGCCAAGCCGATCCAACTCAGTCTGCAAATCAGCCAAGAGAGAACCTTGGTAGCTGGCCTTGGCTGGGACGACATTGTAGGCCTGTCCAGCTTCCAGCTGCAAATCAGCATCACCGATACCGATCAATTTGGCCTGTAAGAGGCCTTTTTCAGCATAGGTCAAAGGGAAGGAAGAGTCAGGTGCAAAGCCCATATCCGCCACTTCTTCCAGCTGATTGTAGCGGTTCATGCAGCGCCAGAGGGTCTCCTCATCCGTTCCAAAAATAAAGCGAACGCGCTTTTTGAGGCTCAAGCCAGCATCCAGCAAGGCCTTGAGGGCAAAGAGGGCCATCATAGAAGGACCCTTATCATCCTGAACCCCGCGGCCAATCAAGTGCTGATCCTTGATGATGGCTTCAAAGGGCGGACTTTCCCACTTGTCCAAATCCCCAGCAGGGACAACATCCAAGTGACAGAGAACCGCCAACAGCTCATCCCCCTGGCCAATTTCAGCATAGCCATAGTAGCCCTCAGGGTCCAAATAGGTCGAAAACCCCATTTTTTCCGTCAAAGCAAGAGTATGATCCAAGACATCTTGGATGGCCTGACCGAAGGGGGTTCCATTTTCCCCCTCCTGACAAACCGATGGAAAGGCCACCAGCTCTTGGATGGCTTGGATACAGTCGAGCTGGTGTTCTTGTGTAACAAATTCTTTCATAAGCATCTCCTTCTAGCCGAAGAAGGTCGCAACTACCAAGAGAAGAATACTAACAGCAATGACCATCACGATAAATTTGGCAATGAATTTCCACCAGGTTGGCAGGTCAATACGACCGATAGCCAGAGCGCCCATCACGATTGCAGAGGTAGGAGAAATCATATTGAGAACCCCTGATGCAGATTGGAAGGCGGTAATAACCAAGTGGGCAGGCACATTGGAGAACTCGCCCAGAGGAGCCATGATACCCATGGTTGCCCCAGCCAAACCAGAAGTTGATGGAATCAGGAAGGACATTGGCAGATAGAAAATGTAGGCCAGGACGATGAAGACTTGAGAGGATAGACCAGACAAGCCAACTTCACCCCAGTGTAGGATGGTAGCAGTGATGCTGCCGTCGTTCATAATCACTTGGATACCGCGAGCAACCGCACAAATAACGGCAACACTGAGGAATTCGCCTGCCCCAGTCAGGAAGGCCTTGAGGAAGTCAGACTCAGACATGCCGTAAACGATAGCCGCCAAAATGGCCATCACGATAAAGAGCATAGTGATTTCTTGGAAGTACCAGGTCCCAAACGGTGCCATGGTAAGACCAATGACTTGTCCAAGAACAGGGATGCCAATGATGGCATTGTTGATGTCATCAAAGAGGGTAATACCAAAATCTCCCCAAGGAATCAGGCTCAGCACCATGATGATAAAGGTCAGGGCAAAGACATAGAGGACCTTGCGTTGGCGAATGGTCAAGTCTGCTGTATTTTCTTGCAATTTAAAGATTTCACGGTGTTCTGCCATCTTATCTGCAATGATGGACTTGCTTGGGTCTTTTTCAATCTTGCTGGCATAACCGTAAACAAACCAGATAGCCAAGGCAACCAAGAGCACCAGCTGGATAATCCGCCAAACGATACCGTCTGCGATACTGATACCAGCCGCATCAGAGGCAACACCTGTTGCAAATGGGTTGATGGTAGAGGCCAGACAGCCGATTTGGGAACCAATTAAGATGATCGCTACTGCCACAACACTGTCAAAGCCAACCGCTATCATGACTGGAATCAGAAGCGGATAGAAGGCCATGGTTTCTTCCCCCATACCATAGGTTGAACCACCCAGGGCAAAGAGAGGCAACAGTACCCAAATCAAGGCCTTTTCACGACCCTTGTTCTTGCGAACGACCGAAGCAATTCCAGTGTCCAGAGCTCCTGTATGGTTGATAACCCCCAAGAAGGCCCCAACCATCAAAATGAAGAAGGAAACTTCGATTGCCCCGCCGGTCAGATCTGTTCCCAGCATCCCCCGCACGGGAGCCATGAGGATATCATATATCCCCTGAGGGTTGGATGCGACAACTTCATAGGTACCTGAAATAACTGCTCCATCATCTGTTTTCTGATAGGCACCAGCAGGTACAAACCAGGTCATTACCGCCATCAGGGCAATAATGATCATCAATATTGTGTAGGATGAAGGCATCTGAAAGCCTTTTTTTGTTTTTTGGTCCATGATAAAACCTCCTAAATCTATTTTTGTTCTCCGTTTCCTACCACAGAAAACAAATGTTTCTCCGTAAATCATGTCTGGGTCCTGGGCAGGACCCGTTTGAACCTAATGGCTCTCCATCCTTTTCAGGAACATTAGGAGGGCATATCTAGCCCTTTTCAATAATGGTTCCGCTATTGGACTCAATCAGGGCAGCCAGATTTTCAAGGGATGTGATGACTGCTTTTGAGCCAGGTTTATGATTGACAAAGGCCATGGCTGCCTGCACTTTTGGCAACATCGAACCCGGTGCGAACTGGTTTTGCTGGATATATTCTTCCAATTCAGCCACTGTGACCTTTTCCAATTTTTTCTGATCTGGTTTATTGTAGTTGATGTAGACATAGTCCACACCTGTCAAGACGATAAAGAGGTCTGCATCCACCAATTCTGCCAAAGTTTGAGAAGCAAAGTCCTTATCAATCACAGCCTCAACACCAGTCAGGGTACCATCTTCTTCTCGAACAACCGGAATCCCACCACCACCAGCAGCCACTACAACGGCGCCAGATTGGAGGAGGGTTCGGATGGTGCCGATTTCCTTGATACCGACAGGTTTTGGAGAGGCCACCACCTTACGCCAACCTCGGCCAGCATCTTCTTTGAAGGTAGCCCCTGTTTTTTCACTTTCTAACTTGGCTTCCTCTTCTGTATAGAAGGGACCGATTGGCTTGGTCAGGTTTTCAAAGGCTGGATCATCCTTATCCACGATAACCTGAGTCACCAAGGAAGCCACTTCCTTGTCAATGCCTTCTTTTGCCAGTTCATTTTCAAGGGCATTTTGCAGCCAAAAGCCGATGGACCCTTCTGTCATGGCTACCAAGCTGTCCAAGGGGAAAGCTGGATTCTTTTCAGAGTCAGCAGCCAGGTTTTGGAGGAGAAGATTCCCAACCTGGGGACCATTTCCATGGGTGATAATCAGGTCATCCCCATTTTTAATGAGTTTTACCAGATGCTTGGCTGTATCCACCAAGGCTGCTTTTTGTGCTTTTGCAGAGGGATCTGATGAGAGGATGGCATTGCCTCCCAAAGCCACTACAATTTTACGATTGGCCATAATTCCTACCTTCTTTTTCTATCTTATTGGTTTTTATTCTTTCTATTTCAAAAAAAGGAGGACTGGCCAAGTTTTCTGGCTCAGCCCTCACAAACTTATAAAAGGAGCGACTATTGGTCTCAAAGAAAATCCCTGATTTTCAGCGAGTTATACTTTTGGAATGAAGAGATTGCCCAAGGTCGCAGCCATGACCGCCTTGATGGTGTGCATGCGGTTCTCAGCCTGATCAAAGTGACGGGCATATTTGCTACGGAAGACTTCGTCTGTCACTTCCATTTCTTTGACCCCATACTTATCGGCAACATCTTTACCATATACGGTGTTGGTGTCATGGAAGGCTGGCAAGCAATGCAGGAAGATCAAATTGTCATTTCCAGCTTTCTTCACCAGATCCATATTGACTTGGAATGGAGTCAGCATTTTCACGCGTTCTTCAAATTTGGCTTCTTCTCCCATGGATACCCAAACATCTGTATAGAGGACATCAGCCCCTTTGACTGCTTCGTCTGCATTGTCAGTAATGAGGACATGGGCTCCAGATTCTTTGGCGTAACCTTCAGCTAGGGCCACAATCTCTTCAGCTGGGAAGAGTTCTTTTGGAGAGAAGATATGGACATTGACGCCTAGGATGGCTCCTGTCACGAGGAGGGAATTGGCTACGTTGTTGCGGCCATCGCCACAGTAAACCAGGGTCAAGCCTTCTAATTTGCCAAAGTTTTCCTTGACAGTCAAGTAATCAGCCAACATTTGAGTCGGATGCCATTCGTCAGTCAAGCCGTTCCATACAGGCACTCCTGAATGCTGGGCCAATTCTTCGACCATCCGTTGGCTAAAGCCACGGAATTCAATGCCATCAAACATGCGACCCAGAACCTTGGCAGTATCTTCAGTGGATTCTTTCTTGCCAAGCTGGATATCATTGGCTCCCAGATATTCTGGGTGAGCCCCCAGATCAATAGCCGCAACTGTGAAGGCTGCCCGCGTTCTGGTAGATGTTTTTTCAAAGAGAAGGGCGATATTCTTGCCTTCTAGGTAGCGGTGAGGAACTCCGCGTTTTTTCAAATCTTTCAAATGAGCTGAGAAATCAATCAAATATTCTAATTCAGCGCGTGTAAAATCTTTTTCTGCAAGGAAGCTCCGTCCTTGAAATACCTGTGTCATGTGTTTACCCCTTTCTCTTCCTTAGATGTCTTCACGTTCAAATGGCATGGACATACAACGTGGTCCGCCACGGCCCCGAACCAACTCACTGCCATCAATCTTGATGAGGCGAAGGCCCTTGGCTTCGAGGATGGCATTGGTGATGGTGTTGCGTTTGTAGACGACTACCACCCCTGGTGAGATGGTCAAGGTATTGGAACCATCATTCCATTGCTCCCGACCAGATGCCACGATATTGTCACCACCACAGCGAATCAACTCCACCTTTTCCAGACCAAGATTGGAAGCCAGTAATTCAGCCAAATCGCCAAACTCTTCTTCGATATGCAACTCTTGGTTTTCATAGGTAACAGAGAAGACCCGCAAGCCACTTTCGATTTCTGGATGAATGGTGAACTTGTCATAATCCACCATGGTAAAGACTGTATCTAGGTGCATGAATTTACGGCTGTTGGCAAATTCAAAGGCCAAAACCTTCTTGAAACCGATATTTTTTTCAAAGATATTGACCAGAAGTTTTTCAATGGAAGCCGCATCTGTCCGCTGTGAAATCCCCACTGCCAAGACATCCTTGGACAGAACCAACTCATCTCCCCCTTCGATGCGGGTGCTTTCATCCCGATCATAAACCAGCGGAACTTTTCCAGCATAGTCAGGGTGGTATTTGAAGATATACTTACCATAGATGGTTTCACGATTCCGTGTTTCTGCGTACATGCGGTTGAGGGAAACAGCATTTCCGATGGTTGCGAATGGATCCCGTGTGAAATAGAGGTTTGGCATCGGATCGATGGCAAATGGATAGCTGGATTCTACCAGGTCGGTCAAGCCCTTTTCCTGGGCTGAAATTTCAGGAATCTCACACTTTTGAACACCGGCCATGGTTTTTTCAATCATTTCCTGGTTGTCCTCAATGGCCATCAAGAGTTTGCGGATGGCTTTCTTGGTCGCCCGACCACGGATGTTAGCCTCAGCCAAGTATTCATCAATAAAGGCTTCCCGAATTTCTGGGCTGGTCAGGGATTCAGCTGCCAATTTTTCTAAATAGAGCACTTCTACCCCTTCATCTCTCAGGGCTTGAGCAAAGGCATCATGTTCTCTCTGAGCTTCTTCCAAAAATGGAATGTCGTCAAAAAGAAGACGTTCGAGATAGTCAGGCATCAAGTTCTCAATTTCTTTGCCTGGACGGTGTAGCATAACTTTTTTCAGTTTGCCAATTTCTGAAAAGACATGAATTGGATGTTGAGACATCACAATACCTCCTTGTTTTTTTCTTTGGAGTAAGTTTCCTTACCTCTTATCTTGCACTTAGTATATCATCTTCTGTAAGCCTTTTCATGAAAAATTCTGCATCTGATTTGCCAAAAATTTCACATTTCTCAAGCAAAATATTGATTTTTATCAGATTTGAAGCGTTTTCTATGGATATTTTGTATCTTTTAGCCATTTTGTGAATATTTATTTTTTTATCAAATAGTTAAAAAAAGAGACCTCAATGGGTCTCCGACAAACTTTCCAGAAAGAAATCTATGTCTAAATAGCTTAATTTTTTATGAGAATAGGTAATCCGCTTGTCCGCTTTTAATTTTTTAAGGACATGGCTGGCCGTTTCCCTGGTCGTCGCTGCCAAGCGGGAAATTTCCTGAATATGGATACCAAAGGGGATGGCAGTCAGTTGATCCTGTTGGCATAGGTCCCAGTAAAGCAAGGCCAGGACCTGGACCACCCGCTCGCTGGCTGAGGAGATCATGGCATTGCGGAGCCTCAGCTCCTGGAACTTCAAAATCCGGGCCAGTTTTTGATTGAGAAAGAGCATCTGGTGGATATTCTTTTTGGAGAGGGATTCGTAGAGATCCATGGGAACCATGATGTAGGAAAGATCTGTCACCGCTATGGCCGAATAGTGGTAGAGCGGATCGATAAACATGCCCCCAAAGGGGAAGGCAGTCCCTTCTCGGATATAATCGAGGTAAGAATAGGTATCCGTCTGATCAAACTGCTCAATCCGGGCATAGCCCTTCTGCAGGACAAAGAGATATTCTCTAGGGTCTCCAGCAAAGAAAAAGAGCTGATCCTTGGGGATTTTCCGAAAGCGGGCCGCTTGCGCCAGTTGGTCAAATTGCTCAATGGTAAACTGGCAGAAGGCTGGCTGATTTCTTAAAAAGTAATACTGTTCCTTGCTAATCATCACTCCTCCTCAACTTAGTTCTTTTTATATTATTATATCATATTATTGCAGAAAGGAAAACGGTTACCAATTTTCTCATCCATGATTATTTCTTATGAGTAAAGAAAAATGAGGAAGCCATCCTACTTCCTCATTCCTTTTCTCAATTCTCTTTTGAAAACTAGATCAGAAACAAAAGTTTTCAATCCCAGCTCAAAATTTAAAATAGGATAATCTTTGTCAGGCCAGGCCATTTTCATTGACCCGATGCCACTGGTTGATAACATAGGTCAGGCCTGTCAGTTGCATGTAGCCATAGCCATTGACCTCATCGCTCATCTCGGTTGAGCCACCTAGATAACGGGTATAAAGGGCAATCAAATAAGGACTCTCTTCGAAGACCATGGCATCAACATTGAGGGCTTCCCCAACATAGCCAGGCTTTTGGACCACGCGCAGATGGGTTAAATAGGTCTCATAGTATTGTCCGGGAAAGGACATATCCATAAAGTAGATGATATCCGCATACTTTTCCTGGTTGCGATAGAGATGTTCCAAGACCTGGATATAATAGTCGGTCGTGGTCTTATTATCCTCCCGCCGAATGGTTGGAATTTCGCCTTTGGAGATACCATATTTGTTCATCATGGCAAAGGCTGCGTCCAAGCCTCCCAGGCGCTCCGCCAAAGCATAGGCTGGTGTATTTTCCGAGTAAACCAAGGAGTATTCCTGCATGTCGGGAATGCTCATCGCACCGCCAAACTGATTGACATAAGCATCATGTTCAAACTTGTACTCATAGCCTGTATTGGTAATATCAAAGCGCTCTGTCAGAGTGTACTTCCCTTCAGCCACTGCATCCACCACTAACATATTGAGAGGCAATTTGTAAGTCGAACCTGCTGTCATAGGTTGGGTTTCATTCATGGAAAAAGTATGACCCGTAGCTGGATTTTTATAGGAAAAAGCAACCTGTGAAGGGTCTATGCCAGCATCTGCCAGATAAGCTTGAACTACCTGGACCAAACTCATATGGGCATAATCATAGGTCAAGCCCATAGCTTCCATTGAAGCCTTGTCTGCCTCCATCACAGCCTGTTTGGCCTCTTCTGACTTGACCAATTCCTTGGGAGCTGGAGGTGGTGCCTCCGTCGTTTCTGGACTGGTCTTGGTCACTTTCTTGGCAATAGTTGACGAAGAGCTGACAGGTCTGGTCTCTATATTCTGGCCACCATAGAGAGACCTTGCTGCAAAATAGACTAAAAAAGGAACTGCCAGCAGGGCAACCATCCCCAGATTATATAGGTAATGTTTGTTTTGATTTTTCTTCTTGTTCAATCTCCTCATACAACTATTGTACATTTTTTACAAAAAAACTCAAGGAAATAACCAAAATTTTACTTATCGTTCGGCATTTAGAATAAAGACCGTCTTTGCAGACAAAAAAGCCTGACGAATCAGACTTTTCGAAGACTTATTTTGCTGCTGCGTAGAGTTCGTTGACCTTGTTCCAGTTGATAATTTCAAAGAAAGCTTTGATGTAGTTTGGACGAACATTGCGGTAGTTGAGATAGTAAGCATGCTCCCAGACATCCAGGGCCAAGACAGGTTTCAGACCTTGCATGATTGGGCTGTCCTGATTAGCAGTAGAGATAACTTCCAACTTGCCTTCCTTATTGACAACCAACCAAGCCCAGCCTGAACCAAAACGAGTGGTTGCTGCTGCGGTGAAGGCATCTTTGAAGGCATCAAATGAACCAAAGGTCGCATCGATGTCTGCTGCCAATTCTGGAGAGATTTCTGATTTTTCAGCAGAAAGCAACTCCCAGAAAAGGGCGTGGTTGAGGTGGCCACCACCATTGTTAATCAAGGCCTGACGAATATCTGCTGGAATCTTTTCCACATCCGTCAAAAGGCTTTCCAAATCTTCACCGATTTCAGGGTGTTTTTCAAGTGCTGCATTGGCATTGGCCACATAGGTTGCATGGTGCTTGTCATGGTGTAGTGTCATGGTTTCCGCATCAATATGTGGTTCAAGTGCATCGTAAGCGTACGGAAGTTCTGGTAAAATAATTGCCATGTAAGTTCCCTCTTTTCCTTTATTTTCCTTTATTCTATCTGAAAATAAAACCGATTTCAAGTTTTTTGCCTTATCTGAGACTATTCATCCTGAGAAGAGTGATGTCAAAAAGATAATCCTTGTCCATGCGACCGGTCTTGATTTGGTAATCGCATTCAATCAGCAATGACACTACTTTTTTGAGGTAGGAAAGGGTCAGACCTCTTGAATCCCTCAGGGCAAACTTGACCTGATAGGGATTGACCTTGCGGCCCAAATAATCGGACAAATCGGCCACAATCTGACTCTCAGACCGCCCCTCTGCTTTGAGGATATTCACCTGCAAAAACATGCGAAACTGGGTCAGCAAGATTGCAATCAGCTTGATCTCATCCTCACCCTGAAGCCGCAAATCATGGACCAGCTGCTGGGCAGCATCGGTCTTCCCAGACAGGACCAGCTTGGACAGGTCAAAGACATTGTCTTGCAGGGTCTTGGGAATCGCCACGTCAATATCCTGGGCCTCAATCTGACCACTTGCCTTGTAGGCCTTTAGAAAGGTCAGATTTTTGGTCATTTCTGAAAAATCAAAACTCGATTTAACCAAGAGTTGCTCATAGACCTCTTCTGCCATCTTTAGGCCTGTCTCTGCCAAGACCTTTTTAAAATAGTGGCGAATGTCTGCTTCTTTGAGTTGGTTGGCTTCTAGATTCAAACCATCCCGTTTGAGCAGTTTAACCAGGCGGCGCTTACTGTCCAGTTTACCCGGCACCAGGACGATGAGACGGGTAGTCTCATTGGGCTGAGTCAGGTAGTCCTCAAACTGCTTGAGTTCATCATCTGTCAAGTAGCGCTTTTTATCGGTCGATAGGTCTGAAAAATAGTCCAGAATGACGATTTTTTCATCCGCGAAAAAGGGCAGGGAGACCAAGTCCAAATCTACCTGGGCATAGTCTGCCTCAGACATGTCAAAATAGGCAAATCCCAGGTCAGCAGTATCAAAACCAATCTGCTGCAAGAGGGCTTCCTTGGCTGTCTGGTACTGGCCTGTATCCTCTCCAGATAAAATGGTCAGTGGTCCCAGATTCTTTCTTTCTAATTGTTGAATTTCTTCGATAGCTAGCATAGGCCTATTATACCATTTTTACATCAGAAAAACTGCCAGAAATTTTCTAGCAGTTGAGATGCTTATTTGCGTCTGCGATGGCGACGGCTGTATGTTCCATTTCCAATTTCAGAATGCTTGGCCTTACGGCGTTTGCCCCGTCCTAGAAAGATTCCAACAAGAACCAAAACAAGAAGGACTGGCACAAGGAGATAAACCAGCAGGGGGACACTTGAGAAGAAGGATGTTTTTTTCTTGTCAGTTCCGCCTGGAAGAAGGAGGCCACTGGAATGCTCTGTCGGTTTCTTAGCTGTTTTGACAGCAACACCACTCATCGGGTCAATACTGCCTGCCACTTGCAAGTGGTCGTTGACAACTGTCAGCTGAGGAGCCACTCCGTCCTTGACCATGGCGTAAAGGTCTTGATCCGTCGTCCACTTTTGACCATCAATTTCTTGCTCACCAGCAGGAGCAACAACTTGTCGCTGATAGGTTGAAAAGGCATGTTCCAGGAGGGTATTAACAAAGAAATGACGATAGTATTCCCCATTTTGGTCTGCCCAATTTCCTACCCCAAGGACGACTGTTATCAAGCGAGTTTCTCCACGTTTGGCGGTGATAATCGCATTGAAACCCGCTTGCGGACTGGAACCGGTCTTGAGACCATCTACTCCTTCAATCCCATACTTACCTCCAGGAAGAGAGTAATTATAAGCGTCAAAGGTTTCCTCCAGAGGGGTTCCAGCTTTAACCGTTACCTGAGTGCTGTTGGTAAATTCCAATACTTCTGGATGTTTCTTAATCAGATGATAGGCTAAGATGGCCATATCCTTGGCGGTCACTTCATTGCTGGCAGCTGGATCTGAACCAGCTGGAGCGTAATACCCTTCAAAAGCCCCTGATACTGCACCTGTTCCATTATAAAAGTGAGTATTGGTCATACCCAGTGACTGAGCCGTATCGTTCATGAGCTGCAAGAAGGAAGCATCATCTCCTTCATGAATCAGGTGAGCCAACATGAGGGTAGTAACATTGGACGATGGGACTAGGGTCATAGTCAGCAGTTCACGTACCGTATAGGTTTCACCGGCAACAATCTTGTTATTGCTGAGGGCGTAGATACCAGCAATGGCCTGATCCGTCTCCGTTGCTACGACTTCTGTGTCCAGTGTGATTTTGCCCTGACTAATGGCTTCAAAAGTCAGGTAGACCACCATGGTCTTGGTCGTACTTGCTGGATCCCATTTTAGGTCTACATTTTCCCCCCAGAGAATCTGACCTGAATCAGCATCCACCACGATGGAGGCTTTGGGAACCATGTCAGCCGTAGCTGGATAGCCTGCTTTTTGAGCCATGGTCAACAAATCCTCCTCTGCTGCCACTGGCAAGGCACCTACAAAAACAGCTAGCAGGACACTACATATACCTAATAAAAACTTTTTCATTTTACCATCCTTTTTACATGATCCCTATCATTATAACATAAGAACGGCTTTTGAAAAAAGGGAATTTCACAATTTTTCAACTTGCCTTTTCCCGTATATGGGAAAAAATTCTAAGTGCCTATCCCTATGCTATAATCTTCTTATGAATCATAAAGAACTTGGTCAAACCTTTAAAGAATTGCGAAATAATCGCCATATTCCTCTCAAGCAAGTCGCCGATCACCGCGTCTCCTTATCCCAGTTATCCCGCTTTGAACGGGGCGAATCTGAACTATCTGTTTCAAAATTTTTAGCAGCCTTGGAAAATATCCATGTTGAAGTCAAGGAATTTATGGATGCCCTCTCTGGTTTTCAGCACTCGGAGCAGATTCGTTTTATGAGCCAACTGATTGACTTGGAATACCGCCGAGATGTTGAGGGCTTTCGTCAGATGCAAACTGCAGAAATGGAGAAATTCAGAGAGCATCCTGACCGCCAACGACACCAACTCAACAGCATTTTGTTGCAAGGTTTTATTTGCAAATGTGATGACTCCATTCCCTTTCCAAAAGAAGATTTGGACCTGGTAACCGACTACCTCTTTGCTACGGAAAATTGGAACATCTATGAGCTGATTCTGATTGGCAATCTCTATCTCTTCATCGATATTCCCCTCCTTCATCTGATGGGACAAGAAATACTGAAGCGCAGGCACTTCTACAAAGAAATCGCCACCCATCGTCATTTAGTCCTCATGACCATGCTCAATATCTGGGAAACCTGCCTGCACCGTGATGCCCTTGCTATCGCCAACTTTTACCAGCAAGAAGTCCAAAAACTAATCAAAAACGAGACGAAACTCTATGAAAAGACTATTTTTCTCTTTCTCAGGGGCCTGCAAACCTACAAATCTGGTCAGGTTTTAGATGGCATTGAAGATATGAAGAATGCCATCCAAATCTTCGAATGGCTCGATTCTCCCCATATTGCCCAAAATTTCCGGACTGATTTTGAAAAATTTGTAAAATAAAGGCATATCTGCAAAAATTTTCCGACCTCCAAGATACTAGTGTAGACTGAGAAGCACAAAGTTTTTGGAGGCTTTTATGAAGAAAAACGAGCTCAAATTACTAGCTAGCCGAGCGGTCAATAAAATCGGTAATGTCGTCTATGACTATGGAAATAGCAGCTGGATTGTCAGTCTGGGCCCCATGGCTCAACGTTACCTAGGCTACTATCAACTGGCCGAAAACCTGATTTCCCTTTTTCTCAATCCCATTGGCGGAGCTGTTGCTGACCGTTTCAAGCGAAGAAAGATTTTGCTGGTAACTGATTTTGTGGGTGGCCTCATGTGCCTGCTCCTAGCCTTGATTGGGACGGACCAAATCATGCTTTATGGTCTCATCAGTGTCAATGCCATCCTGGCTATTTCCCATGCCTTTTCAGGGACCTCTTTTCGCTCCTATGTGGTAACCTTGGTCGAAAAAGACCGTCTGGTTGATTTCAATGCCAAGCTGGAAGTCATCTCCCAAATCATCAGCATTTCCTCTCCCCTTCTTGCCTTTCTATTTGTGGACCGTTTTGGTCTCAAACCGACCCTGCTCCTGGATAGCCTGACCTTCTTTCTCTCCTTTGCCCTTCTTTTTTCCATCCGTCAGGATGAAAAACATGTAGAGCAGACCAGAGAAGCGGCCAGTGTCGGGGCTATTTTGAGGGATATTCGGGAAGGCCTCTTGTTCATCTTTCATGAGAAAGAAGTCTTTTTCTTACTGGTTGTAGCTGCTCTTGTCAACTTCTTTATTGCAGCCTACAATTACCTGATTCCCTTCAGCAATCACTTGTTTTCCGATAGCAGTAGCTATGCCACCCTCCTGTCTATGGGGGCTGCGGGCTCGATTTTAGGGGCTTTGCTTGCCAAGAAGCTCTTCCAAAATTCTCATACCAGCCTCCTCTTCTCGCTGGCTTTGAGTGGAATGGGCCTGGCCCTCATAACACCGCTGGCCCTATTTGGCTTACCAGCGGTCATCATCTCATCAGGCAATCTGATTTTTGAATGTTTCCTGACCATTTTTAATATCCATTTCTTTTCTATGGTGCAAAAAAAGGTTCCCAATGAACTTTTGGGTCGGGTTTTCAGTTCCATTTTCACTGTGGCAGTCATCTTTATGCCCTTGGCCACAAGTCTGATGACGGCCCTGCCTTTCTCCGTCCATATTCTAACATTTGCCGTCCTTGGTTTAGCCATACTCCTAATGTCCGGTCTGGCCTTCCTCTATAGCCGTTTGAACTTGAACGAATAAAGAGTTTGGGACAAAGTAGTTCCAAACTCTATTTTTTCGTTTTAGATACTTATAGCGCAGTGGTTGAGTGGGCTCTAATGCGCTGATAAATCAGCTTTTACAGCCCTATACGATTGATGCGAACAAGTTCGCTTTATCTCCAACCTCAAACTATCTCCCAGACAGTTTGAGCTGTGCGGAGGTGGGAGTAAAACGGTCTGGGGATAGACCGTTTTAGCTCAACAACTGGAAATAGAGACTTGTTGACGAAATCGAATTTCTCCGAAATTACCGATTTCTGTCACACTCTCTTTTATTGTTCTGTCTTAAAAATTCTCTCCGAGACCTCGGCTATGGGGAGGCCGATGATGGTGTGGATGTCGCCTGTAACAGATTTGATGAGGCGGGGATCCAGTTCTTGAAAACCATAGGCACCGGCCTTGTCCAGGGGCTGCTTGATGGTCAGATAGTCCTCCACCACCTGCTCCAGTTCTGGATAGAAGGGGGCAAACTCGATTCTGGCAACTGTGTAGAAAACTTCCAGATAGCCCTGCATCCGTAAGCAAACAGCCGTCACCACATCATGGCTCTTGCCAAAATAGGAATAGAGCATCTGCTTTGCTTCCTGCAGATCAGTCGGTTTGTTATAAATTTTCCCATCCGAAATGACCATAGTATCCGCCGAAATATAGAGGGTATCAGCTTCCAGCTCCATGTCTGACTTAGCCTTGGTGATTTCACAGCAGACCTTGGCAGCCCGCGTCAAAAAATCATCCTCCTTAAAAACTTCCATAAAGTGCTCTTCCAAGGCCCGCTCATCCACTTCTACCGATGACAGACTAGGGTTTAAAAAGGCCAGAAGCTCCCTCCTTCGAGGTGAAGTCGATAGAAGGACAAACTGCTCAATCCTTCCTTTTTGACCAATTTTTTCATAGTTAAAAACGGTTTCCATGGTGAGGCTCCTTTATGTCTTTTCATCTAGCATAGCAAAAATAGTCATAAATGAAAATAGGGAACTCACCTCACCGTCTCCAGCTTCCACGAATCCCAGCCAATGAAGCGGATGGCCCCATCTTGGTCGGTGCGAAGACTGGCAATCTGGCGTTCGGTCAAGCGGTCTAAGGTTTCCTGGTGGGGATGCTTGTAGCGGTTGTTTTTACCTGCGGACAGGAGGGCCAATTCTGGCTGGATATGGTCCAGAAAGGCTTCAGATGAGGAACCCTTGGAGCCGTGGTGACCGGCCTTGAGAATATCGACAGGCAGGTCAGGATAGGTAGCCTTCAGCGTCTCTTCCCCTGCTTCTTCCAAATCTCCAGTAAACAGAAAATTCTTGTTCAGGAGTTGGCCATAGAGGACGATGGAATCATTGTTTCCCCCATCGCCAGGACCAAAGGGATAGAGGACATGGAGCTGACTGCCCATGATGGGTAACTGCTCACCGGCCCGAATGGCCCTGACTGGAACTTGCAAGGCCTTAAGCCGCTGGACGAATTCCTCATCCGTCAGACTGCCTGGACTGACCAGTATCTCACCAATTCTCACCTGCTGGGCTACCACTTCCAAATCCCCCACATGGTCGGTGTCGGTGTGGGTCAAGACCAGCTGATCAATCTGGCTAATTCCGCGGCTGTGTAGATAGGGAATCAGGGTGCGACTGGCATTGGGCTCGGTCTGGCGAGCTTTCCAGGCTTCATCTGCTCCAAAATCCACCCGACCGCCCACATCAATCAGGACGGTTTTACCCTTGGCATCCCGAAGCAGAACACTATCCCCCTGGCCCACATCTACCACGGTGACTTCATTGGTCAGCGGTTGCTTGGTGACAAATAGTAAAAGAACAAACAGACAGGATAGGCCAAAGAGCAGTTTCTTTCGATGGAAAAAATCATGGATTAGGGCCAAAATGAGGATGAGACTGAGTAAAACTAGTGCTTCTGGTTTGCCAAATACCAGAGGAAAGGGTGCCAGTTCTGCCAACCGGACGATGATATCTTCCAGCCAGACAAAGAGAAAGTTGATCTGACTGACCACCACAAAGGGCGACATCAGAAAGAGCAAGGACAATAGAGGCAAGAAAAGCAGGTCAAAAATAATGGAAAAGGCAAAGGTCAAGAGAATAGACAAGGGTTGGAAAGAATAAAAATAAAAGATGAGTAGGGGTAAAATTCCCAAGGAAATGGCCAAACTCTCTAGCAGCAGTTTTTTCACAGAAGATAAGGCCTCAAAGTCAAAGACACTGAGAAGAAAGGCATAGGCAAAGCTGAGGACACCTCCTGCGGATAGGAGAAACTGGGGCATGATGAAGTAGCAAATCCCCAGTGTCAGGGCCATATTATCCAGGCCCCGTAGACCCATATTGCCCAAGATTTTCTGAACCAGAGAGCGGATAACTGAGATAGACAACCCTGTCATGCCGGCATAAAGGATAGAAAAAGGGATTTGCAGTCTGTCAACCGTTTCCCGCTTTAGGCCCAGGCGGAGTAAGAGATAGCGCAGTTTGTCAATAAAAAAACCAACCTGCATACCAGACAGGGCAAAGAGATGGATAATCCCCAAACTGGAATAGATACCCTCCATCTCCTCAAAATCCTTGTCCAAGTCGCCAAACAAAAGCCCCGTCATATAGTGTCGCATGGGACTGGGGAAACTTCTGGCAATGTGGAGGAGGGCCTTTCTCCTCCCTAGAAAAATCCAGTCCATAGGGTTCCAGCTAGTTCTGACTTTGATTTCCTGAATCTCCGTCACCTTGACCAGGGCATAGATTTCCTTGGTTCGCAAATAAGCCCGATAGTCAAAGCCATTGAAATTGCGAGCTTCTTCTGGAAGACTGATTTCAGCCTCAACGGTCAAGACCACCAAGTCTTGCAAGTTCTGAAAGTAGGTCTGCTCCTCCTGACTCTTCAGCTTATAAAAGACCTGATAATTTCTGCCATTTGAGCGCCCCTGAAAGGAGAGTTGGTCCCCGTTGATGCGAATCGAATCGGGTCTCAGGCTCAACTGGCTGATGCTGCTGGGAATCCGCTCCTCCTCCCATTTCATTTTCAAGGCATGGCCAGAAAAGAGGGCTAGAAAGACCATGAGGATAGGCAGGACTTTTAGTGCACTTTTTTTACCATACTGCTGAAAAAGGCGGATGAGGAGAAGGATGAAAAGGGCTCCTGTTAGGATGGAGGGCCGGTAGACCAGAAAGTAGGCTGAAAGGATGAGGAGGGCCAGCTGAATAGCTGGGAGGGGGCTTTTTCTAATCCACTGTGACATAGGGACGGATGTTTTCCAGGGTCTTGTCGCCAATGCCTGAGACATTGTTGAGGTCGTCGACGGATGTGAAGCCACCCTGGCTGTCTCGGTAAGCCAATATATCATTGGCCCGCTTCTCTCCGATACCGGAAATGGTGGTTAAATCCGCAACCGTTGCGGTATTGAGGTTGATTTTTTCGGTGTTTTCGCTGCCTGTATTTCCAGCAGTCGGACTGCTGGTGGCAGGCTGGACAACACTGACATTTTCTCCCTGGCTGGCCACGTAGACCACTGCTTCATCACTTAATTTCTGGGCCAGATTGACAGACTTTTTATCGGCCTGGTCTGAAAAACCACCCGCTGCCTCAATGGCATCATTGACCCTGGCTGTGGAAGGCAATTCGTAAACTCCTTCTGACTGAACAGCCCCCTTGACATCGACCAGAATGGTCTCACTTTCTGGGCTTTCAGAACTGGTCTCCTCTGTGCTTTCTTGGCTGGCAGATGTCGTTGAAACAGTCGGAAAATCCGTCGTTTTGGCCTCTGGTTTCTGCTGCAAGACCAGAAAAGCCCCAATGGCCATGACCAAGATAGCGCCAAGGGCTATTACCAACTTATATTTCTTTAGTAATGCAAGATAATCTTCAAACATAAAAACCTCCTACTTGATAATTCGAAAAAGGCTCCCGAAAAGGAGCCTCATTTTACTTATTTTTCCTTCATCTGACGGATGCCTTCTTCTAGGATTTCCATTTGGAGGATGGTCTCTTGGTCCTGGATGAGTTTTTCAGCCCCATGGATGATACTATCGTGAAGAGCTTGATAAACTCGGCTGTAATCGCCCACTTCCGATACCACTTTTTCTTCGTGGTAGACTCCATTTTCGTCTACATAGGTCAGAACCCCATAATGCTCTGGCAAATCCAGGCCAAAATCAGGATGGTTTGGCAGGTAGAATTTCTTCAAATCCTCTTCCTGTCTGTCCTTAGTAGCCTTAATGAACATGCCTTTTTTACCATAAACTACAAAACTAGGCCGTTCCTTGATGCGGAAGTAGCTAGACTTGACCGAAACCTTGGTGCTGCCATAGTAGAGGTCTAGGTCAAAATAATCGTTCATGCGATTGGGGCCCAATAATTGGCGGACATCATAGTGGATATGGTCTGGTCGGCCAAAAAAGGAGAGGACCTGGTCAATGGTATGACAGGCATGGCCATAAATGTAGCTGGTGTCCAGAGAAAAATCTTCCACACTCTCTGGCACTTCTGGGCGGAAATAATCATAGTGCATCTCCACTTCCAAAAGTTCCCCCAAGACTCCGCTCTGGATAACTTTCTGGGTGGTCAAGAAGTCAGAATCAAAACGTCGATTTTGATAGGCTTGGATAACGAGTCCCTTTTCCTTGGCCAAGGCAAACAATTCACGCGCCTCCTCAGCTGTCTCGGTGAAGGGTTTCTCCACCAAGACATGTTTGCCAGCCGTAAGACAGTCCTTGGCCAGCTGATAATGGGCCTTGGCTGGAACAGAGAGGACAATGAGCTGGATTTCTGGGTCAGACAGGAGATCTTCGATTTTATCAGTATAGGTGATACCCTCAACAGGTTGCCAAGGGCTGGCAGAACGAGAATAGATGGTTTTGACCCGAATATCCTTAATCTTTTGCACAAAGGGCAGGTGATAGCGGTTGGTACTCTTGCCATTTCCGATATAGGCGATAGTTAACATATTTTTCCTCCTCATCTTTCATTTTCAATGGCAAAGAAAGCCGCCAGCTGGACTGACAGGCTTTCTCCTGAGTTTAGAGAATTTCTCCATTACTTGCGGTCACTTGTTTGTACCAGTCATAGGAGTCCTTCTTGCTGCGCTCCAAAGTACCTGAACCATCGTTGTTGCGGTCTACGTAGATGAAGCCGTAGCGTTTTTTCATTTCCCCTGTGGTAAAGGAGACACAGTCAATACAGCCCCAAGGCGTGTAGCCCATCAGCTCAACACCATCTTCATTGATGGCCTTTTCCATTTCTTGGATATGGCTGCGTAGGTAGTCAATGCGGTAAGGGTCATGGACAGACCCATCTTCTTCCTTGACGTCGATGGCCCCAAAACCATTTTCCACGATAAAGAGGGGCAGTTCGTAGCGTTCGTAAAAGGCATTGAGGGCATAACGAAGCCCCACTGGGTCAATGGCCCATCCCCAGTCCGATTCCTTGATATAAGGATTTTTTACAGAATAAGGGCTGGATGCTTCGATCACTTCTGACACATCGCGGAAGGCCTGCGAATCCACCACATTGGACATGTAATAGGAGAAGCCGATATAGTCAACCCTTCCCTCAGCTAAGATATCCTTGTCTTCCTCTGTAATTGGAATCTTGAAGCCTTTGCGTTCAAACATCTTGAGGGCATAGGCTGGGTAGTGACCTCGAACCTGCACATCACAGAAGAACCAGCGATCGTGCATGGCTTGATTGGCCAAAAGGACATCTTCCGGACGGCAAGAGTAAGGGTAGATGGGCACCATGGCAATCATGTTTCCGATGAGGAAGTCTGGATTGATTTCCTTGCCGATTTTGACCGCCAGGGCTGAAGCCACCAAGGTATGATGTCCGCAGATATACATAGCCTCCTCTGGATTGTCATAATCACCAAAGTGGGCTCCTGAGTTGGTCCAGCCAAAGATGTCATTGTGGTAGTTCATCTGGTTGTTGATTTCATTGAAGGTCATCCAGTACTTGACCTTGTCTTTGTAGCGTTTAAAGACGACTTCCGCAAACTTGATGAAGGCATCAACCGTGTCCCGACTCATAAAGCCGCCATTTTTCTTGGCCAATTCGAAAGGCATTTCAAAGTGGGAAAGGGTGATGACGGGCTCGATACCGTATTTGAGGAGCTCATCGAAGATATCATCATAAAATTGCAGGCCTTCTTCATTTGGTTCTGCTTCGTCGCCCTTTGGAAAAATTCGAGACCAGGCGATGGAGGTCCGGAAACACTTGAAGCCCAGATCTGCGAACATGGCAATGTCTTCCTTGTAGCGATGGTAAAAATCAATCCCTACATGGTTGGGGTAATAATTTCCTTCGACCACTCCATCCGTGATGACCCGAGGAACCCCGTGTGCACCTGCCGTCATCACATCAGCTACGGACAAGCCCTTAGAAGTTTCTAGGACTCCACCCTCAAATTGGTGAGCTGCCAGGGCACCACCCCACAAAAAGTTCTTTGGAAATGACATATGCTTTCTCCTTTATGTTTTTATTTTTTTACAAGAATGAAAGAATCAGGCCGGCCAGGCTTCCTCCAAGAAGGGCGGCCAGCAAGTTGCGACGATGGGATGAAAAATCAATGCCTCTGGTCAATCCATAGACAAAGACTCCAATGGCGGTGGCAAATCCCATATCAATAAAAACAGGGCCCTGCTGAACAACTAGGTGCTCCAGCATGCCGTGATTGATGTACCAGATAGGCCCTATGATGATGGCGGCAGCCAGCCAACCTCCAAGAGGGCCCAAACGATCCACCAGTCTGCCCCAAAGGATAAGGATGGCAAAGGGGAGAAGAAAGCCGCCTAGAATGGTGGTGAGATCTTGATAGAGGGTCACTTTCTCCCTCCTCTCTCTATTATAGCATAGAGCCAGCCCGCAAGACTTGCTCCAAGGGCAAGACAGAGAAGGGTTGGCATGGCCATCAGGGTCTGTGACAAACCATGCTCCAGAAAGCCTCTGACCAAGACGCTCATCCCGATAGCAGCCCCCATATCGATAGCCACCTGATCTTTACTCTGTGGAATCCATCCCCGATAATGGCAGATATACCAGACTGGTCCAATGATGAAGAAACCAGCGACAAGGCCTGCAAACGATCCAAAGGGTGTAGCCACAAGGGGCCAGAAAAGCCCCACCATGAGCCCAGCGAAGGCATAGGCTAGAATTCCTCTGATGTGAATCACCTTTTCTTCTCCTTTCTACTAACGAAACAGGGCTTCTTCATTACCATTTGGCAATCGAAGGAATTGCAAGAAAATAAAACTAAGGACCATCGTCATCAGGAGGAAGAAAAACAATGCGTTATATGATGAATGGTCTAATATAAATCCTGAAATGTTTTGAAAGGTAATCGAGCCCAAGCTACGAATGGTTTGAACAAGGCTGAGGGCTGTTATCAAGACCGCTTTGTCCACCAAGGAATTGACAATCTTCATGTTGAGCATGATAAAAACCATTCCAGTTGTATGCTTAAACAGCAAAGTTACCAAAACCTTATAAGTCAAATCAAGAGGCAACCAATAAACCAAATATTGAAGACCAATCAGGATAATAACAGCTGTAAAAATGGTTTTGCTGGTCAAGCGGTCCATAAAGCGATTAGAAAAAAGGGTAACAGGTGATTCACAGATTACTGAAATGGAGATAACCGTCGTTACCAAACCCACTGCCATCCTTTCTTGATTGAGCATGGCTGGGATATAGGTGTGTCCTGTGTTATTGGCTCCTGAAAAGAGGAAAACCAGTAGCAAGTATCCCAAAAATTTTCTATTGCCCAAAAAAGTTCTCAGACCAACCTTCCTTCCATCTTCTCCTTTTGTGCTTGGCCCCTGCTCCTGACTTTTTTCCGTTCCCAAAGTTCCCAGAATAGTTAGTATCATAGTCAGAATAAAGGCCATAAAGATAGCTTGGGGAGAAATGGCATCATAGATGAAACCAGAAATCTGTGTTCCCAAGGCAAAGCCAATCGTTCCCCAAATCCGAATTTTCCCATAGGAGAAGGGACTGGAGACAGCCAACTTTTCCATAATAGGTACGGTGCCGTTGACAATGAGAAGAACCAAGGAATAGGCTAGGGTTATCCACCAGATATTTCTAGTGCTCATCATCAAGAGGGAGCCCAGAATGGTGACACCAAAGAGGATGGTAGTGACGAAACGACTATCAAAGCGGTCATTCAGATAGCCGATGAGGGGTTGGGTGACCATGGAAGCCAAGAAGGAGACCGAGACAACCATGGAAACTTGAGAGGCCCTGAAGCCCAGATCCAGTAAGTAGACCGAAATTAAGGTGGAAAAGAGAGCCCAGGATAGGAAATAAAAATTATACATCAAGAAATAGGCAAAATAGGAATTTTGATATCTCTGAAAGATGGTTAGTTTTGTCAGTCGATGCTTCATTTTCACCTCCTTGCTTTTTCTTAGCCTAATTGTAACATTTTGATATAATAAAGCTAGAGGTTATCCTGAATACGGTCACCTGTTCACAAAGTCTTTCCTTAAAAAGTGGCTTTTTGTAAACACTGTTTCAGAGAGGTTTGTTATGTTTTTAATTGAAAAAATGGAGCTATACCCCTTTTCGCCCAATGAGAGGGTCATTGCTGATTACATCCTGAAGGAAAAATACGCCATCCGAAGGAAATCCACAGTTGAGATTGCGGAGGCCGTTTACACCTCCAAGTCAGCCCTGGTGCGTTTTGCCAAAAAGCTGGATTTTCAAGGCTGGGTGGATTTCAAGGAGGCTTTCTTAGATGAATTGGCCTACCTGGATTCCCAAAAGACCGGCATCGACGCCAATCTTCCCTTTCAAGCAGAAGATGATATGGCTACCATCGCCTCCAACCTATCTTCCCTGAAAAAAGAAGCCATTGATGACACCCTTTCCCTCAATAAAGGAGAAGCCTTGGAGGCTGCTGTCAACCTGCTTGTTCAGTCCGAAACCATCCATATCTTCGCCGCCAGCAACAATCTCCTCAATGCCCAAGAATTTGCCCTGCAAATGTCCCGGATTCAAAAGGATGTGCGGATTCACCAGCTTCAGGGGGAGGTCATGTTCAATGCCTATTTGGCCAAGAAAAAGAGCTGCGCCATTTTTATTTCCTATTCAGGGGAGACTGCCCTGCTGATTCAGATGATGCAATTGCTCAAGCGCCAAGGTATTCCCACCATCCTCCTGACCAGCATTGGAGACAATAGTTCCACAGCTCTGGCCAGACATGTCTTACGGTTGGCGACTCGCGAAAAGCTCTATTCCAAGATTGGCACCTTCTCAACCGACACTTCCATCACCTTCCTGCTGGAGTGCCTCTATGCTGGCGTCTTTGCCAAGGACTACGATGCAAATCTAAGCCTCCGTAAAAACGCCTCCAGATTTATCGAGTTTGAACGAACCTCCAGCTCTGAAATCTTAAAAGAAGAGTAAAAAGAGTTTGGGACAAAAGAAGTTCCAAACTCTATTTTTTCGTTTTAGATATTAATGGCGCAGTGGTTGAGTGGGCTCTAATACGCTGATAATTCAGCTTTTATAGCCCTATACGATTGATGCGAACGGTGTTCGCTCCATTTCCAACCTCCAAAGGTTCCCCAAACCTTTGGAGCTGTGCGGAGGTGGGACAACGAAAACTAAAAAGAATGCAAAAATTCCCTCCCTATGATATAATCAAAGCGAAAAATTTTTATGTTAGGCTGCTAGCTCGTCCCTAGTAGTCTTTTTCTGTGCTAAAAATGCTGGATAAGTCATCTGCTCTTTCAAGAGGATATAGGCTATCTTTAATAGTTGATGGGCGAGGGCAATGGTTGCTTTTTGCGGACCACGCCGACTTTGAATCTGATAATATCGTTCTGCTAAGGGGCTGCCTTTTTGTCTTTTGACAGCGAAGGCTGCTTGACACAAGCATTTCTTCAAATAGGAATTCCCGTGTCGAATCTTGGTACTTCGTTTCTTACCAGCGCTCTCATGATTACCTGGACAAAGTCCTACCCAAGAAGCTAAATGTCCAGCAGTGGGAAACTGACTCATATCAACTCCAACCTCAGAAATGATAACAGAAGCTGTAATCCAATCAATACCTGGAATAGAATCCAGAATTTCTACTTGGTCTTCATATTGCGTTAAATAACAATTGATTCGCTCTTCTAATAACTCAATCTGCTTCTGATAGAAATCATAAAACTCCAAAGACTGAGTTAACATAAAACGGTGATGGTCAGAGAAATAGCCGTCCAAGGCTTCCAGAAGTTGTGGCACCTTCTTCTTCAAGCTAGTGTAAACGGATTGATGGACAATGCGAGCTGTGATAGGCGTCCCATCAATCAACAGCTGAAGAAGGTTGCGACCAGATAACCCCATTATATCTTCGATATAGGTCGTTAGCTTAATACCACCTGACTGAAGAATTTTATGAATACGGTTGGTTTCTCGATTACGACTTTCCACATAATGTTTCCGCTGTCTGGTCAACTCCCGCAATTCTTGAATGGTTTCATCAGGAACGAAACTCCGAGGAAGCAGACCAATCCGTGTTAATTTGGCAATCCAATGTGCATCTTTCTTATCTGTTTTCTGACCAGGGATGGCTTTCATGTGAGCTGGATTGGCTAGAATCAACTCAAAATCGTTGCACAAGGCATGCCAGACAGGTCGCCAATAGACACCTGTACTTTCCATGCCAACGGCTTCCACATGAAATTGACTGAGAAAATCATGGCAAGCACGCAGGCCTTTAGTTGTTGTCTCAAAGGTAGCCATCTCACGCTTTGGACGAGTTGAGGTGAGTGGGCCGTGTAGGATACAAACGACGATGTTGGCTTGATGGACATCAATACCTGCACAGGATTCATAAAGAATATCCATAACGAGGTTCCTCCTTCTAATAAAGAAATAGAGAGCTTATCTACTGATTACTGTGTCGTATTCTTATACTCATGCCTGCCGCATATTTTGGGGTGCTCGTCAGTAGAGTGGATTAGTTTGTCCCTCGGCATTTCAGGCCAATAAATGACCAACCACAAAGCCCTCACTA